>NZ_DASVSO010000117.1:0-4777 GCF_036388035.1 Archangium sp.
CTCCGAACAAGCGAGATTTCTTCGTCTACAACCTCATTGGCGACGAGGCAAAGCCAGGACTTGGCATTTACGCCAATGCCTCGGGCCTTGCAATACATGATATTCGCGCCTCCATCGAAACGGGAAAGGATCGTGTCATCAACTTCCAATCCCATCCCGATGCACGCCTTCATCGGGTCGATCAGCACTTGGTGAAAATGGTGCGGCTCGTCGAAACCGAACGAGAGGTGCCCTTTACACGCACCCGGACAAAAGGCCCAACGGTTCCCAAAAATGTTATTCAGGTGGAGTTCCCCCCCACCTATACCCGCCAAAGCCGCACGCTCAAGTTGGGTTCTGGAGGTGTACTAATCCCGACCCAAGGAAAAATTCCGGACCGGCAGTTTGATACTGCTATCGCCCACGAACTGGGACACACCAACAATATCTATCACCATGGCGACGTAGACCTAAAGGAGGTCGAATGGCAAGCGGATGGTGCAGATATCGCGGAAGTGTCCCCCGCAGGTACAACGAAACCTCTACGCCTTTTCGACGACACCCCTGCGATGAATGAATTCTTTATTCCCTCTGCCAAACTACCATTCAAGGTCTACATAGCCAAGACGGGTGGGCAGCACAGCGGCAACGTGGGATGTCTCATGCGCTATGCCTTTGCACACGCGACTGTCTCGGTGGCGGACCCCAAGTACCGCCTTTTTCCGTCAGATCCCGAGACACTAGGGCAGGCGCTCTGCACCAGCCGCACAGGAACAAATATCAACGCTCCTGGTCGCATTCCTCACCCTCGCTATGGGGATGCCGCACCCAATCGAGGCAATTGCCTCCACCAAGTATGTGTGAATGACTTCTTCGACAACCATGCTCCACGCTAGAGTGCCCACGAGCTTCCGCTCAATCGCTTTCATGACGGCCCTCTCCGTATCCTTAGGGGCCTGCTCGTCTTGGGGCAACGACGGCAAGCAGATAGAGCCGCCCGCCCCAACACCACAGGCCCCCATACGACCGACCGTCTCCACGACAAAGCGGACCAAGCCGCCACCGCAACCACGTCTATCCATCACGGTCAACACGACGGCAGAGCTCAACAGCTACCGTGGATGGCCACTCGTCATCGAAGCCATCATCACTCACCCGAGCGCGATGGAGTTGGGTGCTCAGCCTGCGTCGGTCTCCCCCCTCAAGCTGGCGGCGCCGTCGAGTTGGTCAGACCTCTTCCACCTCGAGGTGAAAGGGGAATCGGGCGCGGAACTGGCCTGGCCTTTCGTACTCCTTTATCGGTCACCCTCCAGCATCGACCTCGATTTGAAGCAGGCAGGCGAACTTTATTGGACGATTTCACCTGCGGATGCAGCCAAGCTGGCGTCTGGCCACTACAGGGTTACCGCTGTCCTCACTGCCGGAAACGCAACGCCGGAAGGAGCGTGGAAGGGCACCGCGCGCTCGAATCCAGTTCTCATGAGCCTCCTCGACGAGCCTGCCCCCATGCCCCCGGTGGTCAAGGAGGCAAAACTGCGGGTCTTCAGCCGCTTCTATCTCATTCGCGGTGAAGTCGACGAAGCAGCGCGTATCATCACGGAGCACCTCTCCGAGAATCCGGAAAGTATTGCTGGCCTGGCGCTGAGTGGAGAGCTCGCCATTGTGCGGGGAAACATCCCCGAGGCGATCCGCGCTTACGAGCAGGCCATTGACGCGCATGACAAGCGGTTCCCCGACTCGCCCGAACCCCCCATTGAACTATACTCCAGGCTGCGCCAACTCCGAGAGCAGCTACCGTCCCAGTACCCACCTCCTCCCCTCGAGTACCTCTACAAAAAATAGCCACATGGTCTTCGCCGGTGGTCTCCCCTGTCTCCCGGGGAGCAGAGCTTCACCGCCTGGCAGCTCTCGTCAGCCACATCTCCACAAGCATCCTCGACGTCAAGGGCCCATGAATTGTCGCTCGCTCATCGTTGTTACGGCCCTCTGCGCATACTTGGGGGCCAGTTTGTGCTGGGGTGATGACGGCAAGCATCAGGAGCCGCCGGTTCCGAAGCCACAGGCCCCCATACGACCAAACGTTTCCACGACAAAGTCAACCAAGCCGCCACCCAAACCGCGTCTTTCTGTCTCAATCAACCAAACCGCAGAACTCACGAGCTATCGCGGATGGCCACTCGTCATCGAAGCATCCATCACCCATCCCAGCGCGATGCGGCTTGGCCAGCGGCCCCCATCGGTCCCCCCCCTCATCGTGGCGGCACCTTCGAGCTGGGCGGACCTCTTTCAATTGGAGGTGACAGGGGAGTCGGGCACGGTATCAACATGGCCCGTCACGCTCCTCGAGCGACCGCCCTCCAGCCTCACGCTCGACATGGAGCACGCAGGCGAGCTGCTCTGGACGCTCTCACCCGCTGAAGCATCCAAGCTGGCGTCTGGCCAGTACAGGATTGCCGCTGTCCTCACCTCCGGAGACGCAACACCGGAAGGAGCATGGAAGGGCACCGTGCGCTCCCCTGCGGTCCTGTTGACGCTCTTGGACGAGCCCACCCCGCTGTCCCTGGAGTTCAAGGAACAGAAGATGATGGTCTTCAGCGACTTCCACCTCGTTCGTGGGGAGGTCGACGAGGCAGCGCGTGTCATCGCGGCCCACCTCGCGGAAGACCCGGAAAGCATTGATGGTCTGGCGATGAGTGGGGAACTCGCCGTCCTTCGGGGAAACATCCCGGAGGCGGTTCGTCTCTACGAACAGGCCATCGCCGTGCACTCCAAGCGGTTCCCCGACTCACCAGAGCCGCCTGTCACGCTCTACTCCAGGCTGTACCAACTCCAGAAGCAGCTACCCGCCCGCTCCCTACCGTATCCCTTCGAATACAAGAAGTAGTCCTCCCTGGCGGGCCACCGCGCCCCAGGAGAACGAGCGGGCAGCGCGGTGCGGAACACGGATGCGGAACGGGCCCGCCGGAAGTACCTTCCGCGCCCATGGCGTCCTCCCTCCTCGAGACCTTCCTCACCCGGGCCCGCCAGGCGCCCGAGCGACCCGTCCTGGACTTCGAGCAGCGCCGCTTCACCGCCGGGCAGCTCGCCCGCGACGTCGCCGCCTTCGCCAGCGCCCTCCAGCGCCGAGGGCTGAAACCCGGGGAGCGCGTGGCCCTCTTCCTGGAGAACAGCCCCGCCTTCGTCGTCTCCTACCTGGGCACCCAGTCCGCCGGCGGCGTCGTCGTCCTCGTCAACACGCAGTACCGCCAGGTGGAGCTCGGCCACATCCTCGCCGACTCCGGGGCCCGCGCCTGCGTCACCGGGGCCTCGGGCGCCGCCGAGCTCGCGCCCCTCCAGGCCCAGCTCCCCGCGCTGGAGTGGCTCGTCACCGGGGAGCCCACTCCCGCGCCCGTGCCCTGGCCCACCGTCGATTTCGACGCGCTCCTCGCCGAGGGCGACCCCACCGTCTCCCCTCCCCTGCCCCAGGGCGAGCAGCTCGCCGTGCTCGGCTACACCTCGGGCACCACCGGCCGCTCCAAGGGCGCCATGCTGCTGCACCGCAACCTGCTCGCCAACGTGCGCGCCGTCACCGAGGCCTGGCGCTGGACGGCCTCCGACAGGCTCCTGCTCGCCCTGCCCCTCTTCCACACCCATGGCCTCATGGTGGGCCTGCACGGCACGCTCTACTCCGGCGGCAGCGTGGACCTGCGCCGCCGCTTCGTCGCCTCCGAGGTGCTCTCCGCCCTGCGCGACGACGCCTCGCTGACGATGTTCTTCGGCGTGCCCACCATGTACGGCCGGCTCGTCGAGGAGGCGCGCCGCACCGGCCTCCGCCCCCGTGCCCTCCGGCTGCTCGTCTCCGGCTCCGCCCCGCTCAGCCCCCAGCTCTTCCACGAGGTGGAGGAGACGTTCGGCCAGCGCATCCTCGAGCGCTACGGCATGACGGAGACCCTCATGAACACCACCAACCCCTACGAGGGCGAGCGGCGCCCCGGCACCGTGGGCATGCCCTACCCCGGCCAGGAGGCGCGGGTGGTGGACGTGCGCACCCGCCAGCCCCTGCCCGCCGGAGAGACGGGGGAGATTGAAGTGCGCGGCCCCCACGTCTTCGCCGGCTACTGGCAGCGCCCGGACGCCACCGCCGAGTCCTTCGACCCCGAGGGGTGGTTTCGCACCGGAGACCTGGGCCTGCGGGACTCGGACGGCTACTTCCATATTACCGGCCGCGCCCGCGAGCTCATCATCAGCGGCGGCTTCAACGTGTACCCGCGCGAGGTGGAGGAGGTGCTCGCCTCGCACCCGGGCGTCGCCGAGGTGGCGGTGCTGGGCCTGCCGGATGCGGACTTCGGCGAGCAGGTGGTGGCCGTCGTCGTCCCCCCCACCGGCCAGCCCGCCCCCGAGGCCCAGGTGCTGGTGGACTGGTGCAAGGACCGGCTCGCGAGCTTCAAGAAGCCGCGGCGCGTCGTCTTCGTGGAGGCCCTGCCCCGCAACGCGCTCGGCAAGGTGCAGAAACACGTGCTGCGCGAGCGGCTCCAAGGGAGTGTCTGAGAGCCAACACTCCATCCCCTGAACGTTCGGGCACCTTCGGACACTCGCAGCGGAAAAAACCTCATTTTCCAATCAGGGCGGATAGTGTCCGGGGCCAGCCCCCGCGGCGAGAGGAGCAGTGAGCGTGAACGAAGCCGAGCTCTCCGAGGAGCCCGTCCGACGGGTCCCCACCGGATCCGCCGGCCTGGACACTGTCCTGAAGGGCGGGTGGATGCACGGGGGCACCTACATGGTGACCGGCGCGCCCGGGGCGGGGAAGACCATCCTCGGC
>NZ_DASVSO010000118.1:0-11536 GCF_036388035.1 Archangium sp.
GAGCACCTCCGCGAGCTGGGCCCGGTCGAAGCGGTCCAGCTCCGCCGCCCGCTCCTCCCCGAGCACCTGCGGCACGAGGTCCACCGCCGCCTCCTGTCGGGGCCCGCTCCGGGTCCACGCGGCGCGCAGCCGCTCCAGCTCCTCGTCCACGCCCTCGCGGGTGATGCGCCCGCCCGGGGCGAGCGTGGCCATGCGCAGCACCGCCGCGTTCAAGTCCCGGAAGTTGCCGCTCCAGCGCGCCTCGGGCGAGGTGGCGAAGCGCAGGAAGTGCTCCTGTGCCTCCTTGTTCATCGTCACCCGCATCCCCATGGCCTGGGAGGCCTGGTCCAGCTCGTAGAGGAGGTTGGGGGGAATGTCCTCGGGCCGCTCGCGCAGGGGCGGCAGCCGGAAGGTCCACAGGTTGATGCGCGCCAGCAGGTCCTCCCGGAAGCGCCCGCGCTCCACCTCGGCCAGCAAGTCCCGGTTGGTGCCGGCGATGAGCTGGAAGTCGCTCTCCACCTCCCTGTCCGAGCCCACGGGCAGGAAGCGCTTGTCCTCGAGGGCCCGCAGCAGCATGGCCTGTTCGTCCGCGCCCAGCTCGCCAATCTCGTCGAGGAACAGCACGCCGCCGTGCGCCTGGCGCAGCAGCCCCGGCCGATCCGCCAGCGCCCCGGTGAAGGCGCCCTTCACGTGGCCGAAGAGCGCGGACATGGCCCCGTCCCCGCGCAGGGTGGCGCAGTTGATGTCCACGAAGGGGCCGCTCACGTGCCGCCGCGTCTTCTTGAGCTGGTAGATGCGCCGGGCGAGCTGCGACTTGCCGGCCCCGGTGGGCCCGGTGAGCAGCAGCGGCGCGCGAGAGCCCGTGGCCACCTGCTCGATGCGCTCGATGAGCCGGTTGAAGGCGGGGTTGCGCGTGTCGATGCCCGCCTTGAGGAAGGACAGGCCCTCGCGCTGCTCCTGTTGGAAGCGCTGGGCCAGCGTGTCGTACTTCGACAGGTCGAGGTCGATGATGGCATGGCCGCCCGGGCCGCCATGGTCCCTGCCGCCCGCGGGCGGGGACGTCTGGATGAGCCGGGCGGGCAGGTGCCGGCTCTCGGCCAGGAGGAACATGGTGATTTGGGCGATGTGCGTGCCGGTGGTGATGTGGACGAGGTAGTCCTCCTGCTCGGGCTGGAAGGGGTAGGCCTTCGCGTAGTCGAGCAGCGCCGCGTACGTCTCCTCCAGGTCCCACGGGTTCTGGATGTCGAGCACCGTGAGGCGCACCCGCGTCTCGGGTGACACCTGGGCGATGTCCTCGGCCACCTGGCGCGCCATTTCGGCATGGGCGCTGGGGTGGAGCAGCTCCAGCCGGTGCACCAGCAGGTCCTCCTGCTGACACAGCCCCACGGAGGGGCGCCACTTCTCCCAACGCTTCGGGCCCCGCCCCGTGTCGAGGATGGTGCCCAGCATCCCGATGACGACCGTCTCGCGCGCCTGCGTCTTCGCCATGCGGATACGACTTTAGCCTGGGAGATAGGAAAAAGGGCAGGTCCCTCGCGCCTCCCCTCGGGACGGGGGTTGGCACGCGGGCTGCTCTACCCCCTCGCGTGCCCGGCACGGACCGGGCGGACGGATTCCGAAGGAGCAGGTCATGCAGACGCCGCGCAACTACGAGGTGCTGTCGAACGAGTCGGGTGGGGTGCCCATCAAGGCGTGGACGGTGGGCGTGCCGTTCGAGGACGAGGCGAAGAAGCAGCTCCGGGCCATCGCGGCCCTGCCCTTCATCCACAAGTGGGTGGCGGTGATGCCGGACGTGCACCGCGGTAACGGGGCCACGGTGGGCAGCGTGGTGGCGACGGCGGGCGCGGTGATTCCGGCCGCGGTGGGCGTGGACATCGGCTGCGGGATGATCGCCGTGCGCACCACGCTGCGCGCCGAGCAGCTCCCGGACTCGCTCGGCAAGGTGCGCTCGGCCATCGAGGCGGCGGTGCCGCACGGCCGCACCGACAACGGGCGCCGCAACGACCGGGGCGCGTGGCAGGACGCGCCGGCCATGCACCGGGAGGCCTGGGCGCGCCTGAAGCCCGGCTATGACGCCATCATCGCGAAGCACCCGCACATCGACCGGGGCCCGGACCTCGGGCACCTCGGGACGCTGGGGACGGGGAACCACTTCATCGAGGTGTGCCTGGATGAGGCCGGCCACGTGTGGCTGATGCTGCACAGCGGCTCGCGCGGGGTGGGTAACCGGATTGGGAGCCACTTCATCGAGCTGGCGAAGGAGGACATGCGCCGCTTCTTCATCCACCTGCCCGAGCAGGACCTGGCGTACCTGCCCGAGGGGACGGAGCACTTCGAGGACTACATCCACGCGGTGAGCTGGGCGCAGGAGTACGCGGCGATGAACCGCGAGCTGATGCTGCGCTCGGTGGTGCAGGCGCTGAAGGCGAGCGGGGAGCTGCCCCAGTTCGAGCTCACCGAGGCGGCGGTGAACTGCCACCACAACTACGTGGCGCGCGAGCACCACTACGGGAAGAACGTCTTCGTGACGCGCAAGGGCGCGGTGCGGGCGCGCGAGGGGGACCTGGGGATCATCCCCGGCAGCATGGGGGCGCGCTCGTACATCGTGCGAGGGAAGGGGAACGCGGAGGCCTTCCACTCGTGCAGCCACGGCGCGGGCCGGGTGATGTCGCGCGAGGCGGCCAAGCGGCGCTTCTCGCTGGAGGACCACGCGAAGGCGACGGAGGGCATCGAGTGCCGCAAGGACGTGGACGTGATTGACGAGACGCCCGCGGCCTACAAGCCGATTGACGTGGTGATGAAGGCGCAGGCGGACCTGGTGGATGTGGTGCACACGCTGCGTCAGGTCGTGTGCGTGAAGGGATAGCCCAGCATGGCCAGCAGGGGAGGAAAGACATGAGGGGATAGACACATCGAGACGCCCGCTCTCTCCGAGGCTTCGGCCACTAGGATGAGGGAGCGGGTGTCGCTATTTGCGGGAAGCCCCCACGCGCACCAGGAGCGCGGTGCTGTTGTCTGAGGACGGAGAGCTCGCCCGCGCGGCAACGGAAGGCCGCGGAGTCCCCGACATGACCCACGGCGATGCGCCCATCCTCCAACAGCAGGAGCGTGGTGCAGGTGGTGGAGCCGAGCGTGTCCACCAGCGCGGCGATGGCCCGGGCCGATGCCTGATGCAGCGCGGTGACGGGAGTCGCTCGGGCCACGTTCGCGCTCTGGGCGATGTATTCGTCCAGCGCACGCCGGACCGCCTTGGAGGCGACACCCGCGTGTTTGTGTTTGCCCACTCCATCCATCACCGCCACCAGGAGCCCTCCGGGGAAGGGGGGCCTGGAGGAGCCGGTCATTCTGCGCCGCGCTGTCCCTGACTCGACCAGGCGGAGAGGCGGAAGGTCAGGGTCCTCGTCGAGGAAGTGCTCGGAGCGCACGCGTCTGTCATGGGGACCTCATGCGCCAGAGGGGGGGTGAAGCGTGCTCGACCCGTTCCAGGCTACCCTTCGCGGGTGGCTGGGAGAAGACCAGGTCGCGTTCAATGGGGGGCTGCTGATGGAAGGCCAGAGTGGCATGTCGCGGGCGCGGGCCAGGGCCTGTCGCGTCGACTGGCTGGTGCCCTTGCTGGGGCTGGGGCGTGCCTTTGCGCCCGACGCGGTGCCGTACCTGGCCAACACCTTGAAGGTGCGCCACGTCATCGACTGCCGCCAGGAGGCGTGTGACGACGCGGAGCTGCTCGCCGGGCACGGGATGAGCCTGCTGCACCTCCCGACGCTCGACCACCAGGCCATCGCGGAGCCCCTGCTGCGCGAGGGCGTGGCCTGGGCGGTGGCGCGACTGGAGCGGGGAGAGCGGGTGCTCATCCACTGCGAGCACGGTGTGGGCCGCAGCGCGCTGCTGGCGCTCTGCGTGCTCGTGGAACTGGGAGACGCGCCGCTCGCGGCGATGGAGCGGGCGAAGGCGGCGCGCTCCGCCGTGTGCCCGAACACCGCGCAGCTCCGGGCCTTCCTGGCGTGGTGCGAGGCGTGGCGTGGGGAGCGGGGCGCGGGTTGGGAGCTGCCCTCGCTCGTCGCCCTGGAGGAAGCGGCCTTGGGGCCGCTGGGGCAGGCCCTGCGGTGGCCTCCCTGAGACGAAGGGAAGTCAGCCTCCGACAGCGCCATCCGTCCGAGGGGGCTGCGAACGCCTGATAACGTCCGGACGAGGGTCTACCGGCCGTGGGCACAGTGGATTCCGGGAGGGTCTGGAGATGATTCGCATCGATGGTTCGAAGGGAGAGGGAGGCGGGCAGGTGCTGCGCACGTCGCTGGCGCTGTCGTTGGTGACGGGGACGCCCTTCCAGGTGGTGAACATCCGAGCGGGGCGCTCGAAGCCGGGGCTGCTGCGCCAGCACCTGACGGCGGTGAAGGCGGCGGCGGCGGTGGGGGACGCGGAGCTGGAGGGGGCGGAGCTGCACTCGAAGGAGCTGACGTTCCGGCCGCGGAGCCTGAAGTGCGGCGAGTACCACTTCGCGGTGGGGACGGCGGGGAGCGCGACGCTGGTGCTACAGACGGTGCTGCCGGCGCTGCTGAGCGCGAGCGGGCCATCGACGCTGGTGCTCGAGGGGGGGACGCACAACCCGGCGGCGCCGCCGTTCGACTTCCTGGCGAAGGCGTACCTGCCGCTGGTGCGGCGGATGGGGCCGGTGGTGGAGGCCACGCTGGACCGGCCCGGCTTCTTCCCGGCGGGGGGAGGGAAGTTCCGGGTGAGCGTGCAGCCCGCGCCGCTGAAGCCGCTGCACCTGCTGGAGCGGGGGAACGTGGTGAGGCGGCAGGCCACGGCGATGTTCTCCCAGGTGCCCTTCGACGTGGCGAAGCGGGAGCTGGAGACGGTGGGGCGCAGGCTCGGCTGGAGCGAGGCGGAGCGGCGGGTGGAGGAGCTCAAGCGCGCGCCCGGGCCGGGAAACGTGTTGTCCCTGGAGGTGGAGAGCGAGCACGTCACCGAGGTGTTCACCGCGTTCGGGGAGCGGGGTGTGCGGGCGGAGGACGTGGCGGCGGCCGCGGCGGAGGAGGCGCGGGTCTACCTGGAGGCCGGTGTGCCCGTGGGGGAGCACTTGTGTGATCAGCTCATGCTGCTGCTCGCGCTGGCCCGTGGAGGCTCATTCCGGACCCTGCCGCTGGACGGACATGCGCAGACGCAGATCGAGACGTTCGCGCACTTCCTCGATGTGAAGGTTGCTGTCCACGAGGTCTCAACCCAAGCACGCGATGTACAGATCAAGGGCTGATGATGGGAGTCCTCTGAGCTGCCCTGGGTCCAACCACCTTGAGAGAAGCTTCTTCAGCGAACAGTCCAAGGTGGCAGTCAGGCTGGGTTGCAGACCCTGCGACGCGAGGTGCCTTTGGTCGGCGCTGTCCCATGCGCGCTGACTCGCCGCGGGCCCCGTGGGCGTGGCTGCTGCTCGCCATGAGCCTGCTATTCACTGGCTGCGCGTCGCTGACGCCACCGCCCGGCATGGGGATGAACCTGCGCTACATGCCGCGCAAGGCTGCCGCGCCCGCTTCAGCGGAGGGGTCGAGCGTTGAGCTTCCGCACGGCCTCGCCTCACCCCCACCCCTGGTGCCGGAGATCAAGGCGCCGGAACGGCTGCCCCATCGTCGGGTCTCTCGTGAAGCCGTGACGGCGGCGGACCCTGGCCGCGTGGTGGGAATTGCTGGGGGCGCGGTCCCCCCTGACGCTGCGGGGGCTGTGCGCCAGAGCGCCATGGTGGCCCGGCTCGCGTTTCTCGGTGCCGTTGGCGACGTGTCTGGCTCCACCCGCCGCATTTCCGGCGAGCTCTCGAGACTCAAGGACAGCAAACCAGGCATCGCCGGCCGACACGCCGACCTGTTCATCCCCTTGGTCGCTCATGGCGAACGCCAACTGCGATGGATTGATGCAGAGCTCGCCGCTGCCATCAGGCTGTCCGACACGGCCTCGGAGGTGGAGGACCCGGACATGCAGCTCGCTCTCCTGCGCCTCGGCGGCTCACGGCTCCAGTCCGCCATGTTGGGCTCCCTCCTGCTCGCCGCATGGCTGGACTTCCTCAACCTCGCCGACGTCGTGCTCCAGCAGTGCCCCTACTACAGCGTGGAGCGGCTGTTCTGGCACATGGACCGCTTGCAGACGATGCTCGCGCCCACCATGACGGCGCTCGCCTCCCTGGAGCCAGCGCAGGTGGAGGCAGCGGCGATAGACTTCCCCGCGCTGATGGGCCACCTCACTGGCGAGTTCGTCGCGACCCGTGAGGCCGTGCGCGTGGCGGCGGAGCGATTCGAGAAGATGCGGGTGGTGAAAGAGCTCATCGAGATGCTCACCACGGCCTCGGCGATGAAGATGGCACTGCCCCGGCTGTCCCCATCGGCCGCTCCCGCCACGCTTGGCGTGGGCCTCGTGGTGGGAAGCAACGGCGTGATGATGGGCACGCGGATTGTCGTGTCCGCCGAGTGGGTGGAGATGATGCGCCGGCTCGTGCAGGCGGGTGTCATCTCCGTTCCCGTCGTCAGCGCCGCTGTCCGGATTCACGCCGGCCAGGTGCTGATGGCCGAAGCGAAGCAGGACCTGCCGCGGGGCGTGCGCGACGCGCTCGGCGACGGGCCCGAAGTGCGGGGCATGAGGGTGACGGGCAGAGCGGGGGCCGGCATGGCCGAGCCACCGGAGCACCACGTCCTGCCGCGAGAGTTCCGCGAGTGGTTCGAGAAGCGCGGCTTCACTGGCGAGATGAGCATCGACCGTTTCTGCGTCAGATTGGAGCAGTCACGCCACCAGGCAATCCACGGCGGTGGGAACTGGCGCCTCGGTCGCACATGGCCCGGTGAATGGAATCGGATGATCATGGAGGCACTGCGCGAAGCCGAGACCCGGGTAGGCCGGATGTTGACGCCGAACGAAATCCTGAGAACAGTCGCGAAGCGGATGAAGGACTATGACATCCCGATGAATTTCACCCGGTGGAGCGGTCCATGAGCGACGGACATGCCTGGGAGGGCGGCTGGAAGGTGCGCCTGTACGAGCGAGTCCGCGAACGGGGTTATGATTCGCTCACCGCCTTCGCTGATGCGCGCCCTTGCGTCCCGCTGCACTTACTGGCTGAGGAACTGGGCGAGGACGATGTCGCCGGAGTGCAGGTGTTGAGTGGGTTGCTCGCCGAGGCGGAGCGACGCAAGCAGGTCTCGCGCTTCGTGCGCGACGTGTTTGTGCGACTGTGGTCCCAGAGTGTCCCCGACGGCTGGCCGGCCGTGCTGGACGACGCCAACCGTTTCGACGTTGCCGAGGCGCTCGGCTCGTGGATGGCCTACACGCCGGAAACTCATAAAGAGCGCGTAAGGCAGGTCGGTGATGCGCTGCTCGCCAGGCCACCGCCGCCCGGCTGGCGCCCGGCTGGCCCCGACGACGAGCTGCTGCGCACGCTCCTGCCCGACGAGGAAGTCTGAGCTTCATCATTCCCTGGCCTCCACCTCCCCTTCACAGGGCGCGCCCTCCCGCCCAAGGCGTGCTTTAAATAGGCCCGTGGCCGATCTCACCGAAGAGCAGATGAACTCCGCGCTCCGCCGAGCCAGCGAGGAACTGGCCTTCCCCTCCTACTACGAGGCCTGTGTCCGGCCTCTGCTGCGCAACCCCGAGGGCCACTGGCCCCGGTGCTGTGCCGGGGGTTGTGAGCCGTGCGCGCAGACGCTCATCCAGGTGGCGCTGCGCACCCTGGAGATCCTCGGGACTCCTCGCGCCACGCCCATCCCGGAGTGGTGAGCGGGCACACGCCTTCTCGCACGCTCGGTATGCCCAAGAGGACCGAGGGCGGACTCACAGCCCATCGCCTGGTTGCCTGTCCGCAGTGCTGGAAACGTGAGCCGTTCCCTTGTGGCCAGCGAGGAAGCGTCCGCTTGAGCGGCCCAAGGCGGACAGGCAGGCCGCGCCTCGCTTCTGGCTGGTAGCCACTCCGAGGCTGCCTTATCCACAGGGGGATGGCAGAGCATGCGAACCCAGGCGGGAACTCTCAGGATTCCTTCTTCCGAGGGGTAGAGCTCCCCGACGGCACGTTCCGACGTCTCTTCGAGGCCATCCCGGGCCAGTATCTGGTCTTGGATCCCCACCTGACCATCGTCGCGGTCAGTGACGCGTATCTGCACGCCGTGATGGCCCGGCGTGAAGACCTCCTGGGGCAGTACCTCTTCGAGGTCTTTCCCGACAACCCGGGTGATCCCCAGGCCAGGGGGGTGGAGAATCTCCGCGCTTCACTGACACGCGTCCTGGCGACCCGGGTCGCCGATACCATGGCCGTGCAGAAGTACGACGTTCGCCGCCCCGTGTCGGCGGGGGGCGGATTCGAGGAGAAGTACTGGTCGCCTATCAATTCCCCGGTGTTGGATGAGTCAGGCGACATCGCCTTCATCATCCATCGGGTCGAGGATGTGACCGAGTACGTCCGGCTCAAGGCGCGAGGACGCGAGGAGACCCTGATCGCGCAGGAGCTCAAGAGCCGCACTCAGCAGATGGAAGCGGAGATCTTCCGTCGAGCCCAGGAGCTCCAGCGAAGCAACGCGCAGCTCGAGCGCCGCACCCGGCAGCTCGAGATCCTGACGGCCGCCACGCAGGAGCTCAACTCGAGCCTTCAGGCTCCGGAGATCATGAGACGCCTCGTCTGGATGTCCCTGGAGCTCGTGGACGCGACTCAAGGAACCTGGGGACGGCTGAGCGACGGTCGCATGGTCTTCACGGAATATCTGCGGCGGGACGGCCACTCCATCGAGCCCCATTTCGTCGTGTTCGAGCCGATGGTCGGGGTTCCCGGCCACGTCCTGGTCACGAAGCAACCCTATCTTTCCAACGATGCGGCCCGGGATCCCCACGTCCTGCCACGGCTTCAGAAGGGCATGGGCTTCTACAACCTGATCGACCTGCCCATCTTGGGTCGCTCCGGGGAGCTGCTGGGGTGTTTCGAGATCCACAACAAGCGGGGCGGCCAGCCCTTCACCGAGGACGATCTGGAATTGCTCAAAGGGCTGCGCGCCTCGGCTGCGGTGGCGCTGGAGAACGCGGGCCTCTACGAAGCGGTCCAGGCCGAGCGCAGGACCCTGGATGCGATCGTGCAACAGATGCCCGCGGGCCTCTCCCTCGTCGAGGCTCCGTCAGGCAGGCTCCTCTACTCCAATCAGGAATTCGAGCGCCTCCTGGGGCATCCGGCTCACGCTCCCGACAACCATGAGCAGTACTCGCGGGGGAGAGCCGTCCATCCGGATCTCACGCCTTACAGAGCGGACGAGTACCCGATGGCCCGCGCACTCCTCCAAGGCGAGACCGTCAAGGATGAGGAGGTGCTGTATCAAAGGAGCGACGGGGAGCTCGCCCACCTGTCCGTCACGGCGGCGCCGATCCGCGATGAGCAGGGGCGGATCACCCAGGCCGTCAGTGTCTTCATCAATATCTCCGCGCGAAAAGCCGCGGAGGCCGTGCTTCATGAGGAGCGCAAGTGGTTGGAGACGCTGCTGGGGCGCCTCCCCGTGGCGGTGATGCTGGTCGACCCGACCACGGGGCTGCTGACCTTCAAGAATGAAGCGGCCAAGGCCTTGCGCATCCCCATCCCGGAGAACCTCTCCGTGCTGGATGAAGAGAAATACTTCGTGACCGACAAGCACGGCAGGCGGATTCCCACGGCGGAGCTGCCGAGGTTCAGGATCGCCAAAGGCGAGACGTTCTCG
Source organism: Archangium sp. (assembly GCF_036388035.1). Lineage (GTDB taxonomy): Bacteria > Myxococcota > Myxococcia > Myxococcales > Myxococcaceae > Archangium. Next base: position 9,678 of record NZ_DASVSO010000118.1, read on the forward strand.
GGGTTCGAGATGACTTGGCATACGCCGGAAGGCATCATCCCCCTCATCCTGAATGGCCGGCTGATGCCTGGCCTCCATGGGCGACCCGCGCTCGCGATGCTCGTCTTCCAGGACATCTCGGACCTGAAGAGGGTCGAGGCGGAGCTCAAGGAGAGCGAGACCCGGTTCCGGCGGATCTTCGAATCCAACCTGATCGGCATCGTCTTCGCGGACATTCATGGGGGGCTGTACGAGGTGAACGAGTACTACGCCCGGCTCATCGGCTTCTCGCGAGAGGAGATCCTGGCGGGGAAGGTCCGCTGGGAGGAGATCACTCCGCCGGAGGATCTCGAGAAGGACAGGGCCGCGGCCAGGGAGCTGCTCGAATCCCCGGAAGGGGTCTGCACCCCTTACGAAAAGAGATACATCCTCGAGGACGGTCGCGTCGTCTGGATCCTCATGGGGGCTGCCCTGCTCAACGACAGCCGCTCCCGGAACGTCGCTTTCGTCCTGGACATCACCCATCTCAAGGCGGCCGAGGAGCTGCTCGGCAGGAGCCTCCACAGTGAGCAGCTCGCCAGAGAGGACGCGGAGACCGCCGCGCATCAGCTCCGGCTCGAGCGAGACCTGCGCGAGCAGTTCGTCTCGTCCCTCAGTCATGATCTGCGCACGCCCCTCACCGCGGCGAGGATGGGCGCCCAGATGATTCCCCGGCAGCCCAACCTGCCCGACAAGGTCTACTCGCTCGCCGCCAAGGTGAGACACAACATCGATCGCGCGGATCAGATGATCACCGACCTGCTGGACGCCAGTCGGATCCGCGCGGGCCAGGGACTGCCGATCGCCGTGGCTCCGGGCGATCTCCGGCAGCTGGTGGCCGGCACGCTGGAGGATCTCGCGACCGTTCACGGCGAGCGGTTCTCCCTTCGAGGGGAGGAGCAGCTCCATGGCTCCTGGGACGCCCAGGCCCTCCGCAGGCTCACCGAGAACCTCTGCAACAATGCCATCAAGTACGGAGACCCCACGGGCCGGGTGACCGTGACCTTGGAACAGGACGGCGACCAGGTGGAGCTGTCCGTCCACAACTGGGGAAGGCCCATTCCCCCCGAGGAGCAGGAAGGGCTCTTCCAGCACTTCACGCGCGCGAAGAGCGCGGAGGCCAGTGGAAAGAAGGGCTGGGGGATCGGGCTGACGCTAGTGAAGGGCGTCGCCGAGGCGCATGGCGGAAGCGTTCGGGTGGAGAGCACCGCCGAGACGGGGACGACCTTCCGGGTGCGCCTGCCCAGGGACTCGAGGCCTCCTGCGTGAGCAGGGGCCCGAGTCCCGGGGTGGAGGAGAGGACTCAGAACAGGCGCACGCCCAGGCCCAGGCGGACTGCGTAGCCCAGCCGCGTCTGGGGCACCCCGCGCAGCTCCTTGAACACGTCCACGCCCAGCTCGCCCACCGCGGACACCGACAGATCCTCGCCGAGGTAGATCTCCGCGCCGCCACCGGCCATCGGTTTGACGCGCCACGTCCCGCTCGGGCTCAACCCCAGGTCGTACGGCACCTCCAGCACGCCCAGTGCCGTCACCGTCTCCGCCACCTTCCAGCTCGCCACCACGCCCGGGTTCACCCGGAGGAACCACCCCTCCAGGTTCTGCTCGTCGAAGTAGTGGCTGCCCGTGCTCCCCGTCACCCCGAGCGACAGCTCCGCCGCCAGCGCCCACGCCTCATCCGTGAACACCTGCCGCCGGCCCACGGCCTCGCCCGTCACCGCCAGGCGCAAGTAGTCGAAGCGGGCCCGCGCCCCCACCTCCCAGCCTCCCGTCCCCTGGCGGTACGCCACGCCCAGCTCCGGCACCCCCACCCACCCGGGCACCGCCGTCGCCCCCTCCCGC
>NZ_DASVSO010000119.1:0-17022 GCF_036388035.1 Archangium sp.
GGAGGAGCCGCCTCCACGGGCACGGGCGGGGACACGGTCACTTCGGCCGCGCCACTCAGCAGGCAGAGCACCAGCGTTGAGATCCACATGGGTAGCCACGGAGATACACCAGCGTGGACTTGACTCGCAACTCTGTTGCATCTACTTCCCTGATACATGAACAGCCGATGGCGGATGACATGTGGCGCGGCGCTCGTGGCGATGGCGCTCGCGGGGACGGCGTGCGAGCCCGTGGCCGAGGGCGAGGTGCGCGTGACGATGAGCGGTGGGGATGGAACCCAGCGCGGCTATCCGAGCCACCTCTTCCAGGATGGCTGGTCCGTGCAGTTCACCAAGTACCTGGTGTCGCTGGGGGACTTCACCCTCACCTCGGCGTCCGGGGAGAAGCGCACCGCGCCCGAGCACGTGCTGGTGGACGTGCAGAAGGGAGACGTGCCCCTGACGGCGCTCAAGGGCCTGGCCGCCGGGCGCTGGAGCGTGAGCTTCCGGGTGAGCCCGCCCCGGGAGGACACGAAGCTGCCGGATGGAGCCCTCTCCTCCGAGGAGCTCGCGATGATGCGCGAGCGCGGCTACAGCTACTGGGTGGAGGGGGTGGCGGTGAAGGCGGGTGTGGGCGTCTACACCTTCCGCATGGGCTTCCCGGTGAACGCGCACATGGTGGACTGCGTCAACGGCGTGGACGGGACCCTGGGCCTCGTGGTGCCGGAGAACTCCGTGGCGGAGGCGGAGGTGACCATCCACGCCGAGCACATGTTCTACGACCGGCTCGGCACCCACCGGGGCGTGCAGCTGCGCTTCGACGCCTTCGCCGCCACGGCGGACACGAACAAGGTCATCACCCCCGAGGGGCTCTCCGCGCAGAAGCTCCTGGACCTGCACGGGCTGGACGGCGGTGAGTTGAAGGACAGCCAGGGCCGGCCCGTCGTCTACGAGCCGGGCGCCTACACGGTGCGGACACTCCAGGAGTTCGTCACCCAGAGCATCGTGGATCAGGCGCACCTCAACGGGGGTGGCGTCTGCACCGTGGCCCACTGAAGTCCGATGGCGCGCTCACGGGGACCGGAGCGCGCTTCCCGGAGACGGCCAGGAGGGAGACCCCCGGCCTGGGCAAGTGCTCAGGTCACCACGCGCAGCGCGCCGTGGTCGTCGCAGTGGCTGCCGTGCGGGTGGTGCAGGTGGCCGCCCACCAGGTAGTCCATGTGGTCGCCGTGCGGCACCGCCTCGTGGCCGCACTTCGGGCCGTGCTGGTGGTCCTTCGCGTGGTCGGCGCAGGCGTGCTGCGGCGTGCACTGCGCGGGGTTCGCCGCGTTCGCATCGATGCGGCACTCGTTGTACTGCGCGCCCGCCTTCCGGTGCAGGTGGCCCTCGTGCAGGTAGTCCACGTGGTCACCGTGCTGCACGGCGGTGTGGCCGCAGCCGCTGACGTGCTGGTGGTCGTGCGAGGCATGGTTGTGGGTGTCGTGGCTCATGACGCTCCGTCCTTTCAGGTTGTGTCGGTGTCCTGGTCCCCCAGGCAGGCCGAACCATCCGTGAAGCTACAGGCGGCTCGTCAGGATGAGAATCGCTCGATGCGGAGGACAGGCGCTTTTTCGCTCGGGAATGCGGGCCTCGCCTCGTTTTCCAGGATAAAGAAACAGGTTTTCTCTTGCAATCAGGATACAGCAGTCATCAGAACGAATCTTCACCGGGAGCCCGGCCGATGAAGCACGAGCTCGATGCCTGGGGCCAATGGCTGGCGCTGCTGTGCATGGCCCACTGCATGCTGCTGCCGCTGGTGCTGGGCATGCTGCCAGCGGTGCTGAGCCGAACCTTGGAGGAAGTCCCCCTCCACCTCGGCGTGGTAGCGCTGGCGGCCGTCATCGGTGGGGCCAGCTTCGTGCCGGGCTTCCGCCGGCACCGGGACTGGCGCGTCCTCACACTCGGGTCCCTGGGGCTGGGTCTACTGGTGCTCGCCGCCACCGCGCTCCCCGAGGGCCCCCTGGAGCTGGGAGGAACGGTGACGGGTAGCGCCGTGCTGATGGTGGCGCACGGCCTCAACCGCCGCTGCCAGCACTGAAGACGGCTGTCTGGCTGTCTGGACGACCCCCCCACGACTGGCCGGGAGCCATGTGTCCAGGAAATGATGGGCCCCCGCTTCAAATGGGCAGTTCAGGTGCAACTTCGCGGGACTTGGGTTATTGCGTCATACAACGATGGCTGCCAGGAAGACCGCCCCCCAGCCCAAGCTCGTCGAGTACCAGGAACGCCTCCGCGCCGCCGGCCTGCGGAGCACCGCCCCTCGGGTCGCGGTGCTCCGGGAGTTGGAGTCCGCCACTTCGCCGTTGAGCCACGCGGACCTGGTGGAGGCCCTGGGCGACGAGGGCTATGACCGGGTCACCATCTACCGCAACCTCACCGACCTGACCGAGGCGGGGCTGGTGGTGCGCGCGGACTTGGGTGACCACGTGTGGCGCTTCGAGCTCAAGCGCGAGGAGAAGTCGCACCAGGGCTCGCACCCGCACTTCACCTGTACCGACTGTGGCGCGGTCGCCTGCCTGCCCTCCGAGTCCGTGCGCCTCACCTCCGCCAAGGGCGCCCCCAAGGCGGTGACGGCGCGCTCGGTGGACATCCAGCTGCGCGGCCTGTGCGATAGCTGTGACTAGGGCTGCTCGCCCCCCCCGTCCAGCCCCCGCCCTCCCGCCTGCCTGCCCTCCAGTCGGCAGCCCTCGGCTCCCCCGTTGCAGGGTTGGCGCCATGCCCACCTGACCCCACCATTTCCCGGCAAGTCAGCCGAACACGGGCACAACACGGAGGGGTCATCATGAAGAAGCTCATGGCCGTACTGGTCTTCACCCTGGGCACCGCCGCTTTCGCGCAGGACGATGCGAACAAGAACACCCAGGCGATGGAGGAGCAGAAGCGCAACGAGGGCCGCAACCTCGGCACGGGCGTCGATGCCACCGAGGTGGACCAGGGCATCAAGGACGCCACGGACAAGGCCAAGGATGTGGTGGGCAAGGCCGAGGACAAGGTGGGCCTGGACAACGCCAAGGACGGCACCTTCAAGAAGGACAAGGCCTTCAGCATGAACGGCACCCTGAAGGGCGCCGCCTTCGACGGCATCACCCTCGCCCGCCAGGGCCTGCCGGACGCGGACCTGGACGTGCGCAAGGAGACCCAGGTGATGCTGGACGGCAAGAAGGTGGAGCTCAAGTCCATCCCCGAGGGGGCCCAGGTGCGCGCCCGCTTCCAGCTCGAGGGTGAGGAGATCGTCGCGGTGGAGCTCAACGCCACCAGCCCCAAGGCCACCAAGAAGAGCACCAAGTAGGGTACTCGGCGGGGCACCCAGGGAAACCCGGGCACCCCACCGACTCCCCAGCGGGAGAGCGAGACACTCCATCGCTGACGAAGGCTCGGGCCCGTTTCCCTCGCTGGGGAACGGGCCCGGTTGCTTTCGTGCCCCTGTCCGGCGAGGCGCGGAAACACGCGGGGAACTCCGCTTCCCTCCCTGGCGCCGCACGAGCCCCGCCCGTTCCACCGGGTGTCCCCACGGCCCTCCGGTACGGGGCTTGCTCCATCCGGGGTGTTTCGGGGTGGCCCGAGGAGGCGGGAAGACGATGCGCAGACTGTTGGGGGCGTGGGCGGTGGGGGCGATGGTGGCGTGGGGCTGCGGGACGACGGAGGAGCCGTCACCGCCGGGGGGCGACACCCCGCCCATGCAGGAGCCGTCGCCAACGGACAGGGTCCAGCCGGACGCCGGCACCCCGCCCGATGCGGGCAACCCGGACGGTGGCTCGACTCCGGGCAACCCGCGGGACGGTGGCTCGACTCCGGGCAACGGCTCGGACGGTGGCACGGGGGGCGGCACCGATGGCGGCACCGGTGGCGGCGGCACCGAGCCGAAGGTGACCGTGGGGCCGTGGCCGAACGAGCCGCTGGTCAACTACTCGCAGCGCTACGGGCTCGACCGCGTGCGCGGGGTGGCCGTGGACGACGCGTACAACATCTGGCTGCTGGACGGGGATCGCATCGGCGTGCTGCGCCCCGGGGACACCGCCCCCCGCTGGACGACCGGCGTGGGCCAGGCGGCGCCGGGCTTCGGCGAGGACAAGCTGGCCTATGGCTCCACCGTCATCTGCGGTGGCAGCGCGGGCCGCGCCTACGTGGGCTACGCCACCTACGAGCTGAGCCCCGCCTTCATCTACAGCCCGGATGGTCGCCACATGGACGACGGCTACCAGTCCACGGACCCGACCCGCTACGACCCGGTGCGCTACCTCGAGTACCAGAAGGGGGACCTGGACGTGGTGCGGCTGGAGCCGGATGGCCGCGTGGTGCTGGAGGAGCACCTGCAGCAGTCGGCCACGCCCAACGGGCCACAGGACATCGGCATCCGCAACACGAACGACCACCACTTCGACGAGGACCGCTCGGTGCTCAGCTGCGTGAAGGTGATGCGCGGCCGGGACCGGGGTGACATCTACATCGGCACCAACCACGGGGTGACGCGCATCCAGGGGCTCGTCTACAACAGCCACCGGCACCCGGTGTGGTTCGAGAAGAGGCCGGACGGCAAGGAGACCCAGAAGGCCGGCTACACGTACGCGCTGGGCATCTCGCAGAGCGGTGACGTGCTCATCGGCAACGACTGGAAGGTGGGCGTGGTGACGCCCTCGCCCAACCTCGTGCACTGGGACCGGGTCGACGAGTCGCTCAACCCGGAGAAGCTCAACGCCCACCTCCCCGAGCTCAACGGCCTGCCGGACAAGGACTTCTGGCGCGGCATCCAGCAGACCCGGGACAGCCGCTACTATCTGGCCAGCAAGGACTTCGGCCTGTGGCAGCTGACCATCCTGCGCCGCTCCGATGCCCGGGGCACCAAGGTGGCCGGGCTGCCCACGGATGAGCTCACCTCGCTGGCGGCCACCGACGACGGCTCGCTCTTCATCGGCACCAGCGGCGCGGGCCTCTGGCGGATGGATGACAAGAAGCAGCTCTCGCGCGTGAGCGGCGTGGACGGCAACCACGTGGAGCAGCTCCTCTATGACCCCACCGTGAAGCCGGCGATGCTCTACGTGCTCACCGACAGGGGCCTCACCGTCCTGCGCGGCCACTAGGCCCCCAGGGGCCTCCAGGGTCGCAGAGTCACCGGGCTGCCGGGCTTCACGCCGGCGGCCCGGAATTTTTGGAGCCGCCTCGGGCTTTACCTTCCGCCCGCTGACATCGGTAGGAGGCCGGGCAGGCATTCGCTAGCGCCTGCCCTCGTCCTTCGTGGCCGATGTCCTCTACAATTCGAGCCGTCCCCCGACGGAAGGAAAAGCATGCGCCTGAGACTCGCCCGCCGCCGCTCCGCCGCCCAGGCAGTTGGAGCCATCTCTGTTCCCAACCCCGGACTGCACCGGAACCAGATGAAGCGGAACGAGCTGAGGGCGCACGCGCCGGACCCGCTGCGTCCGGACGCGCGGCTGCGCCTGCGCGACCACTTCACCCTCTCGGAGAACGTGCTGCACGTGCCGGGGCTGCACCGGGAGCACGACGGGCTGCGCATCGCGCACCTGTCGGACATCCACGTGGGCCAGGCGACGTCCGCGGTGCGCATCCGCCGCGCGGTGGCCGAGGTCAACGCGCGCAACCCGGACTTCATCTTCCTCACCGGCGACTACGTCACCCACAGCCCCAAGCCGCTGCCGCGCGTCATCGAGCAGCTGGCCGGCTTCAGCAGCCCGGTGTTCGTGGTGCTGGGCAACCATGACCACTGGGTGGACGCGCACTACCTGCGCGCCGGCTTCGAGCGCCTGGGGTACACGGTGCTGCAGAACGAGCACCGGGTGGTGCACGTGCGTGGAGCGCCGGCCACCATCCTCGGCATCGACGATGGGCGCACGGGCCGCGATGACGTGGAGGCCACCTTCCGCGGCGCGCCGGAGTCGGGCACGCGGCTGGTGCTCACCCACGCGCCGCCCACCATCGACAAGCTGCCGCCGGACGGCAACCTGGTGCAGTTCTCGGGGCACACGCACGGCGGCCAGTTCGTGGTGCGCGGCCTCACCGAGGCCATCTTCCGTCGCGCCGGCCAGCCCTACATCCAGGGCCACTACCATGTGCGCGGCAACCAGCTCTACGTGAACATGGGGCTGGGCTTCGGCTTCGGCGGGCCGTACCTGCGGCGCGGCACCTACCCCGAGGTGGCCTTCTTCACCCTCCGGCACGCCGAGAGCGCCACCGCTCAGTAAGTCCTCTCCCCGCTCCCCTCGGGAGCGGGAGCCTCAGGCGGAGTGGGCCTGTTCCAGCGGCTCACTTCGCGCCGAGCGGCGCGCATCCCGGGGCAGGAGGACCGTGAAGGTCGTCCCCTCCTCCTCCGAGGAGCGCACCGACACCTGCCCACCGTGCGCCTCGACGAGCTCGCGCACGATGAACAGCCCCAACCCCAACCCGCTGCGCCGGCCGTTGCGTCTCGACACCTGACGGAAGGGGTCGAACAGCGTGGCCAGCATGTGCGGGGGGATGGGCGCTCCCGGGTTGGACACCTCCAGCACCTGCCGGTCCGACTCGCTCAGGCAGCGCACGAAGATGGTGCCCTCCGGCGTGCCATGCTCCAGCGCGTTGCCCACCAGGTTGCTCACCACCTGCGCCAGCCGGTCCGAGTCCCAGAAGCCCTCGCCCTCGCCCTCGGTTTCCAAGGAGATGGCGCGCCCCGGGTACGCCACCGACAGCTCCTCCACCACCTGCTCACACACCTCGGGCAGGCGCGTGCTCTTCAGGTGCAGGGGAATCCCCCCGGACAGCCGCGCCCGCGTCAGGTCGAGGATGTCGGAGATCATGTTCCCCATGCGCGCCGCGCTCGCTTCAATCCGCTGCGCCAGCTGCTGCTGCGCCGGGGACACGCTGCGCCGTCGCAGCGCGCGGGCCGTGAGCGAGATGGCGTTGAGGGGGTTGCGCAGGTCATGCCCGAGGATGCCGATGAAGCGCTCGCGGAACTGCGCCTCCTCCTGCATCCGCTCCATGGTGCGCTTGCGCTCGGTGATGTCCATGAGCGAGCCGATCATCCGCGTCGCGCGCCCCTCGGTGTCTCGGGCCACCAGCCCCCGGTCCAGCACGTGGGCATACGTGCCGTCCTTGCGCCGGAAGCGGTACTCGGCCGACCACGACGCCTCGCCCGACGCCACCACCTGCCGGAGCCCCTCCAGCACCGGCTGCCGGTCCTCGGGGTGGACCTGCTCCGCCCACCAGGCGAGGTCGCCCATCTCCTCGGGCGGGTAGCCGAACATGGTGTGGGTCGCCTCGCCCCAGTGGATGCGGTCGGTGGTGGGGCTCCAGTCCCAGAGCACGTCATTGGTGGCCCAGGTCGCCAGCCGGTAGCGCTCCTCGGCCTCGCGCAGCGCCGCCTGGGCCCGCTCGCGCTCGGTGCAGTCCATCACCACGCCCAGCATCCGCGACGGACGGTCGCTCTCGTGGAAGGTCTGCCCCACCGCCTCGTAGCAGCGCACCGAGCCGTCCGCCCACAGGCCGCGGAACTGGAAGGTGTAGGGGCCCTGCGCGTTCAGCCCCTGCGCGATGGCCTCGGCCACCCGCGTCCGGTCATTCGGGTGGACGCAGGCCAGGAAGCTCGCCAGCGAGTCCCCCGTCCTGCCCGGCGGCTGGCCGAAGAAGACATCCACGTTGGAGGACCAGATGACGGAGCGCCGCGCCTCCGACCACTCCCACGTCACCATCCCCGCCGTCTCCAGCGCCAGCCGCAGGTGCTCCTCCCGGGCCCGCAGGGCCTGCTCCCGCTCCAGCGTCTCGTGCAGCGAGCGCTGTGTCGCGTGGACTCCGGTGATGTCGAAGAGCCACAGCGAGAAGCCATCCCCCTGCTTCAGGGCCTGCGCCCGGAACCAGCGCTCGGCGCCCCCCGGGCGGCAGCCCAGCTCGAAGGTGAGGGGGTGGCCCTGCTCCACCACCTGGCTCAGCGCCCCCCGCGTGGGCAGGCCCTCCACCACCGCGTCCCACGAGGACAGGGAGCAATCCAGGCCCAGGTCGCGCACGAGCACCTCGGCGGCCGGGTTGAGGACCATCCACTGGAAGTCGAGCAGCGTGCCGGCGGCATCCCGGACGGACTGGAACAGGACGCACGGCGCAGGACACTCGGCATGGAGTCTCCACGCGAGCTCGGGCCCTGGAATCCACGATGAAGCCATACTCCCCCCCGGAGCGCCTCCATCTCCGGGAAGGCGCGGCGGCCCGGGGATGCAGGTCAGGACGGACAGTATGCCATGACCTGGGGGTCTCGGTCATGACCCACCGGGGCATGAATGCCCACCCTCGGGCACTCGAAGTGCCCGGTAGCGGGCCGAGTGGGGCCCTCACGCGTCCACTCAGTAACGCCCTTGAGGGGCGGCCCGTCTCGGTGGCGACGGGTCCTGGGAGCGGCTTGCTGGGCTCATCCACCGCTCTCATGGAATGCCTGGAGGATGTCCGAGGCCGTCATCGGTGGAGTCACCTTGACCTCGCCATTCATGCTCTCGTCGCAGAAAAGGAGGGACACCTGAGAGGGCACGAGGGAGCGGCACCACTGGACGAACTCTGAGATTTCCCGAAGAGGGACACCTTCAAATGTCATGGAGCCCCTCGTCTTGTGCAGCAAACCCTCCAGTCGCGAATCAGCCATGGGGACATGGAACTCCAAGGCATAGCTTCTCTCGGGATTCGAGATTTGCTTCACCGTGGCGCCGGGCCAGCTCGCCTTCAGGCAGGACGTGAAGTCAGCTGCGGATGGCAAGCCGCCCTCTTCCGCGATGATGAAGAACTTCATTCACCTTCTCCTCGTCTCAGGGACGAACAACAACCTCACCTGGAATGCCGAATTTCTTCAGGAGTGCCTCGAAGAGGGGAACAGCCCTGCCATCGTTGACAACCACCTCGAGCCCCATGACAGGAGTATCGGGGTCCTTGATGACCGCGGCGTATCGCGCGAACTCGTCCATGAGTGCGTCCAGAATCATGGTTCGGGCAGTCTCGCCGCACTTCGAGCCAGCAATGAACGGGCTTCTCTCGGCATCGCCCACATGCTTGACCTCGATAAGCCTCGCCTCGTCCAGGCGGGCACCGTCCGCCCAGACTTCCTCTCCACCTCCGGAAACTTGAATTTCTTCCGGCCCCGCATGCTTGCCCTGATACTTGTAGGCCTCTGAGCTCTCTCGGGCGGGCCGCCGGTTCGCCTTTCCAAGCCACTCCTTGAAAGCCTTGAGGTCCACCTTCTTGGGCTTCATGCCCTCCGTCGGAACCCGCCCGCCTGCCGAGCGTGATCCCGAGGCAGCCAGCGCGGGCCCAACCCCCGTCCCTGGCATGACACCCGGAATGACGCCCGCGGATGCGCCAACGGCTACCGGCACGGGCTCGAGCAGTGGCAAGGAGGGTGGCTCGCGTGGCCCTGGCCGCTTCTGCACCTTGCCGGGCACCTTCTTCATCAGCAGAAACGTCACGACGCTCACGCCCACCACGGCCACGGCTCGCGCGAGGTGCGTCGCCGCCGTGTCGAGGCCCGCCTCATCGCGCGCGCCGGCTGCGGACCTGACGTAGTTCCACAGCGAGTCCTTCACCGCCGCCGTTTGCGCCGCGGCCATCACCACACCCAGCGTCAGCAGCGCCGCGTCCACGGTCTGACCGAGCACGGGAATGCCCTGGGTGCCAAGCCATGCCGTGGTCATCGTCCCCATGAGCGCCAGACTCTCGGGAGACAACATCCCCTGCACTTCCTTCATCGTCTCCCCAGGCAGCTTCCCCAGGGCTCGTACGAAGGCACGGCAGAGCTTCTCCGACTTCTCCATCGCCTCGACGGGCTGAGGCCGCGCATGGCACAGCCCGTCCTCTACCGGGTTGGCGAGCGCGGGGGCGGCGAACAGAAGCCCCAAGCAACAGAGGATGATTCTCATGGATGTAGACCCGACCGCGTAGGGCGCCGTGCCGACGCGACGTGGCTCATTCCGACGATAGGCCAGAGGAGGGCATGCGCGCGGGCCTCATCAAGCTCTTCCTCGAACTGCTGGAGCTGAGCCGCACCCTCACCGACGAGAAAACCCGGCACGTGCGCGAGCAGCTCACGGAGGAGGAGCTCGTGGTGCTCGACCGCCCCGAAATCGGTGCTCGACTTGACTTGGTGCACGCAGGAGCCTCAGTAGCGCCCCTTGAGCCCGAGGATGGGCAGTGCGATGGGCAGGCCCGTCGGCTCCTTCGTCAGCGGCGAGCCGTACCCGCCGGTGTAGTCGAAGGCCACCACCTCCTGGCTGAGGGTCACGTTGAGCATGTCCAGGTAGGCCTCGAGCGTGAAGGTCTCGTAGGCCCACGCCTTGGACACCCGCAGGTCGAAGCGGAAGAAGGGCGGCAGCCGGTCCACCTTGTCCTGGTCCAACGGCACCCACTGGGGCCGGCCGTCGAGGTCCGTGCCCACCGTCTGCGTGCGGCTGGTGAGGTTGCCCGACTCCGGACGGCCGCTGTTGAAGTGCAGCACTCCGCCCAGGGTGATGTTGTTGGCGAACTTGTAGCTGAGCACCAGGTTGAGGACGTGCGTCTGGTCGAAGACGTAGGGCAGGTCCGCCTCGGCCTGACCCACCGGGAGGCCATGCGAGTCGTAGCGGTTGAAGCGCGTGTGCCGCGTGCTGCGCTGCAACGAGTAGGACAGCCAGCCAAACCAGTTGCCCCCCAGCGGGCGGCGGATGAGCAGCTCCAGGCCGTACGACATGCCCGTGCTGCTCAGGTCCCCGAGGTCCAGGTCCGGGAGGGGGTTCTCCTGTTGCGCCATCGGCCGCACGACGCGGCGCCCGCCCGGCCCCGTCACGGGAGGAGGCTCCCCGGTACCGGGCTCCGGGGGCGGCTCGAAGATGGGCACCGTCGGGTCCTCGCTCCCGAAGGGTGTCAGCTCCACCGTGCGCAGCATCGGGTTGACGTAGCCCTCCAGGCTCACGTCGAAGCCCCACAGGTTCTTGTACTCCGCGCCCGCGGACACCTGCAGCGCCTGCTGTAGCCCCTGGTCCAGCGCGGCGATGTCGATGATGGGCAGGCTGATGAGCGTGGTGGGCGCCTGGTGGTAGAGGCCCACGCCACCCTTGAGGGTGAGCTGCTCGCCCAGCTTCCGGCGCACGGCGAGGCGCGGCTCCACCACGAGCTCGTTGCGGCCTCCGTTCAGGTGGTAGTTGTCCAGGCGGAGGCCGGGCACCAGCGTCCAGGCCGAGTCCTTCTCCCACAGCAGCTCCGCCCACAGCCCGCTGAAGGTGGCGAGCGCCACCGGCGTGTCGATGTTCACCTCCGTGAACGGGCCCCCCTCCGGCGGACGGGAGCGCTGGTGCAGGGACACCCCCGCGCGCTTGTGGTCCACGTCCAGGCCGCTGCGCAGGCGGAGGCCCTCGCCGAACTTCCTCTGGTAGTTGAGCCGCGCGGTGGCGTTGCGCTGGTCGATGAGGATGTCGCCGCCGCCCGCCGTGGGGCTCTCGTTGGAGATGGCGAAGCGGTCCAACCCCACGGTGGTGCCCACCTCCAGCTCGCCACCGCCCACCGGGTGGCGGTAGCGCAGGTCCAAACGGTGGAAGAGGACGGACTGCAACGCCGTGGAGCCCTCCTCCGTCGTCGCCTTCGAGCCGAAGGTGTCCGAGGAGCCGAAGGCGAAGAGGCGCAGCCGGCCCGGCCCCACCTCCTGCTCGACGCGCGCCTGGTAGTCGTAGAAGTCCAGCACCAGCTTGGAGCCCTCGGCGCCGGGCGGTTGGAGAGCATTGGCCGCCAGGGCGATCAGCCACGGCGTGTACGAGATGCGGCCCGCCAGCGACACGTTGGTGCCGGTGGACTGAAAGGGGTATTCGACGAAGAGGCCCGCGTTGATGAGGTCCGCGTAGGCGCTGCCATGGAGCCGGTCATCGCGCGGGCGCGTCAGCTTGCCCTCCACCGCGCCGCCCGTCAGCCGCCCGTACTGGGTGGGCGCGTTGCCCGGGAAGAAGTCGATGGTGTCGATGAAGTCCGGGTGGATGACCGCCGGCCCGAGGAAGAGGTGGAAGAGGAGGGGGACGCGGACGCCGTCGAGGAAGTAGCCGGTGGAGGCGGGCTGGCTGCCGCGCACCACCGGGTACGAGATGCCCGAGAGCATGCTGCCCACGCCGGGCATCAGCATCACCACGCGGAACGGATCGCCCTGCGTGCCGGGAATCTCGCGCAGCTCCGCGTCGTGCAGCGAGACGCGCGACACCTCGGTGCGATCGCGGTCGCCGCGCACCACCGTCTCGTAGGGGTTCACCACCAGGGGCTCCAGGCCGTACACCACCTCGAGGGCCTCGCCCTGGCGCACGTCCTCGTAGAAGTCCTCGGGCTTGTGGCCGGGGGCGGTGACGCGCACCCACTGCTTGCCCGCGGGCAGCCGCGCCTCGAAGCGGCCATCCGGCCCCGTCTCCACCGGCGCGTCCTTCACCGCGAACGACACGAGCGTGGCGCCCGGCACCGGCCGGCGGTTGCCCTTGGTGCGCACCAGGCCGCGCAGGGTGACGGGCGGCAGGGGCCGCTCCGCCGTGACGAGCGGCGGGGGGGCCTCGAAGCGGTACTCGAAGTGGAGCCGCACCGGCACCGGCGCGCCCTCCACCTTCGCCGGGGAGAAGCGCAGCCCGGGCGCGGCGTGCAGGGCGGACTCGTCCAACAGCGGATGGACGCCCTGGAGGAGCACCACCTCGGCCACCTCGCCCTGCTCGTCCACCAGCAACTCCAGCCGCACCGTGCCCGACACCGGCTGGGCGAGGAGCCCCTCGGGGTAGCGCGCCGGTGAGTCCTCCCTCAGCACGGGTGGCTCGAACCGGGGCGTGCCCGCGTCCTCGCTTCCCGCGCCCTCCAGGGCGAAGCCCCCGTCGGTGCGCTGGAGATCCAGCTCCTCGCGCACCAGGCCCGCGTCGGTGGAGTCGGCGCCCGGAGCACCCTGGAGGTTCTCGAGCCCCGGAGGCGTGGTGGGCGTCTGGGCGCGAGCCGCCGCGAGGGGCAGCAGGCCGACCAGCACCAGCCCCAGGGCCACCCGAGGCCCCCACCCGCGGTTCATCCGACGCTGCTCGTTCGCCATGGGCACCCGTCCCTCCAGGTGAAGGCGCCCATGACGCCAGCCACATGGGTGCGAAGACAAGCCCAACAACCACCGGGGGCCCGCCTGTGTCCGCTAGCGCTTCTGCAGCGCCGCGGCCACCAGGCCGATCAGCTTGAGCTGCGAGGCGTCCAGCTTGCGCAGGTTGCGCATGAGGCGGCGCAGCTCGGCGGACTCCTCCAGCTCGGGCGGGGACGACTCGGCCGCCCAGGTGGCCACCTCTCCGGTGTTGAGACCCAGGAAGGTGTCCGAGGGCGTGCGCAGCGCGATGCACAGCCGCCGCAACGACGGGACGCTGGGCAGCATCCGCCCGCGCTCCAACCGCCCGTACACCTCCGTCGCCAGCCCCACCCGCTCGGCCACGTCCGCCTGGGTCAGCCCCGCGCGCAGTCGCGCCTGGCGCGCCATCTCCCCCACGTTCCCTGCCAGCTTGCCGGTCGACGGTTGTCCCATGGTGACTCTCAGCACTCGGTCGAGCAGTGACCCATCAGGCCACCTGCTTAGAGCCTGTGGGGGACCCGGCGACAGGACAGGATGGGTAGTCGGGAAAACCTGGGACCCTAATAGTGCTCGGCGGACCCGGGGTTTGGTGCGCTCCACCCCACGGGCCGCACGACCGCACGTCTCAGAGGTGAACCGAACGCATGAGGTCGTCCGCACCGCCAGAGCCGACAGGTGACGGGATGACCATTCACGTCCTGCCCGCCGCATGGGACCTGGTTCTCACCTTCCCCAAGTACCTCGGATGTCCCCCGCCCGACGATTGCGGGCCCAACCCCCCAGGCAGGCTCCCGGAGACCTCTCCTGAGGCGTCCCAGTCCATTGGTCCACGAGCCAACCCTCGGGCGTGTCTTTCCCGTGACGGCTGCCCCGCCGTGCTATGGCGCACCCCGGAAAAGAGGGTCGGGAGGACATGAGCAAAAGGCCAAACCGCGTCCTTGTCGTCGAGGACCATGCGGACAGCCGGGAGTTGCTCGCCGAGTTCCTCGAAGCGCTTGGCTACGACGTGGACGTGGCGGGTAACGGGGTGGAGGCACTCGAGCAGCTGCGAGGCGCGCCTCTACCGGCGGCGATGCTGCTGGACTTGATGATGCCGGTGATGAGCGGCTGGGAGCTGATGCAGCACGTGCGCGCTGATCCCACCCTGTGCTCGCTGCCGGTGGTGGTGGTGTCCGGCGCGGGGGACGCCCATCCCCTGCCCGAGGGCATCCGCGGCGCCCTGCCCAAACCGGTGGACCTGAACGCGCTGCGGACCTTCCTCGAGGCCGCCACGAGGCGCGGTTAGAAGGGTGTGGGCTCGGCGGTGAAGCTGCCTTCGCCCGACATGTCGAGCATCTCCACCGAATGCAGGGAGCGATCCAACCGGTAGCTCACCTCGAAGCCGGAGGACAGGCGCAGCACGCCCAGCTCATGTCCTGTCCGGTTCTGGATGGGCACCAGGAGCAGGGAGTTCGAGAGACGCTGGGACAGCTCGCGCAGCAGTCGCCCCCTCATCGGCGCGGGACAGCACGAGAGGAGACGTGCCACCCGGTTTGAGAGCGTGAACCTGAGCGCCATGCTCGCAAGCTGGGCATGCGAGCAGGGGTCAGCAAGGCGAGGTCCGGGGCGGGAGATCACCGAGACCGGCGGCTGTCGGATTCTGGGCGTCAGCGCGGCACCACCCGCCTCACCTCGCCGCGGGACAGGTCCACCCGCACCAGCCGACCCACCTCGTCGAAGAGCAGCAGCTCCTCGTCCTCGAAGCGCACCAGGACCTGGACCGGGGGCTCGCTGGGGAACGAGAACACGCCGCACGACCCACCCGTCGCGCGATTCAGGAGCTCGACCCTGTCGGTGATCACCGACGCCATCCACGCCCCTCCGAGCACCAGCACTGGCGACCCGTCGGGGGGGGACAGCGTCGGACGTCCAGCGAAGGGCCCCAACCACAGCACTCCGGTGACCCAGGAGACGCCCGTTGCCGGAGGTGTGTTCTCCCGAGGGAGGGAGACGCTCGCCGCCAGCTCCCCATCCGGCCGCAGCGACAGGTGCAGCACGCGCTCCACGGCCTTGCCGCCGGGCAGCGTCTGGCGCGCCCGCAGCGTGGGGTCCGGCAGCGAGTAGCTCCAGCGCTCGAAGTCCCCGCCCGCCTGGGTGGTGACGAAGCTCAGCTCGCTCGGGCTCGCCGCCACCGCCAGCACCTGCTCGCCCACCTGCGACACCCGCCACAGCGCCCGCACGTCCGAGGCGAGCACATCCACCGCCATCACCGTGTCCCCCACGGCGATGAACCACCCACTCCCGTCGTACGTCGGAGCGAAGGCATCGACGCGTGCGTCACACCAGGGCTCGGCCCGGCGCTGGGTCAGGTCCAGGCGCGAGAGACGCATCAGCGTCCCGCGAGGCGCGAGCGCCAGCACCCGGTCCCCATGTACCGAGCGCACCAGCGAGAAGGCCGGCACATCGAAGTGCGCCACGCATCGGCCCTCCGGCGTGAGGAGCCGCGCCCCCGCCTCGCCGAGCGCCACCAGCAGCCGCCCCCCCGGCAGGGACACCACGTCATGGAGTTGCCACGGCCCGCCCTCCGCCGCGTCGAAGGTGTGCCACGCGGAAGCGGCGTCGGCCGGAAAGCCCACCCGCGCGGGCGGCTCCGGCAACGGGGGCAGGTCCGTCCGCAGCGCCATGTCTCCCGTCGCGAGCACGCCGCGCGCGAAGTCCTTGCTCCTCGGGGACAGGTGACCCGCCGCCCGGTCCCTCAGCACCGCGCGCAGGGCGGGCCGCAGGAGCACCCTGCCCACCTCCGCGTCCTTCCCGTCCTCCACCTCCTGGGTCAACGCGGCGGCGAAGGACTCGCGCGCCGAGGCCCCCTCCGCGTCATCTCCGTCGAGCAGCGCGAGCGCCCGGGCCCGCACCGCGTCGAAGCGCTCGGGGAAGGTCACCGCCATCCGCGCCAGCAGCCGCGCCCCGCTGACGCCGCCCACCTCCACGCCCCGCTCGAGCCACGCCAGCGTGAGCCGCCGCGCCTCTCCCAGCGGCCACACCACCTCCACCGCGCGCCCGTAGTCCCCCGCCTGCGCGAGCACCTCGCCCCAGAGGAGCCGCAGCACGCGGGCCTCGGCGGCGTGCGTGCGCTCCAACCGCGGTACCGCGTCCGCGAAGGCGCCCGTGCTCCGGGCGATGTCCACCGCCCGCGCCACGTCCTTCGCCAGCATCCACTGCCGCACCACCAGCCCCGGCGCCAGCTTGCGCCCCTCGGCCAGCTCCGCCGCCAGCCGCAGCCGGCCGTGGCGCTCCAGGAAGGAGACGGCCTCCTCGCTCTCGTGCAGCAGCTCGGCGAGGATGAAGGCCGCCTCCTCGATGCGGCCCTCGCGCTCCAGCTTCCGGAAGGCCGCGCGGTAGCGCTCCTCCAGGGCATCGAACACCGCCTCGCCCCCGCCGAAGACGCTCGCGGCTCCGCCCCGGCGCGGCTGGATGGTGAGCTGCTCCCGAGGGCCGGGCACCCCGAGCGCCAGCCGGGCCTGCTCCGACATGCCGCCCTCGCTCAGCGGAATGGCGTAGCGCAAGGCCTCCTCCAGGTTGCCCTCGTCGAACATCTCGAAGAGGCGCCGCACGTACTCCGCCTTGCGCCGGCCCAGCAGCGGGCCAAGGGGGGTGGAGCGGGCGAGCCACACGGCGAGCTGCGAGAGGAGCCCCGGGCCCGGAGGAGGCGGCGGCTGTGCGGGGGAAGCCGCGGGCGCACGCTGGGGCGAGGCCCCCGAGCCCTCCGCCGAGCCCGCCGCACCGAAGAGCGACGACAGCCATCGCGCCAGGAACGAGGGCCGAGCCACCGCGTCCACGGTCGCCGCACCGGGCCTCACCGTCTCCCCGCGCCACCAGGAGCGGAGTCGGTCGAGCAGCCCCGGACGAGGGGCGACCTCCCCGGGGACGGGCCGGCCCTCCATGCGCGCCCGCATCGCCTCGGCCTCGGGCGCGAGGACACCGAGCCC
>NZ_DASVSO010000120.1:0-12094 GCF_036388035.1 Archangium sp.
CACCTCGCCAGCGGAGCCCACCACGAGGACGTGGTCCCCACCCGAGGAGGACAGCGCGGTGGCGGGGAGGGACTGGGCCTCCTGCGACTCGCCCATGGGGAGCAGGACGCGCGCCAGGGTGTTGGCCACGAAGCGGCCATCCTTGTTGGGCACCAGGATGTCCACCGGGATGCGGCGCGTGGCCGCGTCCGCCGAGGGGATGACGGTGCGGATGACGGCCTCGTCCGTGGAGGCGCCACCCCCGATGACCTCCACGCGCACCTTGGTGCCCGGCTTGAGGCGGGCTCGCACGGACTCGGCCACCGTCGTCTTGAGCAGCAGCGTGTCCAGGTTCTCCACCCCGAAGAGGGGCACGCCCGGGCCCACGATGGCGCCCACCTGCTCGGGCGCGTCGATGACGGTGCCGGTGAAGGGCGCCTTCAGGTCGTGCTTGCGGCGGCCCGCCTGCGCCTGGGCGAGCTGCGCCTTGGCGGCGAGGAGCTGCGCCTCGGCCTGCTTCGCCTGGGTGCTGGAGGTGAGGTTCTGCAGGTCGCTCACGTTGCCCTGCTGCTGGAGCTTCGCGTTGCGCCCGGCCACGTCGGTGGCCATGGCGGCGCTCACCTCGGCGGCGGCCACCGCGGCCTGCGCCTGGGCGAGCTGCGCGTCGGAGATCTCCGTGTTGAGCTGCGCGAGCACCTGGCCCTCCTGCACCGTCTGGCCCTTCTTCACGCGCACCTTCTCCAGGCGGCCTCCCACCTCGAAGCCCACCTGCAGGGCCTGGGCGGGGAAGAGCGTGCCCGTCACCTCCTCGCGCGGCGCGGCCTGCACCGCACGGGGCGTGGCGAGCGTCACCGTGGGCAGCTCCTGCGCGGTGGCGGCCTTGGCGGCGGCGGGCGGAGCGGCGTCCGCCTTGCAGCCGGAGAGGGGAAGCGCCGCGGCGGCCACGCCCACGGCGGCGAGCCCGGCGACGAAGGGCGTCCTGGAGAGTTTCACGGTCCTGACCTCGGGGTGCTGCGGGTACGAGAGAGCGCGCGGGCCGGGGGCCGACGCGAGGAAGTCTTCTTCTTCGGAGTGGGCGCGGGCGCGAGCACGGCCGCGGGCGAGACGGCGAAGCCCGGCGGCAGGCTGCCCTCGCGGATGAGGCGGTGCAGCGAGCTGGCCCAGGCCGACAGGTCCGGCTTGTGCTCCATCTGCCCCATCTGCTGCGCCAGCAACAGGTACGTGCCCACGATGAGCGAGCCGATCACCGCGGGCGGCACGTCCGAGCGACAGGCGTTGTTGGCCTGCGCCCGCTGGAACTCCTGCGACACCCGCGCCACCTCGCGGTCCACCATGCCCCACATCACCGACTCGAAGTCCGTGCCCTGGCTGCCGCGCATGAGGACGTGCATGACGTCGCGGTAGGCCCACATCAGCTCCAGCGTCCGCAGGTCGTCCTCGGTGTTCATCGACACCAGACGCTCGTAGCGCGCGGAGCGCTCGGCCACGTCGCTCGCCTCCAGCGGGCCTTCCTCGGCGAAGAAGCGCTCCGTGCGCTCCAGCCGCTGGAGGATGACTCCATCCATGGCCGCCAGGAACTCCCCCACCACTTCCCCGAAGAGGGCCTCCTTGGAGGAGGAGTGCAGGTAGAAGGCGCCCTTGGAGAGGCCGCACGCGGCGGTGATGTCCTCGATGCGCGCCCCGCGGATGCCCTTCTTCACGAACTCCGCCCGGGCGGCGGAGATGAGCGCGGCGCGAGCGTGGGGGTCTGCGGGGCGGGCCATGACGCGGCCATTACTAACCCGCCGGTCACAAACCGCCAGGGGGGTTACTGAATCCCGGGTCAGGAATCCACAAGCGTCGCTTACTCAACACGTAAGCGCGGCTTCTGGACGGATAAGTCCGGCTACGGGGCGCCGAGCCGCGCCAGGGCGGTGCACAGGGGGCACGCGGCGGGCGCGTGGGGCACGTCGCGGCGGTGGAGATCCAACACCGCGCGGGACACCTCGGCCAGCTCGCGGCGCACCTCGCGGCGGGCGCCCTTCACCCGGGCGATTTTGAGGTTGTCGTAGGCGGTGGTCTGGTGCCGCATCCAGGCGATGACGGCGGCCTCGGCGCGGCGCTCGATGGGGATGC
Organism: Archangium sp.; assembly: GCF_036388035.1. Classification (GTDB taxonomy): domain Bacteria; phylum Myxococcota; class Myxococcia; order Myxococcales; family Myxococcaceae; genus Archangium. The sequence goes on from NZ_DASVSO010000120.1 coordinate 2,095, forward strand.
GCTCGGTGCGGGCCACGGTGCCGCTGCCCACGGGGGTGGCGTGGGCCGCCACCGCCACGGCCAGCAGCTTGCCGTGGGCGGTGAAGGTGGGGGCGAAGGCGAGGAAGCGCAGCACGGCGTTGGCGAAGTCCACCTCGTACTCGGCCTGCTCGCGCTCGCGGCGGCGGACGTCGGCCTCGCGACGCCTGGCGTAGGCGGGGGTGGCGCGCTCGGCCTCCAGCTCGGCCTGGGCGGCGAGGATGTGGGCCTCGGGCGCCCACACGCCGCGCGAGAAGAGCTTGCGCCCCTTCTTCTCCACCACCGTCCAGCTCGGGCCGGCGGCCTTCACCCGGCGCGTGAGGCCCGCGTCCCCGGGGGGCAGCAGGGCCCAGCCGGCGGGCACGGAGTGGAGGGAGCCATCGGCCGCGCGCACGCGGCGCGGGTCGCTCGTCGGGGAGAAGGTGAGGGAGTCGCTCATTGTCGGGGCGGCGCCTCTTAGCCCACCCGGCGTCAGAGGGGGAAGCGCCCCCGCGTCAACCTCGTGGTACATGGAGCATGTCGCCAGCGCACGGACGCTGCGCGGGAGGGACTTCCATCGTGGGCAGCGCCGGTATGTCCATTCTCAGGCTCACCTTCCTCGGCACCTCGGCCGCCCAGCCGACGCTGCACCGCAACCTGTCCGGGTTGGCGGTGAAGGCGGACGCCGACCTGCTCCTCTTCGACTGCGGCGAGGGCAGCCAGCGGCAGATGGTGCGCTTTGGCACCGGCTTCACCGTCGACGCCGTCTTCTTCACCCACTTCCACGCCGACCACTACCTGGGAATCATCGGCTTCCTGCGCACGCTGGGGATGATGGGCCGGGGCACGCCCGTGCAGCTCTACGGCCCGCCTCCGGCGCGGCGGCTGCTGCACCAGGCGGTGCACCTGGGCGTGGAGTCGCTCTCCTTCCCCGTGGAGTTCCACGAGCTGCGCGATGGCGACAAGGTGGAGCGGCGCGGCTACACGGTGCACGCGGTGGGGGTGGACCACCGCATCAACGCGCTGGGCTACGTGCTGCAGGAGGACGAGCGCCCGGGCAAGTTCAACCTGGAGAAGGCCAAGGCCATGGGGATTCCGTCCGGGCCCGTCTTCGGCCAGCTCCAGCGGGGCGAGCCGGTGACGCTGCCGGATGGCCGCACCATCCATCCCGAGGAGGTGGTGGGAGACCCGCGGCCCGGACGGCGGCTGGTCATCTCCGGCGACACCCGCCCGTGCCAGTCACTGGTGCGCGCGTCGAAGGACGCGGACCTGCTCATCCACGAGTCCACCTTCTCCGATGACGAGCAGGAGCGCGCGCAGGAGACGCGGCACTCCACCGCTCGCGAGGCGGCGCAGGTGGCGCGCGAGGCGGGTGCCAGGCGGCTCATCCTCACGCACCTGTCCAGCCGTCACGACACCGACCCCTCGCGGCTGCTCACGCAGGCCCGCGAGGAGTTCAAGGGGCCCGTCGAGGTGGCATTCGACGGGCTCACCGTGGAGCTGCCCCTCCGCGACTGAGCGCCGGGGCGGCCCGCGCTACTTGAAGGACTTCTCGGCCTCCTCGCGCAGCGCCTTGGCCCCCTCGGGGTCCACGCGCTGCAGCAGCTCCCACTCCATCTCCAGGTCGCGCGTCATGTTGGTGGTGTCCGTGCCGAGGTCCCGGCGCTGACCGGTCTGCGCGTCCACCGGACCCTGGCCGGCCTCGGTGCGGTTCTGCTTGAAGATCTCCACCGAGCACATGGCCGGGGTCGGCTGCTTGCCGCGCACCAGGTAGCGCACGTAGGCGGTGCCCAGCGACGAGGGCGCCCCCACCATGTGCCAGTCGGTGCTGATCTCATACGCACCGGGGGCCTCGCGCAGCGGCAGCTCCTTCTCCTGCAACATGGACCGGACCTGCGGCCACACCTCGGCGATGGGCTTGCGGTACACGTGCTGCATGGCCTTGTCCTGGATGTAGGCATCGCGCCGGGCGGACGCGCACCCGGCGGCGAGCGTGGAGACGGCGAGCAGCACCAGGGACAGCGACCACGGCGAACGCTTCGACGGCTTCATGTTGGGTTCTCCCCCGAGAGTTGAAGATGCGGCGGGAGATTTGAAGCACGGCCCCGCGCTCGCGCCAAGTCGCCAGTCACCTCAGAACGTATAGGCCGAGGTGATGCTGTACCCGCCGCCCATGCGGCCGGAGTTCGCGAGCACCGAGTTGGCCTGGTAGTAGACGGTGCTGCTGCGCCAGTAGCCGGAGCTCTGGCGGAGGGGGAAGGTGCCCGTCACGGTGTAGGGCTTGCGCTCGGTGGTGTACGGGTTGACGGTGAGCACCGTCGCCACCGCGCGCACCTCGTTGGGGTAGACGGTGAAGACCACGCCCGTGACGTTGGCCTTGCTGCCCAGGGGCATGAAGAACTGGTTGTGGTGGTTGTTGGCGTCCTGGTAGCCGTCGAAGCAGTAGACGAAGATGTTGCCGCTCGCCTCCATGATGTTGCACTCGGCGTCATACCCGCCCATGCCGTCCGAGTAGGCGGCGGGAGAGAAGTGGATGCCGTAGCCCGTCGCGTTGGCCATGCTCCCCGTCTGGATGACGAAGCCGCTCTTGCCCGAGATGCTCAGGGAGCCGTCGTAGGCGAGCGCCTGCGAGGCACCCAGGGCGAGAGCGGACAGCGTGGCGGCCTTCAGGACATTCAGGATCTTCATGGTGTTTCCCCCGTTACGAGAACGTGTGAGTACGCAGCACGCGCCGGTGAGGTGAGACCCCTCGCTTCGAGGGAGCGCCGCCACCGGGCTCGCTGACGGAAGGGAAGATGCGCCAGGCCGCCTGCCCGTGGCTGTACCACTCAAGTGGTATGGACGAGCCGCGGGGGGCCGCTCTGGTACACTGCCCACCATGAAGGACGGGCCCCTCCGGCGGTTCATCAAACGGCTCGCGCTGCTCCGCTACACCTTCGACCTCGGGGTGACGCGCCTGGTGCTGCGCGCCCAGGGCGAGCCTCGCTACCGACTGACGGGGGCCTGCAATGGCTGTGGCCGCTGCTGCGAGGCGCCCACCATCCCCGTGAGCCGGCCGGTGTTCTTCCTGCGCTCGCTGCGCTGGCTCACGCTGACGTGGCACCGGGTCGTCAATGGCTTCGAGTACGCGGGCGAGGACCGCCGGCACAAGCTCTTCATCTTCCGCTGCACGCACTACGACCCGGTGACGAAGCAGTGCGACTCCTATGAGAGCCGGCCGGGGATGTGCCGGGACTACCCGCGCAACCTCGCCTACTCGGCCCTGCCCGAGTTCTTCCCCGAGTGTGGCTACTCGTCCGTGTACAAGAAGAGCGAGCAGCTCCGGAAGGCGCTGGAGCAGGCGAACCTGCCCCCGGAGAAGTACGAGGAGCTGGTGCGCAAGCTCCAGCTGAAGGAGTGAGCGGCTCGCCCGCGCTGGCCGTCACGCCGGAGGCGGGGGACTCTCCTCGTACCCTTCCCTCGCCGTGCCCGGGGACTCGCTCCAGTCCTCCGCCTCGGGACGCTCCGCGGTGAAGTGCTCGAGCAGGAGCGCCGCCACCTTCTCCGGCGCCTCCAGCGGCACGAAGTGGCCCTCTTCCGGCAGGTAGTGCACGGTGGGCCGCTGCTCGAAGTACCGCTCCAGCCCCTGGGTGAGGTTCTTGCGCAGGGCGGCGTCCTGCTCGCCCCAGATGAGCAGGAAGGGCGCGCGGATGCGCGGGTAGTTCCGCGTCTCGCGCATTCCGCGCAGGCTCACCGTGCGGCGGAAGGCCTGGCGGTAGTACGCGAGGGCCGTGCGCGCCCCCTCGAGCGTGGAGAAGTTGGCCTCGTACTCCGCCAGCCGTCCCGGTGGCACGCGCGACGGGTCCACCATCGCCCGGCGCATGAGTCGTGGCACCAGGGCACCGCCGCGCGCGGAGATGAGGCGCTCGGGCAGGAACGGCAGCTGGAAGAAGAAGATGTACCAGGAGCTCACGAGCTGCGCGGGGTTCCAGATGCCGCGCGCCATCACCGCCGGATGCGGGGCGTTGACGACGGCCAGCCGGTCCACCACCTCCGGGTGCATGGCCGCCACGTGGTAGGCGATGAGCCCGCCCCAGTCGTGCCCCACGAGATGCACGGGCCGCCCCGGCTGGAGGTAGTGGGCCAGCTCGACGACATCGTTGGCCAGTGTATCGAGGTCGTAGCCGTCCTCGGGCCTGTCCGTGCCGCCGTAGCCCCGCAGGTCCGGCGCGATGGCGCGGAAGCCGGCCTCGGCCAGCCCGGGGAGCACGTCGCGCCAGCTCTCGGAGGACTCGGGGAAACCATGCAACAGCAGTACGAGCGGCCCGTCCACGGGGCCAGCCTCCAGGGCTTGCATGCGCAGACCACCAGGCAACGGGATGAGGCGAGGCGAGATGAGGTCGTCCATGCCCACACAGCTAGGGTCGACGCCCTCCGTGAGGAAGCGACCCCGGGGCAGGACGTCCGCCGCCGTACACGCTTCGCGCGCCCCCTGCCCCGCGCCCACAGCGTGCACATCATGGAGGCCCTCGATGATTCCCCTCAGCGACGACAACCCCACACTCCGCACGCCGATCGTCACCTACCTGCTGCTCGGTGCCATCGGAGCCACCTGGTTCTTCGTGCAGGGCGCCGGACTCAACTCCCTGGCGCTCATCCGCAGCGTGTGCGAGCTGGGGCTCGTCCCAGGAGAGCTCACCCGGCTGGCGCCGGTGGGCCTGGGGGTGCCGATCGGAGGGGGCCTGTCGTGTGTGGTCGACAACGCACCCATCAACCGCCTCACGCCCCTCACCTCCATGTTCCTCCACGGGAGCTGGAGTCACCTGCTGGGCAACTGCCTCTTCTTCTGGGTGTTCGGCAACAACGTCGAGGACAGCATGGGGCGGCTGCGCTTCCTCGTCTTCTACGTCGTGTGCGGACTGGCGGCCGCGGCCGCGCAGGTGATGGTGGACCCGGCCTCGCCCATCCCCATGGTGGGCGCCTCGGGCGCCATCTCCGGGGTGATGGGGGCCTACCTCCTGCTCTACCCGCGCGTGCGGGTGAACATGCTCTTCATCTTCATCATCATCTTCCGCATCATCCCCCTGCCTGCCTGGCTGGTGCTGCTGTACTGGTTCGGCCTCCAGGTCCTCACCGGGCTGCCCCAGCTCAACCAGCTCGACGCCGAGGGCGGCAGCGGCGTGGCGGTGTGGGCCCACGTGGGCGGCTTCGTCGCGGGGCTCGTGCTGGTGAAGTTCTTCGAGAACCGAGACCTCACCTCGCGACGCACGGGGTGGCGGCATCGGATGCACCCCAACCACCCGTGAAGGGAGGGAGCGCGCGTCGGGAACAAAAGGGCACGCCGTTTGCTGAAGCGATACGTCCAGGGCCTCGTACCGCGGCCCGGGGGACACGGTCCCCTCGGAAGCCGCTCATGAGGGTGTTGCACGATGCGTTGGGGGTGGATGTTCCAGGCTTGCAATCCGCGGCACTGGGGGGTGGTCCCGGTGCTGCTCACCTTGTTGCTGATGGACTCGCCACGGCCCGCTTCGGCCCAGTCCGAGATGGATCCCCTGCTGCCCTCCGGCACGCGGACGCTCGAGCTGCACGTGCCCGCCTTCCAGGCCGTCAACGAGGAGGAGGTGCTGCGCGTCACGGTGCGCGTCGAGGGCGCCCAGGGGCCCACTCGCATCTTCGCGGACGGGCTGCCCCCGGGAGCGCGCTGGAACGAGCCCGCTCGCATGCTCACCTTCCGGCCTGACTTCATCCAGGGCGGGACGCGCCGCGACGTCATCTTCACCGCCACCGACAGCCACACCACGGCGCAGGCGCGGATGACGCTCGAGGTCCACGACACCGTCCGCCCGCCCGAGCCGCGCGTCCTCCGGGAGGAGTCGCAGCCCAGCGGCGTGCGCCTGACGCTGGAGCAGGTCACCGACACGTGGCTGGACAGCCCCGGGTACGCCGGACGCACCTTCCCCGCGGTGGTGACGGTGCCGAGCGCCGCCTCGGCCGCGTACAGCATGCCGGTGACGGTGCGCCTGCACGGCGTGGGCAACTGGCCGCCCAAGCCCCAGCAGGCCACGAGCCAGTTCATCATCGAGCCGAGCGATCCGGACCTCACGTACTGGTGGGGCTACTCCGAGCGCCTGCCCCGGGCCTCCGCGCTGGAGGGAGCGGTGCCGCCGTACACCGTGCGCCGGGTGCTGGCGCTGCTGGAGTGGGTGCTGCGCACCTACCCGGGCGCGGACCCCGAGCGCGTCTTCATCGAGGGAGACTCCATGGGCGGCGCGGGCGCGCTGGCGGTCGGCACGCTGTACGCGCGGCACTTCGCGGGCGTCCACGCCACGCACGCGCAGACGGTGGCGCGCACGCACCGGCCCTGGCGGCTGGCGCAGCTCTCCAGCCTGTGGGGCATGCCCGAGGAGGAGGTGCCGGACGCGGACGGCCTGGGCGTCTGGAGCCGCCTGGACATGACGCGGGCGCTGCGGGACGACCCCGAGGCCCGCTCGCAGTTCCTCTTCGTGGAGCACGGCAAGGACGACCCCACCATCCACTTCGGCTCCGTGGTGGGGCCCAGCACCCTCACCGGCGCCTCCTTCTACGAGACGCTGCAGCAGCAGCACATCGGCCACGTCGCCGTCTGGGACGAGGGCGGGCACATCGAGGCCGATCCATGGCTGGGCCCGCGCTGGTGGGACCGGGGCTGGAACCCTCGGACGGACAAGCACACCTTCCTGAAGCGCGACCTCGCCTTCCCCGCCTTCAGCCGCTCCTCGTGGGATGGCTACCCGGGCAGCGGGGGCAATGGGTACCGGCCCTGGCGCGATGACTCCGGGTACGCGGGAGACCCGAAGGTGCCCGGGGACACCGGCTGGGATGGCGACGTGGCCGGCATGCTCAACCGCTCGCTGCGCTGGGACGCCAGCACGGTGGTGGACACGCACGGGCGCTTCGTCCTGCCGCTGCGCGCGGTGCGCGGCCCCGGCATCACCGACTCGCCCACGGTGGACGTGACGCCCCGGCGCGTGCAGCGCTTCCGGTGCCTGCCGGGCGAGCGCATCCGCTGGCGCTTCGGCACGGCCCGCGGCACCGTCACCGCCGCGGCCGATGGCAGCGTCACCGTGCCCCGCCTGCGGCTCAACGAGACCTGGATGCCCCTGGTGCTCGAGCGCGAGCGCACCTGAGCGCGCTCGCGCCTCGGCGCGGGGACTACTTCAGGTCCTGGGCCTGGGCGGCGGGGGTGCCCTCCTTCACCAGGAGGTAGCCGCGATTCTCCACGGTGTCGGGCGTGCGCATGGCCTGGAGGAGCGCGTCCGCCTTCACCCACACCCACGACTGGCCGTTGGGGTTGACGTCCAGGATGAGGAAGGAGTCCGACACCTGGTCATAGGCGGCGAGCGGCGAGATGTGGCCGCCGCCCTTCTGCCCCAGCGCGGGCCGGGTGTAGTTGATGATGACGTAGTCGTTGGCCGTCTTCAGGTTCTCCTTCAGCTCGGCCTTGATGGTGGCGTCGGCGAGCTTCTCGTCCGCGACGCGCAGCCGCACGTCGAGCCCCTTGGCCTCCAGCATTCCCTGGAGCTGGCGGAGCTGGATGCCGGCGTCGGTCTTCCCGCCCTCGTCGGCGGGCTTGCCGAACACCTGCTCGCGGCTCTTCACCTTCGAGGAGGCCTCGTCGAAGAAGTTGTTCTGCGTGTAGCGGTGGAAGAGCGGATCAAAACCCGCCGGCAGCAGCGCCTTGTCCTCGTCCAGCACGAGGCGCGGATCCTGCGGCTTGGAGATGGCGTTGTTGTTCACGCGCAGGGCGTTGAGCACGATGACCGAGGAGGTGGGGCCGCAGAAGGCCTTGTTGCCCTGGCTCTCGAACTGGTTGGCCAGGTGGAAGAAGTCCACCTTGTGCTTGCTGCGCTCGAGGCGCTTGATGGACTCGGGCTCGGTGAAGGACACGAGCGCCACCGGCGCGGGAGCCTTGGCGTCCTTGGCCAGCGCGGTGAGCGGAGAGACGAGGGCGAGGCCCCCGCCGACGACGAGCAGCGTGGTGCGAAGCGTCTTCATATTCCCCGGAGCGTAGCCGCAAAGCCGTCCCTGACGGAACGCGTCGTCCCGCCACCGACTTGACTACAACCGTAGTCAGCGCTTACCTTGCTTCGTGACGACACTTGTAGTCACGCGGGTGGGCTGCATGAAGAAGCCGGTGGGAGACCAGGAGCTGGTGGTGCTGCGCTGGGTGGCGGAGCACGGCCCCGTCACGGTGGGCGAGGTGGCGGAGCGCTTCGGCGAGCCGCAGGGGCTGGCGCGCTCCACCGTCCTCACGGTGATGGAGCGGCTGCGCAGCAAGGGGCACCTCACGCGGCGCAAGGTGGAGGGCGTCTACCAGTACAGCTCGAGCGTGCCGCTGGCGGAGCTGTTGCGGGGCGTGGTGGGGGACTTCGTGAAGAAGTCCCTGGCGGGCTCGCTGTCGCCCTTCGCGACGTGGCTGTCCCAGGCCGAGCAGGTCAGCGACGACGAGCTGCGCCAGCTGGAGGAGGCCGTCGCCCGGCTCAAGTCGAAGAAGGAGGGAGAGGAATGAGCGCCCTGGACATGCACGCGGTGGTGGAGCAGGGGCTCGGCCTCCTGCGAGCGCTGTGGCAGGTGACGTGGCAGGGAGCGCTGTGGGCCCTGGGGGTGTGGGCGCTCACGCGCGTGCTGCCGAGGCTGCCCTCGTCCGCTCGGGCGGCGCTGTGGTGGCTCGTGGGCCTCAAGTGCCTGGTGAGCCTGTTCGCGCCGGGCGTGCTGCGCCTGCCGCTGCTGCCCGCCCCCGAGGCCCGCGTGGTCGTCGTGGAGCAGGGGGCCGCGACTCCCGCCGGCGAGCGTCTGCTCCCGCGGGTGGGGGGTGAAGAAGCCCGCGCCCCGCTCTCCACGCCAGAGCCCACCGGCGCGCGCACGGGCTGGGCGTTGCTGGTGATGGGCGCGCTGCTCGCGTGGCTCGGCGGTCTGGCCTGGCACGGGCGGGAGCTGCTCCGGGGCCTCGTGCAGCTGCGCCACATCCGGCGTGAGGCACGGCCACTCGAGGACGCCTCGCTCCTCCAGGCCGCGTCCACGCTCGGGCGCGAGCTGGGCCTCGTGCGCATCCCCCCGCTGCTCGTCTCCGAGCATGCGCCGAGCCCGCTCGCGCTCGGCCTGCTGCACCCCGAGGTCATCCTTCCCCGCCGGGCGCTGGAGACGCTCTCGCCGCAGGAGCAGCGCATGGCCCTCGCGCACGAGCTCGCCCATGTGCGGCGTGGGGACCTGTGGCTCGGCTGGGTGCCGGCGCTCGCGCGGGCCGTGCTCTTCTTCCACCCGCTCGTGCGGCGGGCCTGCCGGGAGTACGCGCTCGCCCGCGAGGAGGCCTGTGATGCCGTCGCGCTCCAGGCCACCGGTGCCGCGCCCCGCGAGTACGGGCGACTGCTGCTCCTCTTCGGTGTCGCCCGCGCTCCGGCTGCCGCGGCGATGCCCGGTGCCTCGTCTCATCTCGCAGCCCTCAAACGGAGGATCGCCATGCTGGAACACGCTGGTAGCGAATCGAAGCACCCCCACCGCTGGGCGCGCTGGGCCCTGGGAGGCCTCGCGCTGGTGGCACTCGTCCCCTTCCAGGTGGTGGCCCGGGAGGCCGCGGCCCCCACGCCTCCGCCCTCGGCGCCCCTGCTCGCCCAGGCGCCCGCCTCGCCCGCGCCGAAGGCTCCGGTGCCCGTGCCCGTGCCCGTGCCTCCGGTTGCCGGGAAGCCCCCCGCCGCGCTGAATCCTCCGCGAGCACCCCATGAGGACGACGACAGCAGGTTCTCCTACGTCTTCCTTCACTCCTCGGATAACGCGTCGATGTCCGGCTCGATGCAGGATCTGAAGGTGGCCCGCGCCCTGGCGAACAACGGGAAGCTGCCGCTGCTCTACCTGCGCCGCGATGATGGCCAGGAGTTCCTCATCCGGGATGCGGCGACGCTGAAGACCTTCGACGACACCTTCAAGGGCGTGAGGGAGATCGGCGAGAAGCAGAGCGAGCTCGGCGAGAAGCAGGGAGAGCTCGGCGGGA
>NZ_DASVSO010000121.1:0-4259 GCF_036388035.1 Archangium sp.
GTCTGAAGTATCTCGTTGGCATGAAAGAGTTCCTGAACTCACTCACTCCGAGTCACCAACCTGTTCAGTTCGGTTCCTTCCGTGGAGATCTGACGCGCCAGCCTGCGAAGCTCCGACGTCAATGCTTCTCGGCAATGCTGGACGCTGCGGCACGTTTTCGTTGCTTCAAACAAGCGGTCAAGAATCCGTTGATGGTACTCCTGCGGATGTGGCCCCCTGTGGCCGCGGACGCGAACGATGTTGGCCGGGTCATTCAACGACATACCAGCCTTGTCGAAGACCTTCTGGAACTGAGGCGACCAGGGGCCGCCGTTGTCGGTGGAATCCCACCACTTGTCCGTGGCGATGTGGTGGTCATGTCCCTGCGCATCCACCGGGCCGGCAGCACCAGCACCCATCCCCCGCGCCGCCATGGCGACCGCGCCAGGAGCCAGCGACAGGGTAATGGCCTCGCCCGTCACGGCAACCGCCTCCACCTGGCCCACGGCCGAGAGCTGGATGCCTGCCTGTGCCCCGGCCTGCATGGACGCCTGCGCCGAGCCGGGCAACGTCGGCACCTTCGACGCGAACCCCGCCGCTGTGTTCCCGATGGCCGCCGTGGCGAGCAGGGCGAAGGCGCGCGCCGCGTTCCGCCCCATCACCTTGCCATACCGCTCCCCGGCACCGCGGAGCTCGTCGAACGTCGTGGCGCGGTCCGCCTCCTCTACCAGCCGCTTGAAACCCGTCATCAATCCCCAGAACGTATCCACACCCAGGTAGACGATGAGCGTCGCGGTCATCACCGCCGCGAGTCCCTTGGAAACAGGCTCGGGTAGCGACATGAGGATGAAGTAGGTGGTGCCCGTCCACAACGCCGCCGCCAGCATCGCGTGCGGGTTGGCCATGTCCTTGAAGGCTTCGAGCATTTCCTCCAACACCGCACCTTGGGCCAGCGCCATGGCCAGCGCATAACGGCCGTCGCCGTTCACGGTGGGACCCTCCACCAGCAGGCTCAGGCAGTCGCCCCTCCTCCCGGTGCGCTCGCACCAGCGCAGGTAGGCGCGCGTCAGCTCCACCTCCGCTGACGGCAGGTCCGACACCCTCGACGTCCCCTCCACGGGAGCCACCTCGTGGGTGCGGGGGTTGAAAAGGTACGAACCGCTGCGTGCCTCCACCTCGAATAGCCGCCGAGCGGCCTGCTGCGGGTTGGCGGAGGGCCTCACATCCCGGGACAACTCGGCCAGAGCCCCCTGGAGCTCTTCTTCCTCCAGCTCGACCGGTTCGGTGTCATCGGTGCGTGGGGTGAGGACGAGGGGCTCGCCCCGGCCCGTGTCCAGGCGCACCACGCGCGCCGTGGCGCAGCCGGTCGTCAGCAACACCAACGCCAGCGAAACCACCCAACGACGCTTCATGGAGCACCCTCCGAGCAACGGCCTTCATGCTCGCGGGCTCGGAGGGTGTCCGCAACCCCTCCCCGCTCACCCGGGCTCGCGGTCGAGCTTGTCCAGCACGGTGCGCGCCTCGGCGTCCTCCTGCTGGTGGGCCTGCACCTCGGCCACCTCCGCCCAGCGAATCCACCCCTGGCTCGCGGCGTGGCGCGCGGCCGTCACCGTGTCGTCCACCATCAGCATCTCGCTGCCGGCGGCGCGGATGTCCGCGGCGATGAAGGCCAGCTCGCGCTCGCGCCCCGCCCGGTGCCACACGTTGCGGATGTAGACGCAGCGGATGCGGCCGGGGAACTCGCGGACAATCGTGCGGTAGTGCTCGGCGTCCTCCTGCCCACTGTCGCCAATGAGGAGGAAGGGCAGCGACTCCTGCGAGCCCAGCACCTCGCGAATCTTCTCCAGCTTGTGCCCGTGCCCCCCTCCGGGCGCGAAGCCGTGCCGGCTCAGCCCCCAGTCGCGCAGCAGCAGCGGCCCGGCCGGAATCCGGTGCAGCCCGAGGAACTCGTCCAGGTGCTCGTACAGGTTCCACGGGCTGGAGGAGACGTAGAAGATGGGGTTGCACGCCGAGCCGGTGCTCCCCTCGCTCAGCGCCTTGTAGAAGGCATCCACGCCCTCGAAGGGCAGGCGCGTGCGGTGCTCGGTGAGGAAGAGCGTCCAGGTGCGCTTGAGGAAGTTGGTGACGTTGGTGACGATGACGGTGTCGTCGATGTCGCTGATGACGCCGTACTCGGCCTCGGGCCCGGCCACCAGCACGGGGGCCCGCACGCGCGCCACGCCCCCGGCACTCGGCGACAGCAGCTCCAGCTCCACGTCGTGCCAGCCGGACGTCACCCCCGCGGGCGGCTCCACCCACAAGTCCAGGAAGCCCTCCTCATCGGTGGTGCCCTCCCAGCGGCTCTCTCCCCAGCACGCCTTCACGCGGGCGTGGGGAATCTCCACCGTCATGTAGCGCTTCCACGAGGCGATGGCGCTGCCCAGCAGCGTGTGCCGCTTCCAGGGCGGGCGCACGTGCCGGTCCTCCTGCACCCGCGCCTTCACGAGGGCGCGCCGGGGCGTGCCGTAGCCACGGTACGGCAGGATGCGCGGGGGGCGGGCCAGGCCCAGCTTGCGCCGAAGCCGCCAGCCCCACGACTCGGCGTGGTGCTCGACGTAGAAGGCGAGCCGGACCAGGGCATTGGGCGACTTCCGGGACATGGGGGCGCAGCTTCCTTTCTTCAGTTCCTCCAAGCAACGGCCCCGTTCGGAGGCTCGTCGCGAATCTTCAATTTCTGAAGGAGCCCCTACTCCGCATTGCCGTTCGGGTCGCTATTCGCCTGGGCATGCTCGCGAGAACCCCCGCTCTTTCGCTTCGCGTGCAGGTCCATCAAGCGCCGGAGCTTGCCTCCCGTCGTGGGATGCCCGAGGAGCTCGACCAACGCCCGTTCCAGCGACTGCTTGTCGTGGCAGTACTCGTCGACATCGGCGTACACGATCGCAACGGGATAACCGTGGTAGGCGAGCTTGTACTCACACAGCTCCTCTCCACTGGAGTTCGGCTCACTCACGAGCCGGGCCATGAGCGCCTGATAGGACTCCCGCACCGCAAAGCCCCCGAGCACTACCGCGTGCGCCGCTTCTTCACGAACTCTCGAAGTCGACTCGCGTGACAGGACGATGGCGCCCCCGCTCGCGGCACTGACCTGCTTCGCGCAATCGTCGAACACGGCGGCAATCTCTTTTCTCGCGCGATCCGCCGAGTCGTAGGCTTCGAGGCCCTTGTGGAATGCGTCTTGGAAGCTCGCCATGCTCATGCTCCTGGAGTCTCTGCGGGGGCCACATGGGACAGCATGCCCAGAATGGGGAAATGATCGAACCGGGAGGTGAACCTTCCCCTGGGACTCAACAAGGGCGCCCTCTGCCAGATTCGAGTGCCCGCCTCCCTGAGGACCCAACCGGATCCAGCCAGGAGAGAGGCGGAGACCAGGAACTGGTCATACGTATGCCAGTGCGTTGCCACCGTCCCTTCGTAGTAGTGGGTGCCCGCTCCGAGACGACCGCCGCTTTCTTCCTCGAGCCCCTGCCGCTCCCCCAGCAAGCGCCAGAAGGGGTTGTACAGGTGCCGGGGCCTTTTACGAACCAGGTTGCGGTCTCTCGAGCCCAGCAGGGCACCGCTCATGGAGTCGTTGAACGGCTCGTCGTTGAAATCACCCAACACCAGGACATGCAACGGGTGTTGAGCGGACCTGAGCAGCTCGTCGATGCGATCCTGGAGTGTTCTACCGATCATGGCGCGCAGGAGGCTTGAATCAGCCCTCATCCGCGAAGGCCAGTGCACGACGAACACATGCAGGGGCGCGGGAAAGGGGTGGATTGAAAAGAGCAGGTGCATCCCCACATGAAGCCTGCTCCCACCCTGACTGTCGAAGAGCGCCCTGGGACCGCCATCGAGCTGGAGCTTGGCTCCATTGTAGAGCACCGCCAGGTTCCGCTGGCTCTTCCCATCCGGGCGAGCGTCGACCAAGAGACGGCGGGTGTCCGTTGAACGGCAAGCCGCTTGAATTCGCTCCGCCTGCCCGGTCGCAACCTCACCGAGCGCCAACAGGTCAACGGACTCGACCTCGACCAGTTGCCGGACGACTTCATGGGCACAGTCCAATTGCTCGGACGTATGGGTCACCTGCTTCCGAGGCGGGCAGAGCCCCGTGTTCCACCAGGCAAAGGAGAGGAGTTCGTCCCGATTCATAGGTTTCAGTAATACTACCTGAAACGTAGGCCCACCGGGAAGGATGCATCAAGTCAATCCTCCAGAAATGTGCGTCACCCTCGCCCACACAGATGGCAAGCAGCCGAACAGCC
>NZ_DASVSO010000122.1:0-3337 GCF_036388035.1 Archangium sp.
GATCCTTGTACATGAGCTCCGAGTCGATCGGATCCCGCGTGGTGCCTGGAATCTCGCTGGCCACCACCCGCTTCTGTTTCAGCAGGGCGTTGACCAGGGTGCTCTTGCCCACGTTGGGCCGGCCGATGATGGCCACCCGGATGGGGCGCTCCTCTTCCTCCTCCTCGGGGGGCGGCTCCTCCTCCATGCCCTCCGGGAGCTCCTCACCCCACTCCGCCCGCTCCTCGGCGTCCTTCTCGGCCTTCTCGGCCTTGGCGATGACGGCCAGCTCCTCGGGCGTCAGCGGCGGCAGCTTGCCCACCACCGCCTCCATCATCGTGCCCACCCCGAGCCCGTGCTCGGCCGAGATGGGGAACACGTCCCCCAGTCCCAGCCGGAAGAACTCGGCGGAGTGGGCCTGGAGGGTGTGCGACTCGCTGTCCAGCTTGTTGGCGGCCACCACCACCGGCTTGCCACTCTGGCGCAGGTAGTTGGCCACCTCCTGGTCCGCCGTGGTGAGGCCGGCGCGCGCGTCCGTCACGAAGACGATGGCGTCGCACTCCTCCACCGCCAGCTGCGCCTGTTCGCGCACCTGCTGCAGCAGCGAGTCCTTCTCGCCGGGCACGAAGCCGCCCGTGTCGATGATGGTGAGCTCGCGGCCCTCGTACTCCACGTCCCAGTAATGCCGATCCCGGGTCACCCCGGGCACGTCCTCCACCAGCGCGATGCGGCGCCGGGCGAGGCGATTGAAGAGCGTGGACTTGCCCACGTTGGGGCGACCCACGATTGCGACCAGAGGCTTCATGGCTTCACTTCCTGACTACTCGTAACCCAACTTCTTGAGGCCCTCGGGACGCTCGCTCCAGCGAGGCTCCACCCGGACCCGTAGCGAGAGGTACACGTGCGTCCCCAGCAACCGCTGGATGGATTTGCGCGCGTCCGTCCCGATCGTCTTCAGCATCTGCCCCTGCTTGCCGATGATGATGGCCTTCTGGCTGTCGCGCTCCACGTAGATGGAGGCGGCAATCCGGATGAGGCCGGCGAGCTTGCTGGGGGGTGTTCCAGGCAGCGGCTCGCGCTCGGACTCGTCGAAGAAGTCCACCAGCACCGCCGTGGAGTACGGAATCTCCTGCCGGCAGTGCCGCAGCACCTGCTCGCGGATGTACTCCTGCACCAGCGTCTTCTCCGCCTGGTCCGTCAGCACATCCTCGGGGAAGAGCGGCTCGCCCTCCGGCATGTGCTGAAGCACCGCCTGGAAGAGCTGCTCCACCCCGTCTTCCTCGCGTGCGGAGATGGGCACCACCTCGGCGAAAGGGAATTCCTTGCGGTACAGCTCGATGAGCGGCAGCAGTACCGGCTTCGGTATCGTGTCGATCTTGTTGATGACGAGGAAGGTGGGCTTCTTCGACTTCTGCAGCCGCTCGAGGATGAAGCGGTTGCCCGGACCCACCCCGGGCGTCTCGGAGGGCGTCGGCTCGACGACGAAGAGGACGAGGTCCACGTCGTCCACCGCCTGCAGGGCGATGTCCACCATGTAGCGGTTGAGCTCGCCCTTGGCCTGGTGGATGCCGGGCGTGTCGAGGAAGGCCACCTGCCCCTCCGGCCGCGTCACCACGCCCAGAATCCGGTTCCGGGTGGTCTGCGGCTTGGGGGAGACGATGGCGAGCTTCTCGCCGGTAAGTTGATTCAGCAGCGTGCTCTTGCCCACGTTGGGGCGGCCAATGAGCGCGGCGAACCCGCTGCGGTGTATCTGAGGAGGCATCTGAAGCTTCTGAAGGTCGAAGGTGGTCTGAAGGTCCCCTCTCTTCAGGGGACCCCAGGAACTACGGCACTACATAAGACGTCCGGCCCATCCATGCCCTATGGGGCAGGCAGGCAACCGCCTTCCGGGCGGTCTGGACGGCTCAACCCGGCGCGGCGGTCGAGATGGTCAGCTTGTTGATCTTCACGTCCGTTCGCGGCCGGTCGCCCGGGCCCTTGGGAATCTCGTTGGCGATGCGATCGGCGACGTCCTGGCCCTTCACGACCTCGCCGAAGATGGTGTGCCGGTTGGTGAGGTGCGGCGTCGGCACCACCGTGATGAAGAACTGGCTGCCGTTGGTGTTCGGACCGGCGTTGGCCATGGCCAGCAGGCCCTTCCTGTCGAAACGGCGGCCGCTCTGGAACTCATCCTTGAACTTGTACCCGGGACCGCCCGTGCCCCGGCCGAGCGGATCCCCGCCCTGGATCATGAAGTCCCCGATGCAGCGGTGGAAGATCGTCCCGTCGTAGAGCGGCTTGCCCGTCATGCGCTCGTTCGTCGCCGGGTGCGTCCACTCCTTCTCTCCCGTGGCCAGCCCCACGAAGTTCTGCACCGTCTCCGGCGCGTCCTTCGCGAAGAGCTTCACCACGATCTGACCTTCCGTCGTATCGAAGGTGGCGTAGAGATCCTTGCCCGCACGCGCCTCGTCCATCATTCCCATGGAAGCCTCCCGGGTCGAAACCCACTAGCGGATGGGCGGCGGACCTTATTCGCCACCTCCAGGGCGGCCAAGCAGTTTCAGGCCGGGGTGTCATCCTTCGGACCCGAAACGGGCGTCGGAGCCGCCTCCGGGGCCTGTCCGAGCTTCTCCTCCCCCCGGTCCATCATCTCCAGGGAGAGCCGGGCGGCGACCTGCTCGGCGTCCTTCTTGCTACGGCCACTGGCGCGCCCGTACACGTCCGCGCCCAGCACCACCTCCACCTCGAAGACCTTCTCGTGGTCGGGGCCCGTCTCGGAGACGATTTGATAGCGGGGCGTCAGCTTGAGCCGCTCCTGCGCCGCCTCCTGCAGCTTCGTCTTGTAGTCCTGCCGGCTCAGCGCCTGCGCCACCCCGTCCAGCGCCTCGGAGAAGTGCCGGTCCACCAGCGCCATCACCGGCTCCAGCCCGGAGCCCAGGTACACCGCGGCGAAGACGGCCTCCACCGCGTTGGCCAGCAGCGAGCTCTTCTCCCGGCCGCCGCTCAGCTCCTCGCCCCGTCCGAGCTGCAGCAGCTCGCCCAGCGCCAGCCGCCGGGCAATGCGCGACAGGCCCTCCTCGTTGACGATGCGGGCACGCAGCGGCGTGAGCTCCCCCTCCTTCATCTGGGGGAAGCGCTCCATCAGCCGGTGGCCCACCGCCAGGTTCAACACCGCGTCCCCGAGGAACTCCAGCCGCTCGTTGTCCTGGAAACCCTCGCCCCGGTGTTCGTTCACCCAGCTCTTGTGGGTGAGCGCGGTGAGGGCCAGTTCGGGCCGCGGGAACGTCGTCCCGAGCCGCTCCTCCAGGGCCTTCACTCGCTCGTCGGGTAGCAGCTTGGGCACGGGCTACTCCGCGAGCTGGCTCGCGAGCTCCTCGGC
>NZ_DASVSO010000123.1:0-24287 GCF_036388035.1 Archangium sp.
GCGCCTCGTGGAGCCTGTTGCGTCGAGCGCTCTGACGCGGGCGCGGCACCGTCTGGGGGTAGTCCTGAGCTCCACGGCCGTGCTGCGTTTGGAGCCGAGACTCCTGGCGGAGGCTGCGTACAGCGACGAGGCTGTACCCGAAATCCATCGTGACGGGAGTGGGCTCGCGGCCGTGCTTGCCTATCTCAAGCTGGAGCGTGATGAGGTCTTCGAGCAAATAGAACTCGCGCTCAAGCAGCTCGTTCCCATGGTCCGACGCATCCGCATCGAGCGCGCAGCCGTCGAGCGAACAGCGATTAGAACCATCTCGTTGGACGAGCAAAGTCACCAAGTGCCCGAGAAGCGTACGCTCTGGGGACACAAGGTCGTCCTGGACATGAGAGGGGCCAAGGGGGTTGCGGCGGATGCGGCGGGCGAGGGCACGATCATGGCACTCGGGCTGCTGACCGTCCTCATGGGACCCAAGAAGCCCCAACTCCTGCTCCTCGACGATATCGAGCTGGGGCTCCACCCCGCGGCCCAGGGCAAGCTCATCGAGATTCTACGCAAGGTGCAGGAGCGCGACCCAGAGCTGCAAATCATCGCGACGAGTCACTCGCCGTTCATCTTGAACTACCTCGACCCGAAGGAGGTCCGGATGACCTTCCTCGCGGAGAACGGCTTCGCCCGCTGCGAGAAGCTCACCGCCCACCCCGAGTTCGAGCGGTGGAAGGACCTGATGAGCCCCGGCGAGTTCTGGAGCACGGTGGGCGAGTCCTGGCTGGAGAAGGCGGGCGAGACTGCGAGCCATGAGTGAGGCCTCCTACGAGTTCGGTGTCGTCTGCGAGGCTCGTGCGGATCGCGAGACGGCCTGCGGGCTCGCCGATCGCGTGCTGCTTGAAGATGTTCCCTGGCTCGAACCCGAGACACTGGACTCCTATCGAAGGTGGAGAGGCGCAAGGCCCGAGACCGACTTCCTGAAATGGGCCTCTGTTCGCGAGGAGTGCCAGCGGGTCGGCCTCAAAGGGATCTTCGGCAAGTTCGGTGGTCAGCCCGGGCAGCCGGATGCCTACATGGCTCGGCTCGCGCTCACCCTGCTGGCTTCCTCGGAACGCCGTCCTGCTGCTGTGGTGCTGGTGCGGGACAGCGACGGAGACGCGCGGCGCCGTGAGGGCCTCGAACAGGCACGGAATGACAAGCCCTGGCCGTTCCCCGTGGTCATCGGGCTGGCCGAGCCCAAGCGTGAGTGCTGGGTGCTCGTTGGCTTCAAACCCGAGAACGCCGAAGAGGTGGCACGGGTTGAAGCGTCAGAGCAGAGGCTCTCCTTCAATCCCGTTCTCGAGGCTCACCGCCTGACTGCTCGCGAGCATGGTGCCAAGAATGACGCGAAGGTCGCCCTGGCGGAACTCACACAGGGAGACCTGGAGCGCGAGCGTGCTTGCCTGGCGGAGACGCCCCTCGTGCTTCTGGAGGGGCGTGGAGAAAACACGGGCCTCACCCAGTACCTGAAGGAAGTCCGCGCGCGGCTCGTTCCCGTGCTCAGCGGCCCTTCCGAATCCTCGAGGTAGGTTTGACGAATGACTGCCCTGGCGACTCCCGAGGCACTCTTCCAGCCCGGTTGCCCCTGGTGGGACATGCGAGCCTCCTGGGGGGCGCCGAACGTGAAGTGGTGCGAGGCCACCCTGTGCTCCTGGGTGAATGAGCCCGCCAATGCCTGGTCCAACCTCGTCTACCTCGCGGTGGGGCTGTGGTGCGCGTGGCGGTGGCACTCCACGGGCAGCCGCGCCATGGGGCGCTTCGCGTGGACGACGTCCCTCGTGGGCGTGCTCTCCTTCGTCTTCCACGCCACGAACAACTTCGCCACCCAGCTCCTGGACTTCATCGGCATGTACGTGCTGGCCTTCCTGCTGGTCGCGTTGAACCTGCGGCGCATGGGGTGGCTTCGGCCAGAACGGGTGGGGCACGTCCATGTGGGACTGACGGTGGGGTGCACCCTGGCCATACCGGTGATGCGGCACGTCAGGATTCCCTACCAGCTCGTCGTGCTGGTGGCGGTCCTCGTCATCGTGGGCACCGAGGTGTCCCTGTCCCGGCGGGCCGACCGGCGCGAGTCCTACCGGGACTTCTGGCGGGCCGTGGGGCTGATGGCCGCCGCGGCGGCGTGCTCGGTCGTGGACGTGACTCGGGTGTGGTGCGAGCCGGACAACCACTGGCTGCAAGGGCACGCGCTCTGGCACCTCCTGAGCGCGCTCGCGCTGCTGTTCGCCGCTCGGCACCATGCCGGGCTGGAGGCTCCTGGCCGGGTGCTGGGTGCTTCCCCCGTTCGCTCTCCGTGAATCCGGACGGTTGGGGACCCAAGGACCCCCACCCCGGCCTTCCCGGGGGGAGGGGGAGGGGCCGGTTTTCACCCCGAAGTCGGACGGGATATGGGCAGCGTCCCAGGTCGCGCTATGGTGCCGACCCGCCCATGAACGTCGTCTTCATCTCGCCCCACTTTCCCCCTCAGTTCTTCCACTTCGTCACCGCCCTGCGCGAGCGCGGTGTCAACGTCCTGGGCATCGGCGATACCCCCTACGACTCCCTGCGCCACGAGCTGCGCGAGTCGCTCTCCGAGTACTTCTTCACCCCCAACCTCAACGACTACGACGCCCTCCTGCGCGCCATGGGCTACTTCACCTGGCGCCACGGCCGCATCGACCGCATCGACTCGCTCAACGAGACCTGGCTCGAGGTCGAGTCCCGCCTCCGCGAGGACTTCCACGTCCCCGGCCTCCTGCCCGCCGACATCGCCCGCCTGCGCACCAAGCTGGGCATGCACGATGTCTTCAAGAAGGCCGGCGTCGCCCACCCCGATGGCATCCCCGTCAAGGACGCCGCCGGGGTGAAGGCCTTCGCCCGGAGCGTCGGCTACCCGCTCGTCCTCAAGCCCGACGTGGGCGTCGGCGCCGCTCACACCTTCAAGGTCACCACCGACGCCGAGGTCGATGCCGCCCTGAAGGCGCCCCTGCCCGGCTACATGGCCCAGGCCTTCGTGCGCGGCGCCATCGTCACCTATGACGGCCTGGTGGACCGCGAGGGCAACATCATCTTCCGCCTCAGCCACGAGTACAGCGATGGCGTCATGGAGGTGGTGCTCGAGCAGCGCGACATCTCCTTCTGGAGCCTCCAGGAGATTCCTCCCGCGCTCGATGCGCTGGGCCGCCGCGCCGTGGCCGCGCTCGGCCTGCGCGAGCGCTGGTTCCACCTCGAGTTCTTCCGCCTGTCCGATGGCAGCTACGTCGCCCTGGAGGCCAACCTGCGCCCGCCCGGTGGCTACATGACGGACATGATGAACTACGCGTGCAACATCGACGTGTACCGGCTCTGGACCCGCGTCCTCACCGGCGAGGACCTGCACGAGTTCCGCTACACGCCTCGCTACCACGTGTGCCACAGCGCCCGGCGCGCCACCCGGCGCTACCGCTACACCCACGCGGAGCTGGTGGCGAAGCTCGGCGACTCGCTCCTCATGCACCGCGAGATGCCCGCCGTCTACCACAGCGCCATGGGCAACGAGATGTACCTCACCCGCCACGACAGCCTCGCCGACATGCACAAGGCCGTGCGCCTCATCCAGACCACGGTGTGAGGGAGGGCCCGAGGGCCCTCGGCGCGCTTCGTCAGCTCAGCAACCAGCGCATGGCGAACGGGAGCCGGCGCTGCCAGTCGCGCTCGTGGTGGAGCCCGCCCGGCTCCAGCACCAGGAACAGCTCGTGGTCCGCGTACCCGAGCTGCTTGAGGTGGAAGTAGAAGTCGCGCGTGGCCTCGCCATAGGGCATGGGCACGCCGGCCGGGTTGATCCACTCGTGCTCCCCGGCGTCCAGGTAGATGCGCGACCAGCTCCGGGTGTGGGCCGTCCAGTTCTCGAAGAGCTTGTACTGGCTCCACATGACGGAGGGCGACAGCGCCCCGATGCGGCCGAACACCTCGGGGTACTTCCAGCCGAGGTAGAGCGACATCAGCCCGCCGAGTGAGGCGCCCATGATGCCCGTCCACTCGGGGCCCTGGCGCGTGCGGTAGGCGCCGTCGACGTACGGCTTGAGCGTCTCGACGATGAAGCGCGAGTAGGCGTCACCCCGGGCGCGCACGTTGCCGCGCGGCTCGTCCCAGGGCGAGTACTCCTCCAGGCGCCCGGGGCCCGAGTCCACGGCGACGATGATCCATGGCTCCCGGCCCTCGCTCACCATGTGCTCCTGGACGAGGTTGGCGCACCAGGTGTCGAACAGGGCCGACTCGTGATGGGCGAAGACGTTCTGCCCGTCGTGCATATAGAGGACGGGGAACTGGTGATGGGGGGCGTGGTCGTACCCTTCCGGCGTGTAGATGCGGACGGTACGGGAGAAGCCCTCCTGCGGGGAGGCGAAGTCTCGGATGATGTGCACGTGGCCCATGGAGGCTGGAGCGGCGGAAGACGGCCGGGCAGAACGATAATGTCCCTGGCGCTCCGGGCCAACCCTCTCGGAGATTCGATTCTTACGCCCAGAGTGTGGGCGGGCGGCGAGCCGGGTCCGCGGTCTGGATGGGGGTTCCCCGCGCGGGACACCTCGCAGGTGGGGTCCCCGAGGTGTCCTCGTTGGTCTCCTTCGTGCAGGGGCCGGCCGCGTGCGCCCTGCTTGCCTGCCTGCCCTGCTGACCCTGTGGACCCTCCTGGCCTCGCCCGGTGCGAGGGCCGAGCCGTACGAGGTGGAGCTCGCCATCTCCGATGAGGGGGACCTCCGGGCCCTGTACGAGGACGGGGTCCTCTCGGAGGAGGACTTCGCGACGCTGCTGGAGGTGCTGCGTGCCGGGGTGGACTTGCGCACGGCGAGCCGCGAGGGGCTGTACACCCTGCCGGGCCTCACCTGGGCGCAGGTGGAGGCCATCGTCGCGTACCGGACGCGGAGCGGGGGCCTGGGAGCACCCGGGGAACTCGTGGAGGCCGGGGTGCTCACCGCCGAGCAGCTCCGTCGGCTGCGGCCCTTCCTCGTCGACGAGGAGCGGGGGGCTCGGGACATCTCCGGGCGCGTGAGGCTGCTGACGGCGTACGCCGCGGCGGATGCGCTGGTGCCTCCGGTGCTGCTCCAGGCCCAGGTCGACGCGCCCCTGGGCTTTCGAGGTGGAGGTGTGGCCACGCTCACCCGGCGCCGCCTGGGCCCCGTGCGCTACGACTCGCGCCGCCGGGCGCTGACGGCCGGGCTCCCGGGCGTGGCGTTCGCGCTGCCGAAGCTCCATGTGATGTGGGCGGGAGCGCACGCCTCGGTGCTGGTGGGGACGTACCGGCTGGGCTTCGCGCAGCGGCTCACCCTCGACACCACGGGCCGCCCGGCACCGGATGGCTTCGTGCCCGACGCGGCCTTCCTCGTGCCCGGCGGACCCGAGCGCCGCTGCATGCTGTCCGGGGCGGGCGCCTGCTCGGCGGAGGAGGCCGAGGGGCGCGTCACGCCGGACTTCGGCGGGACGGAGGGCTTTCGCGGCGTGGTGGGCACCGTGCACGGGGGCGTGGAGGGACTGGCGCTGTCCCTCACCGGCTTCGGCTCGTACCAGTCGAGAGACATCTCCCAATACGAGCTGCTCGACGCGAAGACGCGCAAGGCGCCGGACGTGCTCGCCGTGCTCCCCGGGGCGCGGGTGCCGGGAGTCTCGCGCTTCGTCTCGCGCACCCTGCCGGACGTCTTCCACGAGCTGACCGCGGGGGGCCATGTCACCGTGGGGCTCTCGCCTCGCACGAGGCTGGGCCTCACGAGCTGGGGCTCCTGGCCGGTGTGGGCGGTGGAGGGCGTGGCGCTCGAGTTCCGGGAGAGCTCCCGCTATCCCGAGGGCGGGGGCTTCGGCGCGGTGGGCGTGGACGCCGCGTGGGGCGCCGGGCCGGTGGACCTCTTCTTCGAGGGGGCGCGCGGTTTCGCCGCCGGGCAGGGGGGCGGCTTCGGGGCCGTGCAGCGCACGGTGCTCGGCGACCGGGCGCGGGAGTTGGAGCTGACGCTGCGCTACTACGGGCGCGACTTCGCCAACCCCTACGGCCGCCCTGTCTCCAGCCCCGACGAGTTCGAGGGCCTGCGCGCGAGCAATGAGGTGGGGGCCCGGCTGCGCTACCTGCACCGGACGGCGCAGGAGGCGTGGCGGCTGTCGGGGGCGGTGGACGTGTGGACGCAGCCTCCCGGGGGCGAGGTGCCCGGCCTCGTCCAACTGCGGACGTCCGCCCGGGTGGACTACGTGGAGATGTCGGAGCTCCAGCCCTCGGTGTGGGTGGAGCATCGCAACAAGGACCTCGGACGCAATGGGCCCGGGCTGTGCTTCGAGGGCACCGAGGGGACGTCGCGCGGTGCGCCCCTCCCGTGTGGCGGCGAGCAGTACCGCCTCGCGGGTCGGGTGCGGCTCGAGGCCACCGAGAGCCTGGCGCTCGCCGTGCAGTACCAGCACACCCTGACGGGCAGCGATCGCCACCCCGAGGGCTTCCAGAAGGATGGGAGCGCGGTGCTGGACGTCCTCTTCCGGCCGCTGCCCACGCTGCGCCTGCACGGGCGCGCGAGCTGGCGGGACGAGGACCTCTCCGAGCGCACCCGGCTGACGCAGGGGCTGCGGACCTCGCTGGAGGTGGCCTGGGCGGCCCTTTCCGAGCTGGGGGCCCGTGCCCGGTACGAGCTCGCGCTGGACCTGAAGTCCCCGGAGGGCGCGCGCTCGCCCCCCGAGCCACCACAGCACCTCTTCCGGCTGGAGCTGGAGGGCCGCTTCTAAATGGAGTCGATCGTGGAGAGAGCCGTTCTCGATGTCTGTCGTGTCGTGGTCCTGTCGCTCGCGGGCAGCGCCTGTGGTCTGCCTTTGGGAGAGGTCGAGCCTGCCTGCGAGGGGTGGAGGGCTGGAGATGTCGTCCTCACCGAGCTGCTGCCCGACCCGGAGGGGGCGGACACCGGACAGGAGTGGATGGAGGTCCACAACCCCGGGCGCTCGGCGGTGGACCTCCAGGGGTTGCTGCTCTACGCGGCGCGGGCGGATGGCTCGCAGGAGCGGGCCTATCTCTTCGAGGCGTCCGTGCCGGTGGAGCCCAAAGGGTATGTGGTGCTCGGGGACGTGCGCTCCGAGTCGCTCCCGGCCCCCGTGAGCCATTCCTACGGTGACACCCTGGGCGCCCTGGGCAACGCGGGTGGGCTCGTGGGGCTGCGCTGTGGAGATGTCGTCGTGGACGAGGTGCGCTACTCCGGGCCGACGCGTGCGGGCGTGTCGCGCATCTACGACGGGCGGCTCGTCCCGGATGCCGTCGACAACGACGCGCTGGAGCGATGGTGTGACGCACCTCCGCCCGATGCGGGGACGCCCGATGCGGGTAGTGGCTCGCGCAGGAGTCCGGGAGCCGCGAATCCGGCCTGTGCCAGTCCCGGTGGGTCCTCCGACGCCGGCGTGGACGTGTGCAGGTCTCCGCGCACGGGCCTGCTGCGGAGCGTGTCGCCTCCACGTCCCGGGGACCTGGTCATCACGGAGTTCATGGTGGATCCGAAACTCGTCCTGGACACCGAGGGCGAGTGGGTCGAGGTGTATGCCCAGCGCGACGTGGACCTCAACGGAGTCACCCTCTCGGACGAGGGGGGGCGGGGTGTGCCGCTCGAGGGTGAGCCGTGTCGGGAGCTGAGGGCGGGCACGTATGGCGTGCTCGCGCGCGGCGACGTGCCCAAGGCCAATGGCGGAGTGTCCTCGGTGGTGGGCACCTTCGCCTTTGGCTTGAGCAACAGCAGCGGCGCCCATGCGCTCCGGTTGACCCTGAAGGACATGCTGCTCGATGAGGTGACGTGGACGCGCGCCGCGACGCCCGGGGTGTCCTGGCAGCTCGCCCCCTCGCGGAGGGACTCCCTGCGCAACGATGAGGAGACGAACTTCTGCCCGACGCCGGAGGGCGTGGGTTACAACGCGGTGGACCGGGGCACTCCCGGAGCGGAGAACCGTCCATGCGTCCCGTGAGCGGCGGGCCGGGGGTGCTCGGGGTGCTCGGGATGGGGCTGGGCGTCCTCTGGGCGTGCGGCTCGGAGTCCGCCTGTGGCCCAGGGGCCGGCGTGGTGTCGCGGGTCGTGGATGGCGACACCGTGGTGCTCCAGGGGGGCGAGCGCGTGCGCTACCTGCTCGTGGACACGCCGGAGAGCACGGGCGGCAAGCGCGAGTGCTTTGGCGCGGCGGCGCGGGACTTCAACCGCTCGCTCGTCGAGGGGCGCAACGTGCGGCTGACGTATGGCGAGGCGTGTACCGACCGCTACGGGCGGCTGCTCGCGTACGTCACCGTGGACGGCAAGGAGGTGAATGCGCAGCTCGCCGAGCAGGGGTATGCCTGCGTCCTCTATGTGCCTCCGGCGGGCGAGTCGCGGCGCTCCGAGTTCCAGGCGCTCGAGTCCTCGGCCCAGCGGGCGGGGCGGGGGATGTGGGGGCAGTGCTCCGACGTGCCGTGTGCCCGGTGAGGGGGCGTCTCAGAACTTCACGCCGATGCCGGAGCGCAACTGCGTGTCCAGCCGCGACACCGTGGCCGGCGGGGCCGAGTCGTAGGTGAGGACGAAGCCCATGCTGAAGGTGAAGCGCTTGTTGGGCTCCACCAGCAGCAGCGTCTCGTTGAGCAGCCGCACGTCCGAGAAGCGCGTCAGTCGCGGCTGCACGTACAGCGTCTCCACCAGGCTCATGTTCTCCATCAGCTTCACCCGGCCCATCACGTAGCTGCTCAGCCGCGGGTCCAACGCCTCCGCGCCCGCGTCCGGCTCGCCGTCATGGCGCAGTTGCTCGTACTCCAACATCATCGCCGCTCCCAGGACGAGCGACGCCCCCTCCGTGCTCCTCAGCATGAAGCGGGGCCCCGCTCCCACGAGTCCCCGCAGCCGCAGCCGCCGGAAGGCATCGAGCTCGTGCTGGACGAACGTCTCCCCCGTCAGCCAGTCCGTGAAGCGGTAGCGGTAGCGCAGGTGCTCAAGGAACTTGCTGACGATGAGCTCCTCGTTGGCGAAGCCGTACTCGCCTCGTACCACCCCCATCACCGTGTGCTTCTCCGTGCGCCACTGGCCCAGCACGAGGGCTCGCGTCACCAGCAGGTCCGTGCTGCCCGTGCGCCAGTCGAGGGACAGCTCCGCGCCTCCCGACACGCCCATCGGAGACGTCGCCTCGTCGAAGAGCGCCTGCACGTTGACGATCTGCGCCGCCGCCTCCGGTGACATCATCAGCACCAGGACGAGCAGCAGGCCGGCGGGTCGGCACCGCGGACGGGGTGGGAATCCAGACGCGAGGGACATGGCGCCCCCGCTCTATCACGTCGCTCTACCGAGACAGGAGGGCGTCGAGGCCGGGCGTCTCCCGCGACAGCGTGGCGAGCTGCGCCGGGGTGAGCCGGAGCGCGAGCAGCTCCTGCTTCAGGTCTCCCCGCAGCAGCTCGGGGTAGCTCGCCTCCGACTCGGACACGTCCTCGCCCTGGGCCCGCGCGCTCGTGAGGGCCTCGCGCAGGTAGAAGGCCATCAGGAAGCGGGCGAGCCGCTCCTCCCTCGTCGCTTCGAGGCCGAGCTGGTCCCCGAGCCGGCTCGCGACCCGCCGCGCCGCCCCCTCATCCAGCCGCAGGCCGCGCCGGGTGGGCGGGAGCGCCTCGGGTTGGGACAGTCCCTGTCGCGCGGGGGGGACCGGAAGGGACGTGGCGCCTTCCTGTCCCTCCGGGGTGCCCCGCCGCTCGGCGCTCGCCTCCAGCGAGGCCAGACGGGTCTCGAGACGGTAGATGTGGAGACCGAGGAGCCCTCCCACCGCGAGGAGCGCGACGGAAGCCAGCACCTGGAAGGAGCGACGTGGGTTCATGCGAGCCTCCGCCTCAGTTGCCGGCCAGGTAGTCGATCTGGAGGAACTGGCCCCAGCTCTCCCCATCATGGTTCGCGTCGCTCCGCGTGATCACGAGCTGGAAGCCCGTCTGCGTCACGTTCCGGGTGGTGGTGGTGAACATGTCGGCGCAGTTCGAGCAGGAGCTGCGGGGCGTGACGACGACCGTCGGCGGCGAGGAGAACGCCTTGGGGAACCAGAGCGAGTAGACGTAGTTGCACTTGATGACCGGGTAGCCGGTGCACTTGCTGGGAGGGTTGAGCCAGAGCGTGCCCATCTGCAGCTTCTGGAACGAGGTGCCCTCGCCCACCTGGAGGCCGCCGACACTCGCCTGCCCGGTGATCCACATGCGGGCGTTCTGCGCCACGCCGCCCTGGTTCTGGATGTAGTGGCCGCTGCCGGCCGGGACATCCGCGCCGGTGAGCGGACCGCTGGTCCAGCCCGTTCCGGTGCTCCGCAAGAAGTTGCCCGCCCAGCCCGGAGCGCTCAGCCCCGTGCCACCGTTCGCGGCCGGCAGCACGCCACCCACCTCGGAGTCCAGGACCACCGGGCCCCAGGTCGGCGTGGCGCCACCGTGCAGCACCTGGGCCGGAGCCCCCGGCGAGAGCGCGCTCCAGCTCGAGCCGTTCGAGTACAGGAGCTGTCCCGCCGTGCCCGGCGCGGGCGGCAGTCGCGCGTCGGAGCCCTCCGTCACCGTGCCCGGGCCCGTGCCGAACACCACCGAGAAGGTGGCCGGAAGCTGGCCGTCATAGCTGCCCCCCTGGAGACCGGCTCCCGCGAGCAGGGGAGAGGGGCTGGTGGGCAACCACTGGAGTCCGTCGAAGCGCAGCTCCTGTCCGGGGGTGAGCGGCGTGACGGCCACCGGCACATCCTGGATCGCGACCACCCGCGTGGCGTCCTGAGGGCCGACCACGTCACCACTCAGCTCGCCCGTGAAGCGCAGGGACTCCTCCGCGTACCGGGCCCAGGCCGCGCTGGCCACGGGCATGAACCGCTGGTCTGTGAGCCTCTCGTAGTCCGCGCCCTTGCGCAGGTAGAGCAGGATGCGAAGGTCCGGCGACGTCAGGACATTGTCCGGCCCCGGGGTGAGGTAGCGCTGCGCGAAGTCCTCCGGGATGTTGTTGCCATCGACGTAGATGAGGATCTCGCCGTCGAGGCCGCGCGTGGCGTAGAAGCGGCCGAACTCCGAGAACAGCAGCGTGCCGGAGGTCTCGTCACCGACCCTGCCGCCGCTGCGCCAGTCGAGCCGGCCCTCGAACCAACCGCTGAGGGCGCGGCAGTCGCGCACCGCCGCTGCTTCGGGCCCCAGGCGGACATTGTCCAGGGGACACTGGACGCGGATGCTGAGGGCACGGGGGTTGGACTCCGCTTGCGCGACGACGGGTAGGGAGAGCAGCGCACAGGTGGTGAGAAGCGGGAGTTTCGAGGGCATGTCGCCTCCTCAGGGGGACACCGGTCCGCGAGGGCGAACCAGCGGAGCGAAGGTGGAGAGCGCCTCCAGGCCGGGCAAGGGACCCGTCTCGAAGAAACCGGCCTGGGTTTGCAGAACATGACCCTTGAGAGAACCTACGCGCCGTCCGTCAGCGCATCGGCCATGCCTTCCAGGGCGGTGGGCTCTTCCCCCACCTCACCGCCGAGGCTCGTGGTACCCCGAGGGCCGCGGCTCTGTGCGGCTCGCCCAGTCCCCAGGCGGGCTGGCTTCTTAGGCGGAGGTGGCTTCCGAGGGTAGAATGCGGGCCCGGGTATCCATGCGTCTGTCGCGTCCCTCCTCCTGGCCTGTCGCCCTCAAGCTCTCGCTCGCCTTCCTGGCGGTCGCGTTGGTGCCCATGGGTCTGACGGCGGCCTACAACCTCCGCGAGGCCCTCGCCAGCGTGCGGCGGACGGCCCACCTCAACCTGGAGCTGTTCGCCGGCACCACCGCCGCGCGGTTGGATCAGCTCGTCACGGACACCAGCCGCTCCGTGGCCCAGCTCGCCGCCGACGCGGAGGTGGTGGACTTCCTCTCCGCCGCCGAGTCGGGTGACACCGCGCGCGCCTCCGTGCAGCGGGCCATCGAGAACGTCGTGCGCTCCAATCCCGACGTCTTCTCGGTGTTCCTGCTCGACAGCAAGGGCACCTGTGTCGCCGCGACGCACCCGGAGAACTTCGGCAAGGACTACGCTTTCCGCACCTACTACCAGGGGGCCCTCGCGCAAGGCTCCTACGTCTCGGAGCTGCTCACCGGCAGCACCACCGCCCGGCCCGGTCTCTTCTTCTCGCACGTGGTGCGCGATGCCCGGGGCCAGGCCACCGGCGTGGTCGTGCTCAAGCTCCAGGGCGAGTCACTGATGGAGATGGTGGGCTCGCTCCGCGTGGGCGCGCGTGGGCGCGGCTTCCTCATCGACGAGTACGGCGTCATCCTCAGCCACACCGAGCGTGGTCTGTTGTTCCACAGCCTCACGCCCCTGTCCCCCGAGGTGCTCCGGCTGCCCGTCTTCGACCGGCGCTTCTCCTCGGTGGGCATCGAGCGCATCCAGAGCCTCGGGCTGGACACCCTGGGGCGCGAGATGATCGGCGCGAAGGAGCCGGGCCACACGAGCTACACCGACGGCTCGCGCGGGCAGCTCATCGTGGGCTTCGCGCCCATGAAGACACGCTCCTGGACGGTGGGGGTCGAGATGCCCGACGACGAGTTCTCGGCCCCGCTGGTCTCCCTGGCGCGGCGCACCCTGCTGAGCGTGCTGGCCGTGGGGCTCGTCGTGACGGTCCTCGCCCTGCTGGTGGCCCGCGGCATCGTGCGACCGCTGCTCGCGCTCACCCGGGCCGCGCGCGTGGTGGAGCAGGGGGAGTACGGCGAGGCCCGGGTCCCCGTCCACTCCGAGGACGAGCTGGGCTCGCTCGCCCGTGCCTTCAACACCATGGCGAACGGACTCGCCGAGCGGGAGCGGGAGCGAGACATCTTCGGGCGCGTGGTGTCCCCCGAGGTGCGGGAGAAGCTGCTCGGGGGGGAGCTGCGCCTGGGGGGCGAGACGCGCCGGGTGGCGGTGGTGTTCTCGGACATCCGGGGGTTCTCCAGCCTGTCCGAGCGGATGGACCCGCAGGGCGTGGTGGCGCTCCTCAACGAGTACCTCACCGAGATGGCCGATGCCGTCCGGCCCTACCAGGGCTACATCAACAACTTCATCGGAGACGCCATCGTGCTCGTCTTCGGCGTCCCGGTGGATCAGGCGACCATCGAGCGGCGCGCGGCCCGGGCGGCGCTGGCCATGCAGGAGCGGCTCGTGGTGCTCAATGCCCGGCGTGTCGCGCGAGGGGACTTCCCCATCAAGACGGGCATCGGCATCTGCGCGGGCGAGGTGGTGGCCGGGCAGATCGGCTCGCCCGAGCGGCTGCTCTACACCGTCATTGGCGACACGGTGAACGTGGCGGCCCGGCTGGAGGCGCTCACCAAGGACTACCCCGAGCACTCCATCCTCATGAGCCGGTCCGTGGCGGACGCGCTGGGCGGCGAGCCCGGCCTGCGCGTCGAGAGCCTCGGCCCCATCCGGGTGAAGGGGCGCGCCGAGCCGGTCGACGTGTCCGCGCTGCACGCGGAGTCCTCGGGCGAGGGGAGCCCGAAGCAGCGGGTGGGCTGACTCCTGGGGCCTTCGAGGTTCTCTGGCTACGGGGTGGCTCGCCGCTCGTGTATCGGGGGCGGAGCTCGAGAAATTTCGCAAGGAGTTCGAGGCCGTCAAACCGAAGTTCTGGAAACACGAGCCCATGTTGAAGAAGCACCCGAGTCCTGCGGTGGGGGAGGGCGGCGGAACGCAGCTCGAGGCCTGGTGGAGTTCTTGGGGCTCGCCGAGGCGCGCTGCGTGGGGGGTGGTTGCGGCCGTGCTCGGGCTGCAGCTGGCGTGCGCGACGAGCTACTCCATGGGCGGCACGCTCACCGGCACCTCACGCAGCTTGCGGCGCGGGGGGCGTGCCCAGGTGGCGGCCGAGGACCTGGGCGAGGAGCTGGTGGTCGCCAACCTCCGGCGCGCGGCGAAGCTGCCCTGGACGGATGGGGGCCGGTGCGTCGTTGAGGAGGCGAGCCAGCCCTGGGCCGACCTGGTGGAGCGGTGCTTCTACGCGCTCGACCAGGAGCGGGTGCGGTTCAGGGACCCCACGGGCCGGTGCTCAGTCGCCTCCGCGGGCGCTGGGGCCGTGGGCATCGGGGTCTGTGTCCTCGCGGCGCCGGAGCTGGTGGTGGGGGCCGTGGTCGTCGTGGGCGTGGTGGTGGTGGGTTTCGCCATTTCAGAGGCGCTGGAGGCGTACGAGAAGCGGGGCCGTCCCCAGGGGCGGCCGCCGCCGACGCGGCCCGTTCCGGAGACACGTCCTGTGCCGGAGGCGCGGCCGGTGGCAGAGACGAAGCCCGTGCCTCAGCAGCCGAAGACGAAGCGGCGGCCCAAGCCGGAGCCGGCGGGGGAGGACTGGCCGCCACCGCTGCCTCCCGAGCCCACCGACAGGGAGCGCGACCCCAGCTGCGAGGCCTTTCCGGAGAAGCACCGCGGCGGTGACAGGGCCCACGACGATTGCGCCGACTGGTATCCGCCCAACCGCTGGCCGGGAAAGGACGCGGTTGTAGCCGGCAAGGCCTTCGACGCGCTGCAAGTCGGGGTGCGCGTGCTGTGGGAGATCAAGACGGACGAGTTCGGCAGGTACAACCGGTTCGTCCAAAAGAAGCAGATAGCGGACGAGCTGGTCGAATTCGAGGAAGAGAGCAGAATCGCGCGGGCCTGTGGGTATGACTTTACGGTCGGGGTTAGCACCGAGGAGCACAAGGCCGCGCTGATGCCAGCACTGGAAGAGGCGGGCCTGGCGATCAAGGTCGTGGTGACGGGGTGCAAACGCTGACGTCCCAATGTCTGGACGACGCGCATGGTGTCTGGCACGAATTGCGGCTTCAGGTCAGCCCCTGGCCGTGAGCACCAACACTCCTTCTTTCCGCGCCTCGGCTTTCCGGAGGGCGTGGGGGATGAAATCGAACACCTCCTCGGGGCGGACGCGGGTGTTGTTCCCGCCTCTCAGCCACCTCCGGGCCCGCGCGAGCATCTCCGGGGAGGGGCGTTCGAGCACGGCCTCCAGGGCTGGCAGAAGCCCGCCAACATCGCTCGGGGCTACGAAGAGGGCGCCGAAGTGGCCGGGTAGGTGTGCTGCCTTCTCTGCCCCCAAGCCGAAGTACAAGGCGGCGGGGGCTGGGACGCGGTCGGTTATCATCAGGTTGCCATTGTCCTCGTCGAGCTGGATGCCCCAGCCGTGCGCCTCCGTGCCTGTTCTGATGAAGCCCTGCCCGAACGCACTCAGCGCCTCCGGGCGGAAGAGCTCCTCGAACTCTTCGGTCCCTTCGGGGAACGTCCAGAAGCCAGGACTTGCAGGATCGGGAATAGCCTCGGGAGAAAGAGAGCTCGGGGTCTCGCGCCAGCGGTCTAGCAACTGGCGCGCGTACGGGCTCACGGGCGAGGCGGCTACTGCTGCGGCGAAGCTCGAGGCAACTTCGGAGGAGTGCTCGGGGGGGATGCAGACAGAGAGCCAGAAGAAGGTCACGCCCATGGCGAAAGCATATTCCTCCCTCAAACCACCAGCATCGGTCGTTCGGGTCGAATGTTTTCGAGAACCTTGCTCCCTTGACTCGCACCGAGCACCGTCTCGGGCTCAACTACAAGCTGAACCACCCCCATCTCCCATGACCTTTGACGAGTGGGGCGTGAGCGCGGCATGGGCCGCGGCCAGGCGCGCGACGGGCACGCGGTAGGGCGAGCAGGACACGTAGTCGAGCCCAATGCGGTGACAGAAGGCGATCGTCTTCGGGTCCCCACCGTGCTCGCCGCAGATGCCGATGTCCAGCTCTGGCCGGGTCTTACGGCCGAGCTTCACGCCCAGCTCCATGAGCGCCCCCACGCCCCGCTGGTCGAGCGTGGCGAAGGGGTTCTCCGGGAGGATGCGCTTCTCCAGGTACTCGCTGAGGAAGCCGGTCTCCGCGTCGTCGCGCGAGATGCCATAGGTCGTCTGGGTGAGGTCGTTCGTCCCGAAGGAGAAGAACGCCGCGTCCTGGGCGAGCTGGTCAGCGGTGAGCGCGGCCCGGGGAATCTCGATCATCGTCCCGAACTGGTACTCCACCTCCAAGCCCTGCTCCTCCATCACCGCCCGGGCCTCGGCCTCGAGCGTCTCCTTCTCCACGCGCAGCTCGTTGCGGTGCGCGATGAGGGGAATCATGATCTTCGGGAAGACGCGCACGCCCTCGCGGGTGCACTGGCAGGCCGCCTCGAAGATGGCCCGAACCTGCATGCGCACGAGCGCCGGCAGGTGGATGCCGAGCCTCACCCCGCGCAGGCCCAGCATGGGGTTGGTCTCGCGCATCGACTCCACCGCTTCGAGCAGGCGCCGTTTCTCCGCGAGCGTCTCCTCCCACTTCGCCGTCTCGGGGCTCCCCTTCGTGAGCTCCAGCCGTGTCTCCAATTCGGTGACGTCGTGCAGCAGGCCGTCGTGGCTGGGGAGGAACTCGTGCAGGGGCGGGTCGAGGAGGCGGAGGGTGACGGGCAGGCCGTCCATGGCCCGGAACAGCCCGAGGAAGTCCTCGCGCTGGAAGGGCAGCAGCCGCGAGAGGGCTTCGTCCCGCTCCTCCTCGCTCCGGGCCAGGATCATCCGCTGCACCAGCGGCAGGCGCTCCGTCTCGAAGAACATGTGCTCGGTGCGGCACAGCCCGAGCCCCTCCGCGCCCAGCTCCCGGGCCCGCCGTGCGTCGCGCGGGTAGTCCGCGTTCGCGTACACGCCCAGCTCGCGGAAGCCGTCGGCCCACTTCAGCAGCTTCAGCAGGTGCGGGTCCGACAGGTCCGGGATGACGGTCTCGAGCTTGCCCGCGAAGACCTCACCGGTATTGCCGTCGATGGAGACCATGTCCCCCTCGCGCAGCACGCGCCCGGCGACGGTGAGCCGCCGCTGCTCGCAGTCCACCTCCATCGCCGAGACGCCCACCACGGCGGGCTTGCCGAACTGTCGCGCCACCAGGGCGGCATGGCTGGTGCGCCCGCCCCGGCTCGTCAGGATGCCCTCGGCCGCGAGCATGCCGTGCACGTCGTCTGGCCGGGTCTCGGGCCGCACCATGATGACGGCCTTCTTCTCCTGGCGGGCCTGGCGCTCGGCGGTGTTGGCATCGAAGGCCAGCACGCCGCTGGCGGCACCGGGCGACACGTTCAGCCCCGTGGCGAGCAGGTCCCCCCGCTCCTTCGCCGCCTTCTTCTCGGCGGGAGAGAACTGCGGGTGCAGGAAGAAGTCGACCTGCTCGGGCTTCACCCGCAGGACGGCCTCCTTGCGCGAGAGGTGCCGCTCCTCGACCAGCTCCACCGCGATGCGCACCGCGGCCTGCGCCGTCCGCTTGGCGTCCCGCGTCTGCAGCACCCAGAGCTTGCCCTGCTCGATGGTGAACTCGACGTCCTGCACGTCCCGGAAGTGCCGCTCGAGCTTCTGGCAGTGCTTCTCGAGCTGGGCGTACTGCCTGGGCATCAGCTCCTTCAGGGCGGCGATGCGCAGCGTGGGGCGCGTGCCCGCGACGACGTCCTCGCCCTGGGCGTTGGAGAGGTAGTCGCCCTCGAGCTGCCGCTCGCCCGTGGACACGTTGCGCGTCGTCACCACGCCGGTGCCCGAGTCCTCTCCCCGGTTGCCGAACACCATGGTGACGATGTTGACGGCCGTCCCCAGGTCATGGGGGATGCCCGCGGCGTTGCGGTAGTCCACGGCCCGTTTGCCATTCCAGCTCCGGAAGACGGCCTCGGTGGCCAGCCGGAGCTGCTCCAGGGGCTCTTGCGGGAAGTCGCGGCCACTCCGCTCGCGCACGAGGCGCTGGAACGTCTGGGCAATCGCCTTCAAGTCCTCGGGGGGGAGCGCCGCGTCGTTCTCGGTGCCCCGGCGGTGCCGGTACTCCTCCAGCACCCGCTCGAAGGGCTCGCCGGGCAGCCCGAGCACGACGGTGCCGAACATCTGCACCAGCCGGCGGTAGGCGTCGTGGACGAAGCGCGCATCCCCCGTCTGGGCGATGAGGCCCTCGGCGACGGCGTCGTTGAGCCCGAGGTTGAGCACGGTGTCCATCATCCCGGGCATGGAGAGCTTCGCGCCGGAGCGGCAGGACACGAGCAGCGGATGGTCCGGGTCCCCGAGCGAGCGGCCGGTGCGCTTCTCCAGCTTGCGCAGGGCCACGAGCGCCTGCTCCCAGAGCCCCTCGGGGAAGCGGTTGCCCGCGGCGAGGAAGGCGTTGCAGGCCCGGGTGGTGACGATGAAGCCGGGCGGCACGGGGAGCCCGAGCAGGGTCATCTCGGCGAGGTTGGCCCCCTTGCCGCCGAGCAGCTCCTTCATGTCCCCGCGCCCCTCCTCGAAGAGGTACACCCACTTCTCCCGGGGGGCCTTCCGGGCGTGCTGCCCGCTGGGAGAGCGAAGGAGCTTGGGGTGGGTGGGACGGCGGCTCCGGGTCTTTCGGAGGGGCGTCTTCCGAGCGCGCGTGGGCATGGGGCAGAGCTCCGAGGGGTGACGGTCGCGGTCACTCCCCTCGAAGCTGGGGACGGGGCGCTCGGAGGCGCAAGCGGCGCCTACTTGCCCTTGGTGTAGTCCCGGCTGGCGATGACGCCCTGCACCTCGGCGAGCGCGCGAGCACCCGAGGCGGACTCCAGGGCCTTCTCGGCGATGGTCTGCACCTGCCGCTTGGCCTCGACCAGCTCGTTCTGGAGCGCCTGGAGCGCCTGCGCCTGCCGCGCGTTGGTCTCCTTGAGCGAGGAGATCTCCATGCTCGCCACGCGCTGGGCCGTCTCGGCGTCCTTCTGGGCCAGGGTGAGCTTCATCTCCCAGTCATGCTTCACCCGGTTGCCGGCGATGGCCGCCGCCGCGTCCGTCTCCTTCTTGAGCACGGCCGGGAAGTCCGCCACCTGCCGGCGCAGCTCCTCCAGCTCCTTCTCGCGCAGCTTCAGCGCCTCCTCGCGCGTGGCCCAGTCCTTCTCGAGCTTCTCCTTGCGGTCGCGCTCGGCGGCGCCCTGCTGGCGCAGCTGCTCGGCGAAGGCGTCCTGCTCCTTCTTGCGCTGGAGCTGGATGTCGTAGACGTACTCCTCCTCGGCCCGCTTGCGCGCCACCGCGGCGGCTTCCCGCTCGGCCGCGAGGTCCGCGGCGAACTTCGTGCGCTCCTCGGAGATCTCCTCGTGGAGCCGCTTCAGCTCGGCCTCCAGCTCCGCCTTCTTCTTGTCGTGCTCGGCCACCAGGACGTCGATGGCGCTGGCGGCGACGTCCTTGCCGTGCAGGGCCGCCAGCTCCTCGGTCTTGAGCTTGATGGCCTCATCGAGCTTCTTCAGCTCCTCGACGAGCGAGATGACCTGCTCGTTGATGCCGCCGAGCGTCTTGTTGATGGTGAGGCCGGCCTCGGTGACCTTCTTCACGGCCGACTCCGCCGACAGGCCGGACACCTCCGTCAGCACGCCGCGGGCGTGGGACTGCTGTGCCTCCTGCTCCTTGACCGAGACCACGGGCTTGTTGCGGCTCTTGCGGGCCAGCTCCTCGAAGGCGCTCTTGGTCTGCTCGGTGGAACGGCGGCGGGCGGACGAGTTGCGAGTAGCCATGACGTGATGCTCCAGGTTGGGCGTGGAACTCCGCCGCCCTCTCGGGCGGCCATGAGCAAGGTTTACCCAATGGGTCTGACATCTCCGGGGCTCCGAGGACGCCCTCGGAGGTCTGGAGAACCCGCTGGACGAGCAGGGGGCCATGCCCGCTGTCCACCTCCCGTGACATCCCGTTTCCGGGCACTCCATCCCCCTGGAGGACTGGAGTCCTCCAGGAGGCTGGCCATGAAGAAGCACGACAAGGACAAGGCACCGCGGAAGGACAACAAGCCGTTCTTCGCGCGGTTGTTGGAGGCCCAGGAGCTGGAGCAGGTGGCGGGCGGCAAGGGGAATGGTGGCCCCCAGACCCGCAAGTTCCCCTCGGACAAGGACGAGTGCGGCAGCGAGCCCGTCTTCACCACCTTGAAGTTCCCCTCGGACGGCGACGACACCGGGGGAGGGTACTGAGGCCGCGGGGGCCCTCAGCCCTGGGCGAGGAACCCGGAGAGCGCCGAGAGGGCGTCGACGAGCATGTGCGCCACGATGAGGGGCAGCAGCCTGCGCTGCCGCAGGAACAGCACCACCATCAGCCCGACGGCCGGGAGGGGGGACAGGGCCCGGTACAGCATGAACTGGGCGTCGAAGCGCAGCGGGAGCGTGACGTGCTGCACCGTCCAGAAGAACACCACGAGCGCGATGGGCACCCACGCGCGCCGTGACAGCACCTCCAGCCGGGGCAGGGCGTAGCCGTTGTACAGGAGCTGCTCGGTGAAGCCCCAGAGGACGGGCCAGACGAGGACGCTGTAGAGCGCGCCCCAGAGTGGCAGCCCCCCCATGGGAGCCGCCGGGGGTGCGCCGTAGATGAGGAACCCGATGGCGGCGCCGCCGACGCCTCCGACGAGCAGGTACACCACCAGGTAGCCGAGCCCCAGCAGCACATCGGCGCCGGGGCGGATGGGATGGGTGCGCACGAGGTCGAAGAGGCCGAGCCCCTCGCGGCGTGTCAGCCGCCAGAGCGCCACCAGACAGCCGATGTCGATGAGCGTCCCGTACACGGTGAACCAGGGCGCGGAGGCCTCCCAGGGGCTTGGATGGCCCCGGAGCGCGAACAGGCCCGCCACCAGGGCCTGCGCGAGCAACGCGAGCACCAGCCGCGCGAAGAGCATGAAGACCGGGCCCTTCCAGCCGAAGCGTCCCGCGGCCGCTCGCTCCTCCAGGGCCGGGAGCGAGTTCGGAAGAGGGGAGGGCATGGGGGCTGGGACGTTCAGGGGCTCGGGGCCGTCAGGGCGGACAGCGGCGGACGAGGGCACGACGGGCTTCTCCTTCTCCAGTTGGAGGGCACCCTATACCGGAGCGGAGCGCGTTGGCGGAGCCGGAGGCCGCTGGGCCCATGGAGTGGCGTAAGCACAGCTTCATCAACCCGTGTGTCTCGCAGCTCACGCGTCCGAGCTGAACTCGATGCCCAGCGCCTCGCTCGCGAAGCGAGCCATGCGCTCGATGAGCTGCCGGTTGTCGTCCAAGACACTCCGACCGGACAGGTTCGCCGCGGCCTCCAGCTTCTCGCCGCAGCGGAGATCCAGGCAGACATTCACACCCACCCGGCGCTTCGAATCGACATCCGTGGTGAGCAGCCCGATCTGGTCCGATGCGCCAGCGGCACGGCACCAGTCACACACCCCGGTCGCGCTGGTCTTGTCCCCCTGCTGGTCGCGGCGGAAGGCGATGCCCGTGGGCCGTTGGGCGCCCGGTGCGGTGAACACGAGGAAGACGCGAACCCCGTAGGGATCCACCCACGCGAGGTAGTCGCGGATGAAGAGGGGGACGCGGGTGCCCTTGGGCAGCTCGACGAACTTGCGATCCCTCGAGCGGAAGGCGCTCAGCAGCTCTTTCTCTGTCTCGATGCGGAACATGAGTGACACTCACGAGGTGGGAAAGGGGTTGCGCTCGACGAACTGCCGTTGATGCCAGTAGGGGTAGGCCGAGGGCAGGGCGCTGGCCGCGTCGAGCTTCGCGACCTGCTCCGGGGAGAGGCTCCAGCCGAGTGCGCCCAGGTTCTGGCGCAGCTGCTCCTCGGTGCGCGCGCCGATGATGACGTTGGCGACCGTGGGCCGCCCCAGCACCCAGTTCAGGGCGATCTGCGGCACCGTCTTGCCGGTCTCCCTGGCCACCTCCTCCAGGGCGTCCACGACCCGGTAGAGGTACTCCTCGGGCACCTGCGGGCCGAGCGAGGCCGTCACGGAGTTCTGCAGGCGGGTGTTCTCCGGCAGGGGCTGGCCGCGCCGCAGCTTGCCCGTGAGCCGACCCCATCCCAGCGGACTCCACACGACCGCGCTGACCTTCTGGTCGAGGCCCAGCGGCATCAGCTCCCACTCGTACTCGCGCCCGACGAGCGAGTAGTACGCCTGGTGCGCCACGTAGCGGGCGAGGTTGTAGCGCTCCGACACGGCCAGCGACTTCATCAGGTGCCAGCCGGAGAAGTTCGAGCAGCCGATGTAGCGGATCTTCCCGGCGCGCACGAGGTCGTCGAGCGCGTTGAGCGTCTCCTCGACGGGCGTGACGGCGTCGAAGCCATGGAGCTGGAAGAGGTCGATGAAGTCGGTGCCCAGGCGGCGCAGGCTCGCTTCACAGGACCGGACGAGGTGGTAGCGCGACGAGCCCACGTCGTTGGGGCCGGTGCCCGTGCGGAAGGTGGCCTTGGTGGAGATGATCACCCGCTCGCGGCGGCCCTTGATGGCCTGACCGAGGATCTCCTCGGCCACTCCGCCGGAGTACACGTCGGCCGAGTCGAACATGTTCATCCCGGCGTCGAGCGCGACGTCGACGAGCCGGGTGGCCTCCTTCACGTCGCTGGTTCCGAAGCCCTTGAAGAACTCGTTGGTGCCACCAAACGTCCCGGTGCCGAGGCTGAGCACCGGCACCTTGAATCCCGAACCGCCTAGTTGTCTGAATTCCATGGAATCACCCTCTACTACGCTTTGGTGGCTCCCAGCCGCCAGAGGCGGCCCGCGCCGATGTGCTGGAGCCGCTGTTTGCGTCGATGGATGTGCTTGATTCTCATCATCCACCGCGCGGCGAAAAGGTGGACCATGAATTGGCGCTGTCGAGCTGCCCGCGATTGATTGCATCATCGCCACGCATGCCGTTCATCTTTTCGGGGGGGAGTCATGAGGCTCGCCGTACTGCTGGGAATGCTGTTGGTGGCGGGAACCGCCTCAGCGGGCAACATCCAGGGACAGCTCGACAGTGATACGACGTGGACTCCCGCGGGCAATCCCCACACGCTGACAGGCGATGTGGTCGTTCCCGCGGGTGTGACGCTGACGATCCAGCCCGGCGTGGTGGTCATCGCGGCGGCGACCGACGGGGCGAGCGGAGGCACGGACAAGTACAGGGTGGAGCTCATCGTGCGCGGCACCCTGCGCGTGCTGGGTACCGGCTCCAAACCCGTCACCTTCCGGGCCGCTTCCGCGGGCGATGGCAACTGGCAAGGCGTGCGCGTGGAGGCCGGCACCAGCAGCATGCTCTCCAGCGCCATCATCCGCGACGCCCGCACGGGCCTGGAGGTCTCTGGCGCCGGTACCTCCGTCACCGTCACCGCCAGCACCCTCACCGACAACCTCTACGGCGCCCTGGTCAGCCACGACGGCACCCTCGCCGTGGACCACACCCTGGTCTCCTCCAACACCTGGTCTGGCATCGCCCTGGCCGATGGCAACGCCACGATCCTCCACAATACCTTCGTCTACAACCCGATCGGCCTCGACATCAACAACGTCTCCGGCAGCTACAACATCACCGTGCAGGACAGCATCATCGTCGGCCAGAACAGCTACAGCGGCTACAACAGCTACGGCATTCGCCGCACCAACAGCTTCTCGGACACGCTGACGCTCTCCCACAACAACGTCTGGAACAACTCCACCGCCAACTACTCCAACGTCCTCGAGGGGCCCGACAGCTTCTCCGCCAACCCCCTCTTCGTCGCCTACAACGACTTCCGGATCACCTCGGCCTCTCCTGCTCGCCACGCTGCCTCGGATGGCTCGGACCTGGGCGCCCTGCCTTTCAGCGGGGAGCCCACGCCCAACCTGCAAGGCACCCTCTACGAGGACACCACCCTCTCCGGCTACAACACCCTGTACGGCGACCTCCTCGTGCCCCCCGGCGTCACCCTCACCATCGCCCCGGGTTCCACCATCCTGGCCAACAAAGGGGATGGCATGGGTTCAGGTGCCGACCCCTCCAAGGCGGAGATCATCGTGCGCGGCACCCTGCGCGTGATGGGCACCCGCACCAGCCCCGTCACCCTCATGTACGACACGTACAGCAGTGGTGGCTCCGG
Organism: Archangium sp.; assembly: GCF_036388035.1. GTDB lineage: Bacteria > Myxococcota > Myxococcia > Myxococcales > Myxococcaceae > Archangium. The sequence continues at coordinate 23,725 of NZ_DASVSO010000123.1, forward strand.
CTATTGGCGCGGCGTGCGCGTGGAGGCGGGCACCCGCAGCACGCTCTCCCACGTCATCATCCGCCACGCCGACTACGCCCTGGATGTCTCCGGCTCCGGCACCTCCGCCACCCTCTCCTCCGGCGTCCTGACCGTCAACGGTACCGGCGCCTCCGCGCGCGCTGGCGGCACCCTCGTCATGGACCACACCCTGGTTCATTCCAACAGCAACGCAGGCGTCTCCATCACCAATGCGAACGCCTCCCTGCTCCACAACACCATCGCTTCCAACGGCGCCTACGGCATCAACATCACCCACAGCACCAGTGGCAACACCGTCGAGGTGCGCAACAGCATCGTCACCAACCACAGCTTTGGCATCAACCGCACCAGCGGCGCCGGCGTGGTGACGCTCTCCCACAACGACGTCTGGAACCACTCCGGCGGCAACTACTTCGGCGTCACCGAGGGGCCCAACAGCTTCTCCTCCAATCCCCTCTTCGTCTCCTCCTGGGATTACTACTATCACCTCAAGGCCAGCTCGCCCTGCCGTGGCGCGGGCGAGGGGGGCTCTGACATCGGCG
>NZ_DASVSO010000124.1:0-17582 GCF_036388035.1 Archangium sp.
CACCCACTCCGGGTATTGGTGGTGTACGACTTCAAGTTCCGCTGTGCGGGTACTTCGCCTCCGGACTGGAGCAATTACCCGGATGGACATCCTCATGCAGGCTACTCGCAGAAGCGCATGTACGAGAAGGCTCTGAACTCGCAGGCATGGCGCGTCACTCCCGATTGGGGAATCTTTCCATGAGCGAGCACTACCCAAGGATCCGCGCGTACACCAAGCATGGATACCTGCTGATGCGTGAGGGATTGAGTATCAACTTCTTCATGCGCTGCCCTCATGTGGATGTAGCGCAAGCGGTGATGGGCTCTCTGGATGCGTATCTGCGCGCGGTCGGGCCGGGATCAATTGGTCAGTACACGGATGATCAAGGCGAGCAGCGGGCACTCGATGATTCAAGCTGGGAGTTCATCCGGCACCAGCTGCTCAAGCGCGACATTGCCTTCATCAAGTTGCATGATGCGTTGAGTTGCCAGTACCGGTATCGGTTCGAGTATTGCGGCCACTCGATTGACGATCTCTGTCCGGAAGAGGGGTTGGGCGCCGGATGTGCGGTGTCCTTCTGGTTGCCCACCGAATACCTGGAGGAGCACGGCCCGGGGCGGGTACGTGAACTCGCGTTGGAATTGGCAGCTCCGCTGCCCTTCTGCTCCGGCCACGCCGGTCTCTCTTTCAATGGAGAGAACGAGCCATTGAGCATGCGCGGAGAGGAACGCAAGCTGTGCTTCCGCTATCCAGGCTTGGATGTTCCCAATCCGGGACGCCTGTCATGGAGACTGGGTACACGCGTGCGCGGGGCCTACTGGCTGACCTTTCTGGGGCAACCCGTGCTGGGCGAGCTGGGGGGAACTGCGGGGCTCCGTTCCCGCCTGTTGTCTCCGAGCACCACCGTGCAGGAGCTGGAGGGCGCGCGCGCTGTGGTCACCCTGGGCAAATGGCCAGAAGCGGGTGACACCGAGCAAGGCTTGAATCTGCCCGCCTATCGGGAACTGGCACGCGTGCTGGAGCCCTGGCTGTACCACGAAGAGCTAGGTCTCGACTTCGAGGTCGAGGAAACGCGGCGCTGGGAGCGCCGCTTCCTCGATTGATCTGACAGCCCTCGCCACCGAAGCGCTCGCGAGTCCCGGCGCTTTCTGCCAGCGTTCGGGCACGTCATGCGTACCCACCGCCTGTGCTCCCTGCTGTTCCTCGCGGTCTCGGCCGCCGCGTGCAGCCGCAACATCCCCTCGCTGGTGCCCGACCTGGGCTCTCCTCCGCCCCTGCGGCTCGAGTTCCTGCCCCCCGGAGACTCGGCGCTTACCGAGCTGGTGAAGAGCTCCGTGCGCCGGAGTGGCGCGCCGGGCGTGCAGGAAGCGGAGATGGCCACCCTCACGCGCTTCACTCCGGATCAGGGCGGTTGGCTCCTCACCCAGCGCGTGACGCGGGCGCGCTACTCGCTGGACGGAGCCCCGGTGGAGACGCTGGTGGACGACGTCCTCACGCGCTTCCCCTTGCGCGTACGGCTCGCGGGGGATGGCACCTATATCCAAGTGGTGGAGCCAGGCGCCGCGCTGACGGCGCTGAAGGAGGTGACGCCGTCGGACCTGGACGCCACGTCGCTCGAGCGCTTCTTCGCCCCGGACGTGCTGGATGCGCGCACGCGTGACGAGTGGGAGGTGCGGTACGGGAACCTCTACGGGCAGGCCCTGGAGCCAGGGCGGCACACCTATGTGGTGGGCACGGTGCCGCTGGGTGGACGCGAGGTGACGTACCTGCTGGAGCGCACCTTCACGGGGACGCTGCTCACCGAGTACGGCGAGGCGGTGGTGCTCACGCTGCGCTGCCTGGAGGAGCCCGTGGAGCGGCTGCCCCCGGAGGTGCGCCAGGCCCTGTGGTTGGTGGGGTATCCCGAACTGACGCCGGGAGTTCAGTGCGAGGGAGAACAGTTGCTCGGAAAGGGGCGCTTCCTGCCGGTGCGGCGCGGGCTCACTCTGCGGGCGATGTTGGACGGCGAGACCTGGACGTGGGCGACGCAGTCGGCACTGGAGTCACTGCAGGCGCCCGAGGAGGAGCGGTGATGAGCCACGAGCAGAACCTCATCGAGGACGAGGCGGGCATCCGCGCGGTGGTGCAGGCGAGCAAGCGCGTGGCGGTGCTGGGCATCAAGACGGAGCAGCAGGACGGGCAGCCGGCCTTCTACGTGGCGCAGTACCTCGCGCAAGCGGGCGTGGACGTGGTGCCGGTGCCCGTCTACTACCCGGACGTAACGCACATCCTCGGCAAGCCGGTGTTCCGGAGGCTGGTGGACATCCCGGGCGACCTGGACCTGGTGGACGTGTTCCGGCGGCCGCAGGACATCCACCAGCACGTGGACGACATTCTCGCCAAGAAGCCGAAGGCGGTGTGGTTCCAGTCGGGCATCCGCAACGACGCGGCGGCCCGCCGGCTGGCCGAGGCGGGCATCAAGGTCGTGCAGGACCGCTGCCTGATGGTGGACCACCGCCGCTACGGGCGCTGAAAACGTCCCTCACGCCTCCTCGAAGGGCACCGGAGGCCGTGCCATCGCGCGCTCGGTGCTCAGCTTCGCCTGATGGAGCGCATCGAAGCCGCGCTCCATCTGTGACGGGGACACCGGCGGCAGGTTGGACACCATCACGTAGACGGGGAAGCCGCGCTCCTTGAGCAGCGAGAGTTGCAGCCGGAAGTGGTCGTGCCGCAGCGCCGCCGAGCCCGCGGCGATGCCCTGCGCGTACGCCATGGGCCCTCCCAGCATCTTGCGCGTACGGCTCGGCAGGTAGTGCACGAGGATGGCGTCCAGGTCCTTGCCGAACGCGCTCTCCCGCATCGACAGGGCGGGCGCCTTGTCCACCAGCCCTCCGTCCCAGTACAGATCTCGCCCCAGGCGCACCGCGCGGAACAGGCCCGGGTAGGCGCACGTGGCGTGCACTCGCGGCGCCAGCTCGCCCGAGGTGAAGATCTCATGCGTGCCCTGCGTGAGGTTGGCCGACGTGAGCAGCAGCGGCGTCGGCAGCTCCTCGAAGCTCTGCACCGGCAGCGTCCGCTCCAGCAGCTTGCGGAAGCGCTCGCCCTTGAGCAGCCCGGTGGCGCCGTGGCCATCCCGTGGGAAGGCGTTGAGCACCGCCCCGATGGGGTCCGGATCCCAGAAGTTGTCCCGCGTCTGCTGGAGGACCAGCTCCTCGATGGCCTGCACGCTCGCTCCCGCGGCGGCATAGGCGGCCACCAGCCCGCCCGCGCTCGTCCCCGCGTACGCCGCCGGCTTCAGCCCCGTGGTCGCCAGTCCCTTGAGGAAGCCAGCGTGCCCGTAGAAGCCGAAATAGCCGGCGGAAAGGACGAGTCCGAAACGTTTGCCTTCGAGGAGCTGGTTCAGGGTGGGGGCGGGCATGGCCCGTCTCTAGACGACCGTTCTCCCCAGGGCAACGCGCCGCGTCGCCCCTCACATCTTCCCTGGCCTTCCAGGCCGCATCGACGTATGTTGATTCGACGATATGGAGGAACTCTCCCAATCCTTCCGGGCCCTCGGTGACCCGACGCGACTGCGAATCCTGCGCCTGATGGCGCGGGCGCCGCTGAACGTGTCGGAGCTGGTGTCCCTGGTGGGGGTGGCGCAGTCCTCGGTGTCGCACCACCTGGGCAAGCTCAAGGGGCTGGGCCTCATCCGCGAGGAGCGGCAGGCGGGCTTCACCTACTACTCGCTCGCGCTGGAGCCGACGGACGCGCGCTGGCCGCTCATCCGCATGGCGCGCGAGGCGCCGGACGAGGAGGGTGACCTCGCCCGGCTGGAGGACCTGCTGCGGATGCGCGCGGACCGCCAGGCCCTCAACGAGCGGCTGCTGGAGCCCGGGCAGTCCTGGTTCCTCTGGGCGGGGGCCCTGGCCTCGCTGCTGCCGGCGCTGGACGTGGCGGACTTCGGGTGCGGCACGGGCGTACTCTCGGTGTCCATCGCCCGGTGGGCCTCGCGGGTGTGGGCCATCGACCAGAGCGAGGCCGCGCTGGTGCAGGCCCGCGAGCGCGTCGCCCGCGAGGGCCTCTCCAACATCACCTTCCTGCGCGAGGACCTGCACCGGCTGTCGCTGCCGGCGGGCGAGCGTGACCTGGTCGTCATTTCCCAGAGTCTCCACCACGTGGAGTCCCCCCCGGCGGTGCTGGCCGAGGCCGCCCGCATCCTCAAGCCCGGGGGCAAGGTGGTGGTGCTGGAGCTGATGCCCCACGACGAGCGGTGGGTGCTGGATCGGCTGGGCCACCGGCACCTCGGCTTCGCGCCCGAGACGCTCGAGAGCTCCATGCGGGAGGTGGGCTTCGGCTCCCTCTCGCGCGAAACACATGCACGCGAGGGGGCGAGCCCCTTCCGCGTCTTCCTTCTCACCGGAGTCAAACAGAGATGAGCAGCCACCTTCCCGCCCCTCTTCCTCCCCCCCAGGGTGAGAACGGCCGCCGCGTGGAGGCCCTGCGGGCCGCCCTGCGCGAGCGCGTGCTGGTGCTGGACGGCGCCATGGGCACGCAGTTGCAGGACAAGAACCTCAAGGCGGCGGACTTCGGCGGGCCCGAGTACGAGGGCTGCAACGAGTACCTCGTCCTCACGCGCCCGGAGATGATCGAGAGCATCCACGCGGACTACCTCGCCTCGAACGCGGACGTGACGGAGACGAACAGCTTCGGCGGCACGCCGCTGGTGCTCGGCGAGTTCGGCCTGTCGCACAAGGCGCTCGAAATCAACATCGCCGCCGCGAAGCTGGCGCGCAACGCCGCCGCGGCCGCCGAGGCGAGGGATGGGCGGATGCGCTGGGTGGCGGGCTCCATCGGCCCCACCACCAAGGCCATCAGCGTGACGGGCGGCATCACCTTCGAGGAGCTGGTGGACAACTTCGCCGTGCAGGCGGAGGGGCTCGCGCTCGGGGGCTCGGACTACCTGCTGGTGGAGACGTGCCAGGACACGCGCAACGTGAAGGCGGCGCTGCTCGGGTGCGAGCGGGCCTTCCGCAAGCTGGGCTTCAAGCTGCCGGTGGCGGTGTCCGGCACCATCGAGCCCATGGGCACCATGCTCGCGGGCCAGTCGGTGGAGGCACTGGCGGCCTCGCTGGAGCACGTGGAGCTGCTCTACCTGGGCCTCAACTGCGCCACGGGCCCCGAGTTCATGACGGACCACATCCGCTCGCTGGCCGCCATGAGCCCCTTCGCGGTGTCGTGCGTGCCCAACGCGGGCCTGCCGGACGAGAACGGGCACTACCTGGAGTCGCCCGAGATGCTGGCGCGCTCGCTGCGCCGCTTCTGTGAGCAGGGTTGGCTCAACGTGGTGGGCGGTTGTTGTGGCACGCACACGGGCCACGTGCGCGCCATCGCCGAGGCGGTGAAGGGCCTCGCGCCGCGCCGCCAGGTGCCGCCGCCGCGCTCCACGCTGTCCGGGGTGGACTTCCTGGAGGTGCGCGAGGAGGAGCGCCCCGTCATCGTCGGCGAGCGCACCAACGTCATTGGCAGCAAGAAGTTCAAGGAGCTCATCGTCGCGGGGCAGCTCGAGGATGCGTCGGAGATCGCTCGCGCCCAGGTGAAGCGCGGCGCGCAGGTCATCGACATCTGCCTCGCCAACCCGGACCGGGACGAGCTGGAGGACATGCGCAACTTCCTGGAGGTGGTCGTCAAGAAGGTGCGCGTGCCCTTGATGATCGACTCCACGGACGAGCGCGTCCTGGAGATGGCGCTCACGTACTCGCAGGGCAAGGCCATCATCAACTCTGTGAACTTGGAGGACGGCGAGGAGCGCTTCGAGAAGGTGGTGCCGCTGGCGCGCGCGTTCGGCGCGGCGCTGGTGGTGGGCTGCATCGACGAGACGGGCATGGCCGTCACCCGCCAGCGCAAGCTGGAGGTGGCCCAGCGCTCCTTCGAGCTGCTCACCGGCAAGTACGGGATGAAGGCGGAGGATCTCTACTTCGACCCGCTCGTCTTCCCGTGCGCCTCGGGCGACGCGCAGTACACGGGCAGCGCGGTGGAGACCATCGAGGGCGTGCGCCTCATCAAGCAGCGCTTCCCTCAGTGCAAGACGGTGCTGGGCATCTCCAACGTGTCCTTCGGCCTGCCCACGGCGGGCCGCGAGGTGCTCAACTCGGTGTTCCTCTACCACTGCGTGCAGGCGGGCCTGGACATGGCGCTCGTCAACTCGGAGAAGCTGGAGCGCTACCCGTCGCTGCCCGCCGAGGAGCGCACGCTGTCCGAGGATCTGCTCTACAACCGGGGAGCGGATCCCGTGACGCCCTTCGCCGCGCACTTCCGTGAGCGCAAGCCGAAGAAGGCGGACGTGAGCACGCTGCCGCTGGAGGAGCGGCTGCAGCGCTACATCATCGAGGGCAGCCGCGACGGCCTCCACGCGGACCTGGACCTGGCGATGGAGAAGTACGCGCCGCTGGAGATCATCAACGGCCCGCTGATGAAGGGCATGGACGAGGTGGGCCGGCTCTTCGGGGCCAACGAGCTGATCGTCGCCGAGGTGCTCCAGAGCGCCGAGTCGATGAAGGCGGCGGTGAGCTACCTGGAGCCGAGGATGAGCAAGGCCCAGGCGGCCGCGCGCGGCAAGGTGGTGCTCGCCACGGTGAAGGGCGACGTGCACGACATCGGGAAGAACCTGGTGGAGATCATCCTCGCCAACAATGGCTTCCACGTGGTGAACCTGGGCATCAAGGTGCCGCCCGAGCAGCTCGTGCAGGCGGTGCGCGAGCACGAGCCGGACATCCTCGGCCTGAGTGGCCTGCTGGTGAAGAGCGCGCACCAGATGGTGGCCACGGCGGAGGACCTCAAGCGCCAGGGCGTGGCCGTGCCCATCCTGGTGGGTGGCGCCGCGCTGAGCCGCAACTTCGTGGACCGCAACATCGCCCCGGCCTACGGGGGCGGCACGGTGGCCTACGCGCAGGACGCGATGAGCGGCCTGGAGCTGGCCAAGCAGATCGTCGACCCGGCGGGGCACGAGAAGCTCAAGGGCGAGCTGGCCGATCGCCGCACGAAGCTGTCGCAGCAGGACAAGGACCGGCCCAAGCCGAGCGCCCCGGTGGCGGCGGTGCGCAGCCAGGAGGTCTCCATCCTGGAGCAGGTGCCTCCGGCGCCGGACTACGTGCGGCACGTGCTGACGAACACGCCGCTGGACACCATCTGGCGCTTCATCAACCCGGTGATGCTGTACGGGCGGCACCTGGGCCTGCGCACGGCCTCGCGCGCGCTGGGCACTCCGGCCGAGGCGGAGCTGGCGAAGACGGAGGAGGGGCGCAAGGCGCTCGCGCTCAAGGAGCACGTGGAGTCCATCAAGGGCTCACTGCGCGGCGGGCGCATGCAGGCCAAGGCCGTGTTCCAGTTCTTCAAGGCGGGCAGCGACGGCAACCGCCTCCACCTCTTCGACGGCGAGACGGGCCGGCCGGGCGTGGTGTTCGAGCTGCCGCGTCAGGACAAGCCGGGCGGGCTGTGCCTCGCGGACTTCGTGAAGCCGCTGGAGAAGGGCGAGCCGCGCGACAACGTGGCCATGTTCGTGGTGACGGCGGGGCAGGGCATCCGCGAGCTGAGCGAGGAGTACAAGGCGAAGGGCGAGTTCCTGAAGATGCACGCGGTGCAGGCGCTCGCGCTGGAGACGGCCGAGGCGTACGCGGAGATGCTGCACACGCAACTGCGCAGCATGTGGGGCTTCCCGGACAAGCCGGACATGACGATGCTGGAGCGCTTCCGGGCGGAGTACCAGGGCAAGCGCTACTCGTTCGGCTACCCGGCCTGCCCGCGTCTGGAGGACCAGACGCTGCTGTTCCAGGCGCTGCGGCCGGAGGACATCGGCGTGCAGCTCACCGACGGGTGCATGATGGAGCCGGAGGCCAGCGTGTCGGCGCTCGTCTTCCACCACCCGCAGGCGCACTACTTCGCGGTGACGTAGCCGCCCCGCGCCTCCTCATCCGCACTGCAGTCCCAGCCACGCCTTGTCGAACCGGCGGGCGCGCAGGTCCTGGTCGCGGATGAGGAGGTAGAGGTTGCCGTTGTCGCCCCACATGAAGCCCGTCTGGTCGTCCGAGCCGATCTGCCACAGCAGGCTCCAGTCGGAGACACCGGGCTCCAGCTTCCGGGCCTGGGGAGAGTTGTAGCCCCGCCCGTCACCGCAGTTGAGCCCGTGCGTGACGAGCTGGGCCTCCAGGCGCGCGTCGTTCTGCACCCACCAGGGATGGCCGCCCACCTGGTGCGCGTGCTCGCCTCCCGTGAGCCGCTCGTGCAGCACCACGTAGTCCTCCGCCTGCGCCTGGCCCCAGTCGTCGGCGGGCACGGGCGCGCGGCCGTCCGAGAAGCCCGGCAGCGACAGGCCGAGCCGGGGCATCAGCTTCAAGGGCAGGTCGAAGGCGAGGCCCGCGTCCTCCAACTCCTTCGGAGGCGCGAGTGGCACCGCATCCTCACTGCGCGGCGTCCAGACGAGCTTCCAGAAGGCGCTGTCCTTGGGGTCATAGCCCCAGCGCTGCTCCTGCACGTCGTAGAAGAGGGCGAGGACGCCGTCGCGCGGCAGGTTCGACAGGGCCTCGCCCCGGCACGCGGCCAGCTCGGCGAAATCGAGCTGCCCCACGAAGGCGAGGAAGCCGCTGGGAGAGCGGGGCCACTCCGTGCCCGGCGGTACGAGCGGGTGCCCTCCATAGCGGCAACCCGGAATGGCGGGGTCTTCCTCGTCACGGGCAGTGAAGAGGATGCCAGGCGCGACGACGGACTCGATGCGCTCGCGCCAGGGGGAGAGGGAGGAGGGCAGGGGAGGAAGTTGAAGCATGAGTGCGCGCCAAGCTACCCGACTTCCGATAGAGTCCTCACGCGCATCATGCAGGGTTCCTTCTCCGGTCGTGCCACGCAGGGCAGCTTCTTCGAGGGGTTGTTCATCCGCTCACTCCAGGCGAGCGGGGACTTCGCGGATGCGCTGCGCAATTGCGGCTTCGACCCGAGCCAGCCCCGCACCATCTACCCCATCGAGATCTGGAACGCGGCGCTCGAGGTGGCCTGGCACCACCGCTACCCCGGGTTGGATCGCGAGTCCGCCTACCGCGAGATGGGCCGTCAGCTCGCCCTGGGCTTCCTGCAGACGTGGATGGGCAAGGTGGTGGACATGAGCCTGCCGATGCTGGGCCCGGATCGCCTCGTCACGCGCATCCCCAGCCTCATCGCGCTCGACACCTTCCGCTACGACGTGAAGGTGGCGCCGCTCGGCTGGCGCCACTACCGCGTCTCCTTCCGGGGAGATCCGGACGCCAAGCCCGACCTCATGGCCGGTCTCTTCGAGGCGGGCCTGGGCAGGGCCAACTGCAAGGCCACCGCCGAGGTGACGATGCGCGGCGGGCGGGACTTCGACATCGACCTGCGGTGGTGATCGGCAGGCCCTCCCGGGACGTGGTAGGGAAGGGACCATGCTCAAGCGCACGATCGACCTGGGTGGACCCGTTCATTACGTGGACTTCGGCGGCTCCGGGCCAACCATGGTGCTCGTGCACGGGCTGGGGGGCTCGCACCTCAACTGGATGTGGGTGGGGGAGAAGCTGGCCCGGCGCGCGCGGGTGCTGGCCCTGGACCTGACGGGCTTTGGACTGACGCCGCTCGAGGGGCGCTCGGCGAGCGTCCACGCCAACCAGGCGCTGCTGGACCGCTTCCTCCAGGCGGTGTCGCCCACCGAGCCCGTCATCCTGATGGGCAACTCCATGGGTGGGGCCATCTCGGTGATGCAGACGGCGCGTCAGCCGCAGCGGGTGTCCGGGCTGGTGCTGGTGAACCCGGCGCAGCCGCGGGCCGATGACACCCGGCTGGAGCGGGCCGTCCTCATGCAGTTCGCCCTCTACACGATTCCGGGCGTGGGCGAGTTCTTCGTGAAGCGGCGCGCGGCCCGCTTCGGGCCCGAGAAGCTGGCGCGGGGCATGCTCCAGCTCTGCTGCCGGGACTTGAGCCGCTTCCCCGAGGAGCTGGTGCGGGCGCACGTGGAGTTCGCCCGCGAGCGGCACGAGCGGATGCCCTGGGGCAACGAGGCCTTCATCGAGGCGGCGCGCTCGCTGGTGCTGCTGCTGCTGCGCAAGAAGCAGTTCCGCGCGATGGAGCTGGGGATTCGGGTGCCCACGCTGCTCGTCCAGGGCTCCGAGGACCGGCTGGTGCCGGTGGCCAACTCCCGCGAGCTGGCCCGGGTGCGTCCGGACTGGACGTACGTGGAGTACGCCGGTGTCGGTCACACACCGATGATGGAGATTCCGGACGAATTCGTCGCCACGGTAGAACGCTGGCTCGACGGAGCGGGACGCACTGCGTCGGAGCAGGTGGCTCGGGCATCCTGAAGCCTCCTGTCGAGGGGCGGGTTAGACTGGAGGCATGAGCGCGTCCAACATCCGCCGGGCCGTCCAGCTCCTGCCCACCTGCGCCACCACGGGCATCGGGAGCCTTCCGCACACCCAGCTCGAGATGGGCCTCCAGGCCGCGCTCGCGTTGGATATTCCCTTCCTGCCACAGCTCCCGGTGGGGCGTCCCTCGGAGTTCATGATTCCGCAGGCGCTCGACGGGTTGCCGGGCCTGCGCTTCGACGAAGAGGGCATGTGCACGGTAGACATGGAGGCGTGGGAGGCGGGGCGGGCGGACTTCCAGGCGCGGCTGGAGAAGGCGCTGTCCTCGGGAGCGCTGGAGGCCTTCGAGCCCTCGTTGGAGGGCTGCCGGGCGTGGCGGCCATTCCTCTGGGAAGTGGAGAACCGCAAGCTGGCCTTCGCCAAGGCGCAGCTCGCGGGGCCCTTCACGGTGCGCTCGGTGGCTCGCACGACGGATGGGCGCGCGACGCTGGACGTGCCGGGGCTGGACGAGTCCATCTTCCGGCTGGTGCTGGCGCGGACGCTGGCGATGGTGAAGGCGCTGCGCCGGGCGGGGACGACGCCCCTCTTCTTCCTGGACGAGCCGGGCCTGTTCGCCTTCGAGCGTGCCAACCCGAGGCACCTGCTGGCCATGCAGGAGCTGCGGCTGCTGGTGGTGGCGCTGCAGCGCGAGGGCGCGCTGGTGGGCGTGCACTGCTGCGGCAACACGAACTGGACGAGCCTGCTGGACGCGGGGCTGGACGTGCTGTCGCTGGACGTGCGGCTGTCGCTGGACGCGGTGCTGGAGGAGTCGGGGGCGTTCGCGCGCTTCCTGGACTCGGGGGCGACGCTGAGCCTGGGCATCATCCCCACGGACCTGGCCTCCTCGTATGACGTGGGGGAGTTGGTGGACGCGGTGGAGGTGTCACTGAAGGCGGCGCTGCCCCCGGGGCACTCCTTCCCGCGCGTGGGCTCCCAGGTGCTGCTGACGCCGGCGTGTGGCCTGGCCATGCGCTCGGTGGTGGATGCCGAGCGCGTCCTCGAGCAGCTCAAGGTGGCGCAGCGCGGTCTGCGCACGGCGCTGGTGGCCGAGCTGCCCACGCTGCGTCCTCCGTACGCGAGCTGACGCTTCGGGGCTCACGCTCAATCAATATTTGTCAGTCCGTACAACACCGGCCCCCGCGCGAGGGACTGTCTGGGGGGCCGACGCGTAGGGTGCGTGGCCTCGTGGTCTTGTTCCGGGGGGGTCCATGCGTCTCGCGTTTGCCCTGCTGTTCCTCGCGTTGGCCTCGTGTGCCACGCTTCCGCCTCGTGGCCGGCTCGCCATGCGCGACGTGCAATTCCCCGTGAGGGATCTGCGCTACGCCTCGGGCCTGCGCGTCCTCGTGGAGCAGGACAGCCGGCGGCCGGTGGTCGCGGTCGTGTCCCTGGTGGGCAGTGGCGGCGCGAGTGACCCCAAGGGCAAGGAGGGCCTGGCGCACCTGGTGGAGCACCTCTCCTTCCGCGCTCGCTCCGCCGAGCGTCCCAGCCGCTGGGGCCAGCTCGAGGCGGCCGGCGCGGGACGGCTCAACGCCTACACCGCGTTCGACGCCACCGTGTACCACGAGATGGCGCCGCGCGAGTCGCTCGCCGAGCTGCTGCGCATCGAAGGGGAACGCCTCGCGCTCCCGCTCCAGGGCGTGACGCCGGAGATCTTCGATGTCGAGCGCGAGGTGGTGCGCAACGAGCTGCGCCAGCGCAACGAGACGGGCTACGTGGGCCAGGTCCTCTCCTTCGTCCAGCAGGCCTCCTTCCCCGAGGATCACCCCTATGCCCGTTCCATCATCGGCGGACATGAGAGCCTCTCGGCCCTCACCCTGGCCGATGCGCAGTCCTTCGTGCGCAAGCACTACCGGGCCGAGAACACCACCCTGGTCATCGTCGGCGACGTGGACCTGACCACGGTGGACCAGCTCATCGCGCAACACGTCCCGGCCCGGCTGTTGGGCAGCGGGCTCATGCAGCTCGCCCTGGACAAGCGCCTGCCGGACGCGGCTCCGCCCGTGCCCCTCAACCCTCGCGCGGAGCTCATCGAGCGCGAGGCCGCCGTGACCACGCCCGAGCTCTACCTGAGCTGGACGCTGCCGCGTGGCTATGACGATGACAGCTTCCTGCAGGACTTCGTCCAAGGCACCCTGCCGGGCGAGCTCTCCCGGGCTGTCTGGGAGGATGGGGACATCGCGGACCTCTCCACCGCGCTCATTCCTGGCAGGCACGCCTCGTTGCTCGTGGTGCGGGTGATGCTGCGCAGCGGCGAGCACCCGAAGCAGTCGGCCGAGACGGTGCTCAATCAGCTCTTCCACCTCTGGGATGGACAGACCCAGGCGGCCAACATCCTGGCCGCCCAGGCCGACCTGCACCACCAGCGCTTGTCGGTCCTCACGGGCATGGCGCTCGAGGCGGATGATCTGATGCAACGGGCACTGCGCCGTGCGGAACTGACGCACTTCACGCTCGACCCGCGCGCTTATACGCGCTCGCGGGCGGCGGTGGCCCAGGTGGACAGCACCCGCGTCACCCGCTTCACCTACGAATACCTGCAGCGTGAGCGTGCGCGCATGGTGATGGTGAGGCCCACCACGGGCGGCGCCGCGGAGGCCACCGCCGGGCGGGCGGCCCCGCTGTCGGTCGAGGAGGACGTGCCGACCCAGGGTCCGCTCACGCCGCCCCCGTCGGTGGCGAGCTTCCGGACGATCCGGCTGGAGAACGGGCTGGAGGTGGTGCTCGGGTCGGCGCCCGGCATGCCGTTGGCGACGGTCGCGGTGTGGCTGCATGGTGGCTCCGCGATCGGTGAGCCGTTCGGCGTGGGGGAACTCGCCGGCCCCCTCGTCTTCCCCAACTCCACGTTCCAGGGAAGCGCGTACGACTTCGGGCTGCACCGGAGCAGCTACGTCTCCACCGACCATGCCCTTTTCAAGTTCTCGGGCGCCGCGGGCAACCTGCCCAACATGCTCGCCATGACGGCCGAGCAACTCTCCTCCCTGGAGACGAGCGACGCGTACGTGCAGTACTTCCGGGAGCAGGCCATCCCCTACATCGAGAAGGCCGAGGCCCGGCCCGATTACCTGGCCGCTCGTGCCTTTCGCGCGGCCCTCTATCCGCGACACCCGTATGGTCGCGTGCCGCTCGCCGCGGACCTCCAGGCGGTGGGAGAGCGGGAGATCGAGGCGTGGGTGGCGCGCACCTACCGCCCGACCAACGCGGTGGTGGCCATCGTGGGCGAGTTGAACCTCGACGAGGCCGAGAAGCAGGCACGCACCTGGTTGTCCGAGTGGAGTGGCTCGGGTGACGCGGTGAGCCCGCCGCCGCCGCTCGAGGCGGGCCCAGCGCGTCCGGTCCAGCTCCTCAGGACCGCTCGTCCTGGAGCAACCCAGACGCTGGTGTCCTGGGGCTGCCCGTTGCAGGGGGCGGACGCGGTCGCCGAGGCGCGCTATGCCTTGATGGCGGAGCTCGCGGGCACGCGCCTCTACCGGCAGGTGCGCTCCTCGCTGGGCGCCAGCTACGGCTTCTCCGGGTGGAGCGAGGTGTACGAGGGCGGCGCCGCCCACCTGGAAGTGCATGGCGCCGTGGAGAACGCCCAGCTTCCGCGGACGCTCGCCGCCGTGCGGCAAACGCTGGGAGAGCTGTCGGAAGGGCATTGGCAGCCAGTGGAGCTCGAGGCCGCGCGCCGGAGGGTGCAGCAGCGGCACTCGCTGTCACTCGGGACTTCGGCGGAGCTGGCCCAGGCCGTGCTCTCCGCACGCGGACGGGGGCAGCCCCTGGCCTCGGTCGAGGACTTCCCGAAGCACCTCGCCGCCGTGACTCCGGCGGAGCTCCAACGGGACTTCACGCGGTGTTCTGGCAACCTGGTGATGTCCCTCGTGGGAGACGAGGCCGTGACGCGCGGCGCGGCGGAGGCGTGGACGGGCAACGCACCCGGCTCGGAGTGAGTCTCGGGCGCTGCGCGATGTGGGTCGGGTGTTATGTTCACCCGCGATGGGCGAATCGGAAGCAACCAGACCTGGCCGGCAAGTCCTGTGCGTGGATGACGACGAGGTCAGCCGCTATCTCCTCGAGCGAGCGCTCGAAGTCGCGGGGTTTGTCGTCACCTCCGCGGCGGGTGTCCAAGAAGGGTTGGAGTTGCTGAGGCGTCAGCGCTTCAGCCTCGTCATCAGCGACTACCGGATGCCGGACGGGACTGGAACGTGGATGCTGAGGCAGGCCACCGCCGCCGGCCTGCTGGAAGACACCGAGGTCCTGATCTTCACGGGCAGCACGCACCTCGAAGGCGCCGCGGGCCTGAAGATCGTCTCCAAGGAGCAGGGGATGGACAACCTCGTGGCCCAGGTGGTGAAGCTCCTGGGGGCTCCGCTCCCGCGCGTCCAGGAATCCTCGGGGGATCGGCCCGCCGCTCGCCCGGAGGGCGCGAGGGTGCGTACCGCGCTGGTGCTCTACACGGCGGGGCGTTCCCCCGCCTCGATGCGAGCCCTCCGGCAGATGAAGACACTGCTCGCCGGGTATGAGCCCTCCCAGGTGGACTTCAAGGTCGTCGATCTGGCGGAGGGCAGGCCCGCCTCGGCGGAAGAGGATCGCATCCTGCTAACACCGACGCTGGTCCAGCGCAGCCCGCTGCCGCGAACCTGGGTGGTGGGCGACCTGGAGGACACGACACTCGTTTCGGACTTGCTGGACCATTCCGGTGTACAGCGGAGGCAATGAGCGCCATCAAGAAGCTACCCACGGGAGTCCCGGGGCTGGACATCCTCACGTACGGAGGCATCCCCCAGGGGCGCACGACGCTCATCACCGGCAAGAGCGGCGCGGGCAAGAGCATCCTGTCGCTGCAGATCGCCTGCAACCTGGCTCGCCTGGGCATCAAGACGATCGTCCTCTCCATCGAGGAGACGGCCGAGGATCTCGTCGCGACCGCCGACACCCTCGGCTTCGACCTCGCCGGGCGGGTGAAGGACGGCACGGTCGTTCTCAACGACCTCACGCGGCCCCTGGACGGGCCCACGCACGTGAGCGGGAGCTTCGATGTGGAGGGGCTCGTCCACCTCGTCACCGATGTCGTGAAGAAGAGTGGGGCCACGGCGGTGGTGTTGGACTCGGTGACGGCGCTCTTCAGCCCGCGCCCTTCCGAAGGGCACATGCGCAGCCACTTCTTCCGGCTCGTCTCCACGTTCCGGCAGCTCGGGCTCACCGCCATCATGACCGCCGAGGCTCCCGCGGACTACGGGCAGCTCACCACCCTGGGCGTGGAGGACTTCGTCTGCGACACGGTGCTCGTGCTGCGCAACCTCGTGGATGGGGAGCGCCGCCGCAGGTCCATCGAGGTGCACAAGTACCGGCGCAGCCCGCACTACAAGGGCGAGTACCCCTGCACCATGACGTTGCAGGGACTCACCGTCTTCCCGCTGGATGCCCGGCAGGGCGATGAGCTGAGCGAGGACGCGCGCTACCCGAGCGGCGTGCAGGGGCTGGATGCGATGACCCACGGCGGGTGGCTGCGCGACTCCATCGTGCTGGTGCGCGGCCCCTCGGGCAGTGGCAAGACGACGCTGGCCGGCATGTATGCCCGGGCCGGTGCGATGCGCGACGAGCGCGTCATCTACTACGGCTTCGAGGAGACCAAGCCCATCCTGCTGCGCAACTTCGCCAAGGTGGGCCTGCCCCTGAAGGAGCTCGAGGCGGCGGGGAACCTCCGGGTGGAGTGCCGCTATCCGGAGGCGACCAGCCCGGAGGATCTGCTGGTGCAGCTGCGCTCGGGACTGGCTTCCTTCAAGCCCTCGCTCATCGTCGTCGACAGCATCTCCTCCATCGAGCACTCCACCTCGGAGCGGGGCTTCCGTCAGTTCATGGTGGGGCTCTCGTCCCTCATCCGCGAGCACAGCCGCAGCGCCCTGCTCATCCAGACCATCGGGACCTTCGTCGAGAACGACGTCGCGCCGGCCTACCTGTCCACGATTCCGGACGCGATCCTCCTGATGAATTACGCGCGCAAGAGCCAGGGCCTGGAGCGGACGATGGCGGTGCTCAAGATGCGGGGCTCCCAGCACGCCTCCGACGAGCACCGGATGACCATCGTCTCCGGCGGTCTGGCGGTCGAGCCCCTCGGCAAGCAGTTCGCGTAGAGCCCCCACCCTCTCCAGGGAGAGAGCGGGGGGGGCGTGTCTACCGCCGGCTTCGGCTCAGCGCCCGAGCTTCAGCTCGCGCTCGGCCTGGTGCCAGTCGTCCTCGTGGTGGCCGTGGTTGGCGCCGCGCGCGAGGAAGAGCTCATAGGCGCGCCGGGCGATCTGCTCGTGGGTGGGGTGGCTGCGGTTGGCGGTCGCGGTATTGCGCGCCGAGGACTCGGGCACCTGCTGGGGAGGCGTGTGGGACGTCTTGTTGGAGTGGGTGCGTGCCATCAGGGGACTCCTCCGATTGAAGACTGCGGCCCGCAGCATCGGCGCCCCCTGGGCCCAGGGAAATTGGACCCGAGTCCATGCGTTCTCGGCGCGACACGTCGAATCGGACTTCGTCCACTGCTGGACAGCGGTGCTCACGCCTGGAGCGCGCCCGCGGCGACGGCGGCCTCGAGGGCCTTGTGCATGGCGGTGCTCATGCCGAGCGCGGAGGCCTCGTCGGGGGTGCACCAGCGCAGCTCGCGGAAGGCGGGGGCCTGGGTGGGGCGTTGGCGGCCCTCCACCCGGAGGAGGCGGAGCGAGAGCGCGCGGTGGGTGAGCTGCCGGCGCACGGTGCCGAGCTGGCCTCGCGCGGAGAGCTCCGTGCCCAGCGCCGTGGCCAGCCGGGTGGTGGACTCCGCGTCGGGGGTGTCGTCCTCCACCTCGGCGGCGGGCAGCTCCCACAGGCCGCCGAAGAGTCCCTTCTCCACGCGGCGCGCGAGCAACAGCCGGCCCTCGTGGGCCCAGACGGCCACCGCGAGCGTCATCCGCTTGGGGGCGGCGCGCACCTTGGCGGGGGGCAGCTCGTCGACGCGGCCGTGGCGGTAGGCGAGGCACCCCTCGCGTACGGGGCACAGCAGGCACAGGGGGCTCTCCGGGCGGCACACGGTGGCGCCGTGCTCCATGAGGGCCTGGTTGAAGTCGCCGGGGCGCTCGCCGAGGACGAGCTCGGTGGCGAGTGCCCACAGCCGGGCCTCGCGCACGCGGTCTCCCGGGGCGCCCTCCACCTCGAAGAGGCGCGAGAGGACGCGGGCCACGTTGCCGTCCACCAGGGGCGCGGGCTCGCCGAAGGCGATGGAGGCCACGGCGCCCGAGGTGTAGCGGC
>NZ_DASVSO010000125.1:0-1512 GCF_036388035.1 Archangium sp.
ACCGAGGACGCGCAGGTGGCGCGCGGCTACTTCCGCACGCTGCGCGAACTGGCCCGGCAACATGGGCTGACGGGCCTGTCCATGGGCACCACCCACGACTTCGAGCTGGCCATCGAGGAAGGGGCCACCCTGGTGCGGGTGGGCACCGCCATCTTCGGCGAGCGCGCCTGACTCCCCTCCCCTCGCGGGCTCACAGCTCCTTGAACTTGAAGCGGCCGTTGTCCAGGGCCTTCACCGAGTACTGCATGCCGCAGTAGTTGCAGAGCACCTCCTGCCCATCCTCGAGCGGCTCCTCGACCGGATTGTTGGCGTTGCAATCCGGGCAGTCGAAGTCCTTGCGGGCCCCCTTCGAGCCCGAGTCCTTGTCGTCGTCGTCTTCGTAGTGGTCCAACGGCATGGCGTGCCTCCTCGGCTGCTCGCACCGGCCCTGGCATGTGCCGGTCAGTCCCACCCAGGCTAGCAGCCTCCGGCCCCGCGCGTGCCAGGTCGGATGCTGGACGACCGGGCCCCACCTGCTTCCCACCCGGCCCATCACGAACGGCGGAATTCGCGGTTGAATGGGCCCCCGCCGCATCCGTCCATGAGGATGCAGCCGGGAAGTCCCAAGCTGGCCGTGGAGTTGGCGCGCCAGGGTGCGGCTGCCTAGTTTCCGCACCTGCCAACTGGCAAGGCCGCGGAGGACCGAGCCAGGAGCCATCGATGCGCAAGCAGTACAAGGGAGTGTTCACCGGGATGCTGTTCAGCCTCCTGCTGTCGGGGTCGGCCCTGGCACAGGGTGAGGCCCCGTCGGCCTTTGGCCCCGGAGAGCAGGCGCGCTACCGCGTCCAGTACCTCGGGATGACCGCGGGCACGGCCCAGGTGACCGTGGGCGCTCCGATGAAGCAGTGGGGCAAGGACGTGTGGCCCCTGGTGGCGGTGGCCAAGACGGAGTCGGTGGCGGGCGTGTGGCCCATCAAGGACAAGTTCGTCTCCTACTGGCACTCCGGCACGCAGCGGGTGCTGGGCTCCGACATGATGGAGGACGAGAACCGTCGGCGCCGCCGCGTGCGCGTGAAGCTGAGCGACGATGGGCGCTCGGCCCAGGTGGTGAAGCAGAAGGACGGCGAGCCGCCCCGCGAGTCCACGCACGAGCTGCTCGAGGGCACCCTCGACGTGGCCGGGGCCACCTTCGCGCTGCGCAACCGCGCGCTGGAGGTGGGCAGGGAGTACAGCTACCCCGTCTTCACCGGCTCGAAGAGCTTCTTGATGAAGGCCAAGGTGGAGGCGAAGGAGAGCCTCGGCACGAGCCTGGGCAAGCAGGAGGTGTACCGGCTGCGCGTGTACACCGAGTTCTCCGGCAACCTGAAGTCCAAGCGCGACATGTCGGTGTGGATGACGGCGGACGCGCGGCACGTGCCGGTGCGCATCGAGGCGGATCTCGCCCTGGGCGCCCTCGTCGCGGAGCTGACGGACTACGAGCAGGGCAAGGTCGTCGCGCCGACTCCGGCGGTGGCGACCCAGAGCGGTATCTAG
>NZ_DASVSO010000126.1:0-8328 GCF_036388035.1 Archangium sp.
GACGGCGGGCACCGCGACGAACTCGGTGAAGTTCACCAAGCTCGCCGCCGCCTTCATGGCCGAGCTGGCCAAGGGCACCACGAGCGTCGCCCTGCAGGCCGAGGACGCCGAGACCAGCCGCTGATCCGGCGGTGAAGCAAGACGGCCCGTGCGCCTTCCGGTGTCCTCACCGGGGAGCACGGGCCGTTGTCATTGGACGACCAGGCGCGGTAGCCCCTCGATGCTAGGATGGGGCGCGAGAAGGAACCCCCATTCATGCAACTCCCTCGCGCCCTCCTCCAGACCCTGGGGCTCTGTCTTGTCGCACTCGTGCTCCAGGCCTGTCCGGAACCCGAGCAGCCGCCCCTCACGACCCCCTGTAGCTCCTCGACCTGCGACGGCTGCTGCCGCGTGGATGGTCGCTGCATGCCGGGAACGGCCCGCACCGTGTGTGGCCAGGGAGGCAATGCGTGCAAGGCCTGTCCTGAGACCTCTACGTGCACGAGCGGTGGGTGCGTGTCCCCGGACGACGTCACGAAACCGGACGCTGGGAAGCCCGACGCGGGGACCTCACCCGACGCGGGTTTGCCGGACGCTGGCGGCGGCGGAGTAGACGCCGGGCTGCCGCCTGGTGGGGGAGACGCGGGGCTGGATGCGGGAGTGGACGCGGGAGTGCCCGCCACGGGTGACGGGTGCGCGGATCCCATCCCGCTCAAGGTGGTGGATGGCGGCGCCTATGTGGTGGGCGATACCTCCGGTCACGCGGATCGCGGCGCCGGTCCGTGCGGCGGGGCGGGCGGCCAGGACGTGGTGTACGAGCTCCAGGGTCCCCAGTCCGGAGACATGGTGGTCACCGTCGCGCCTCTCACGAGCGGTGGACTCCAGCCTGTCGTCTACATGAGCCAGTTGTGCGACACGCCGAAGTACTGCATCGCCGCGGGAACGGCGGGAGCCACCACCACGCTGGTGGGGCCCTCGTCGTCCAATGGGAAGTACTACCTCTGGGTGGACGGCGCTCCGGGCACCTCCGGGCCGTACTCGATTACCGTCACTTCCAGCGCGAGCATCGGTGAGGCGTGTGGTGCGCCCATCGAGCTGCCCTTTGGCTCTGGCGAGGCGAACGTCTCGGCGACGGATACGAGCTGGACGGACCACACGAGCGGGAGCTGCAACTCGTGGTCGTCCAGCGGAGACCATGTGTACCGCGTGACGTTGGACCGCGTGCAGAACCTCGAGGTGCGCGTCTCGGCGCTGTCCTTCGTGGGTGACACCTACCTGCGCGGCGTCTGCGGCGGCGGCGAGCTCGTGTGCAACAGCAGCGGGTTGATGCGCCGTCAGGAGCTCGCTCCCGGCACGTACTACCTGTGGCGGGATTCGCCCAGGCTCACCTATGAGCTGTACGCGCACCTCACGGATCCCATCCCGGGCGACTCGTGCGCGACGGCCAGGCCCCTCGTCTTCTCGGAAGGGGAGGACGGCGGGACCGCGACGGACACCTCCACCACCGTGGGCACGTTCGACAACGGGGGCTCGACGTGCGGCTCGGCCGGTATGCCGGACGTCGTCTACACCTTCACGACCACGAAGAGCTTCGACTTCCGGGCCAGCGCGAGCGGCCACTCCTTGTCGCTCCGGAGCGCCACCTGTACCGGGACACAGCTCGCGTGTGTCTACGGCGGCATCGGCGGTGGCCACCTGCCGCCCGGGACGTACTACCTCTGGGTCGATAGCCAGTCCACGACCGGGGCCCCGTTCACCCTCACGGCCTCCCTCACGCCCTCGGTGCCGGGCGACACGTGCGCCAGCCCCGAGCCGCTCGTGTTCTCCAATGGCTCGCTCGGTGGCGAGGCCGAGGCGCGAGGCAACCTGTCCACCCGCTTCCACAACTCGACCGGGAGCTGCAACAGCAGCAGCAGCAGCAACGACAGCGTCTACAGCTTCACCACGTCCAAGACGCTGAACTTCCGTGCCAACGCGGGCAGCACCGCGGTGTACCTGCGCTCCGGGGACTGCCAGTCCGGCCCCGAGCTGAGCTGCGGTCGCTGGTCCGGGGTCGAGGTCACTGGGTTGGACGCCGGCACGTACCACCTGTGGGTCGACGATGACGCATCGTCGTACACACTGTGGGCGGCGCTGACACCGCCTCCCTGCGAGGAGCCGATCCCGCTCGTCTTCAAGGATGGGGCGGACGGCGGGGGGCCCACGGCGACCTTCAAGGGCGATACCTCCGCCGCGTTCCCCACGACGCAGGCCTCGTGCGGAGGGAATGGCGGCCGGGACGCGGTCCATGCCTTCCGGCTCACGGAGCCCCGGCGCCTCGAGGCCACGGTCACGCCGTTGACGTATGGCTTCCGGCCGATGCTGTACCTGCGCGCGAGCTGCGACGGGGAGGAGCAGGCATGCACCCTGGCTCCGGCGGAGAACTCCGACGCGACGCTCTCCACGGGCGTGCTGCCCGCCGGGAGCTACTACCTCTGGGTGGACGGGTACAGCGGCACGGTGGGGGCGTACAACCTGTCCGCGACGCTGAACTGACGCCGCGCCGGAAGGCGGCCCTGAAAACACGAAGCGCCCCCACTCCGCATAGGAGTGGAGGCGCCTCGCGTGCTTCCCCCAGGAACTACCCCCAGAAAAATCAGGACTACTGCATGGCGGCGGCGGCGTCGGGATCCACCTCGGCCATGAGCGCGGCCAGCTCGGCCTTCAGCTTGTCCTTGGCGCGGATCTCCAGCTGGCGGGCGCGCTCGCGCGAGAAGCCGAAGTGCTCACCCAGCTCCTTGAGCGTCATCGGCCGCTCGTTCATCACGCGCTGCTCGATGATGAAGCGCTCGCGCGGATCCAACCGCATGAGGGCCGTGCGCACGCGGGCGTTGATGAGGCCCGCCTCCTCCTTGTCCGCGAACTCGTCATCCTGCGGCGCGCTGGCGCTCACCACGAAGTCCACGTGGCTGTTGCCGCCGTCCTCGCCCATCGGCGCGTCCAGCGACAGATCCCTCCCGCCCATGCGCTGCTCCATCTCGCGCACCTCGCCGGGCTTCACGTGCAGCTTCTTGGCGATCTCATCCACGTTCACCACGGAGCCGTCGTCGGCGCCGAGCTTCTCCAGCTCGCGGCGGGTGCGCGCCAGGCTGAAGAACAGCTTGCGCTGCGCCTGCGTGGTCCCGAGCTTCACCAGCGACCAGCTCTTGAGGATGTAGTTCTGGATGTAGGCGCGGATCCACCACACCGCGTAGGAGATGAGGCGGATGCCCTTGTCCGGATCGAACTTCTGCACCGCCTTCATCAGGCCGATGTTCCCCTCCTGGATGAGGTCGGACATCTTGATGCCGTAGGAGCGGTACTCGTAGGCCACCTTCACCACGAAGCGCAGGTTGCTCGTCACCAGGCGGTGGCCAGCGGCCAGGTCGCCCTTGATGAAGCGGCGGGCCAGGGCCTGCTCCTCATCGACGGTGAGCAGCGCGTACTGGTTGATCTCCGACAGGTACATCGCCAGGGAGCCCGAGTTGGACGACTGCTCAGTGGAGAGCTGCATGGTTTCTCCCGAGTGGCCTCGGCGAGGCCGGTGAGAAGAGGTTTGGTTCGCGTGACAACCAGATGGAGGGTGGCTAGAGCAACGTGTGTGCCATGCTCCCCCCAAGGGATTTCACCAGTCGCAACGCATACTTGGCCGATGCGACCGCACTGGGGTGGACGGTAAGCCCGTAGAAGTTACGGGACCGGTCTGGCTCCACCTGGCGACCGAGGCTGAAAAAAAAGTTCCACTGCCCTCAAGTGGCCTCCTGCTGCCCCGATTGCCATTGGACTGTCGGCCGGGGGCTACGAAGGGAGGTTCGTCTCCCCTCGTCCCTACCGGTAATGGGGAGCCGGCCCGTCCTCCACCGGCACTGCGTTTCCACGAGCCCCGCCCCGTCGCTCCGCCGTGGAGCGGGCGGGCGAGCGGGGGCTCGAAGTGACGCGTGCGAGAGGGGAGGGGACGCTAGGAAGCGCGGGCCTTCGGGGCCTGCGGGTGCAGGGCCTCGGTGGCGCGCTTGAGCTTCTTGAGCAGCACCGCGGCCTCACCCGGCTGCAGCGGGCGCTGGCCGAAGCGCGCCTCCAGGTAGCGCCGCGTGAGGGGCGTCACCGTGGGGGCCAGCGGGTGCGCCTGCCGCGTGAGGCGGGCGGAGACGTCTTCCAGGGTCTCTCCATCCCGGGGGCGCACGCCCACCGTCGCGAGCTGGCGCTCCACCGCGTCCACGAAGCGTGTCGCCTCGAGTGCCCGCTGCCGGGGCTTGCGCCGCGCGAGGTACAGCCACGTCCAGTACACGCCCGCGCCCACCAGCGCCGCCAGGCCCCAGGCGCGCAGCGGCGGCAGTTGGAGCCGCTCCTTGCCCGGCTCCGGCTCGCGCGGCGGGCGCGTCAGGTTGCGCATGAAGTCCATCTGGTCGCGGAAGGTGTAGTCGACGACGGAGCGGCGCCAGGCCGACTCGATGGACTCGTACAGGGAGACGAGCGACTCGAGCAGCTCCAGCGACTGGCTGGCGCGGAACGCCGGGGGCGTGGCGTCCACCGTGACGAAGCCGCGCCCGGGCACCAGCACGTGCGTCCACGCGTGGGCGTCTCCGGCGCGCACGAGGTACTCCTCTCCCACGCGCTCGCCGCCGAAGAAGCCCGTGGCCAGCCGGGCCTGGAAGCCCTGGGTGCGCAGCATCAGCGTGAGCGCCGTGGCGAAGTGCTCGCAGTGGCCCGCCTTGCGCACGAAGAGGAACTCCGTGAGCGGCTCCGCCACGTCCCCGCCCAGCTCCAGCGTGTACTGGTACTCGGTCTGCAGCCAGTTCGACAGCTTGTTGGCCGCGGCCAGTGGCTCCTTCTCGCCGCCCACCACCCGGCCCGCCAGCTCCGCGATGCGCGGATCCAGGTTGTCCGGCAGCGCCAGGAGCTGGTCATGCTCGAGCTGATCCAGCTTGCCCGGGTCCGTGTTGGTGCCCGGCGGCACGCTGTACACCTCGTACTCGTACCCGAGCCCCTCCTCCACGAAGCGCAGCTCGTCCCCGCCCAGCTCCTGCAGGGTGGTGCGCCGGTTGCCCGTGGGCGTGTGCGCCAGGGCATTGCCCAGCTTCGCGGGCGTCTCCAGGGCGATCAGCGTGCGGCTGCCATAGGCCGGCAGCAGCTCGATCCGCTGGTATATCTGCTTGTCCGCGCCCGGGCGCAGCGTCACGCGCGTGCGGCGCTTGCCGGGAGTGCCGATCGTCGACCACTCCGTGCCGTCGAAGGTGTCGTAGGTGCGGCCCAGCCAGTAGGCCTCGAGCTGCTCGGTGGCGGGAGCCGGCGTCAGCTTCGCCTTGAGCACCACGCGGGGGTTGCTCTTGAGGGTGCCCGAGCCGCCCAGCCGCACCGTGTCGGAGAAGCCGCTCGTGGCCACGCCGAGTCCCGGCGCCGCCCGGCGCGCGCCCACGTTCCAGTTGAGGCGCGGGAAGAGGACGAAGAAGGCCACCGCGCCGGTCACCGCGAAGACGATGCCCAGGGCCAGCGGCCGCATCACCGCGCGCACCGGCACCGGCTCGCCCGCGGGCACCGCCGCCTCCACCACGCCCAGCCCCAGCGCGAGGCTCGCCAGCACCGCGAAGGCCATGAGGCACACGGCGAAGAGCAGCTCACCGGAGAGCGCCGCGCCGCCGGCGATCATCAACAGGCCGGCCAGCAGCACCTGCCCGTCCGTGGCGGCGGTGGTCTCGGACAGCAGCCGCTGGCTGGCGACGAGGCCCGCGAAGGAGCAGGCGGCCACCACGAGGTCCAGCTGTCCCGCGCCCACCGCGAGGTAGAGCGCGCCCGCCATGGGCACCAGCAGCGCCGCCGTCAGCCGGGGCGCTCGGGCGAAGGGGCGCCGTCCCAGCAGCGCCACCAGCAGCGCCACCGCGACGAGCCCCAGGGCCCACACGGGGAGCTGCCCGGACACGGCCATGGAGGCGAAGGCGGAGCCCGTGGCGAGATCGCGCAAGACGAGTCGCAGTCGGTTGGGTTGCCTCATGCCGCTTTCTCCCGCTGCTCCTCGAAGCCCAGCCAGGCCAGCGCCTGGAGGATGCCGCGCTCCTGGCCGCTGCCCGCGCCCGGACGCAGCCGGTGGCTCGGCACCTCCAGCCCCACCTCGTGGCCGGCCTCCAGCAGGCGGTGGGCCTGCGCCGCCACCTCCTCGCAGCGCCGCTCCAGCGCGTCACCCGCCAACCCGGCCCGCACGTCGAGGATGTAGGTCCGCCGCTCCTCGCGCTCGCGCTCCACCCGGAGGAGCTTCCCCGCGGAGGCGCTCTTCAACCAGTGGACGCGCCGGGCGTCCTCGTTCTCGCCGAGCTCCCGCAGCCCCGCCACGTCCCCGGTGCCATCCAGCCGGTAGGGGTTGTTGGCCTCGCCCACGTTGCCCACGGCCGCCTCGCCCGGATCTCCACACGCGAAGCCCCGCCGCGGGTAGACGAGCAGGGTGCCCTCCAGGTCGAAGACGCGCGTCTTGGCGAAGAGGCCCAGCGGCCAGGTGGTGGTGACGCGCACGCCCTTGAGCTTCACCGGGCCTCGCCGGGGCGCGGTGACATCGGCCCGCACCACGTGCTCGGCGCCCGCGGGCAGGTAGCCCACGCCGCCCTCGCCGGTGAGGGGCGAGTCCACCTCGGACAGGGTGAGGGCGAAGGCGTGCCCCTTGCGGCGGGTGAGTCCCCAGCGGAAGGCGAAGGGCTCACCGGCGAAAGCGCCGTCGGTGCCGATGCGGCGCACGGCCAGGTCCTTCAGGCAGCGCTCGGAGAGCACCCCGGAGAGGATGATGACGCTCAACAGCAACCCCAGCACGAGGTAGAGGAGGTTGTTGCCGGTGTTGAGCGCACCGAGGCCCACGCCGAACGTCACCACGAGGTACGTGCGGCCCATGCCCGTAACCTTGAGGGTGCGCGGGGGGCGGAGGGCGGCGCGGAGGCGGCGCCACGGCGAGAGGGGCGGGGTACTCACCGGGGGGCCGGCACCTTCCGGGCGACCTCCTCGAGGAGGTGGGCGGCCTCGTCGCGGGTATAGGCGCCCTGGTTGGCGCTGCGCAGCAGGAGCCGGTGGGCCAGACACGGGCCGAGCACCGCCCGCACGTCCCCGGGCGTCACGAAGTCCCGCGACTCCCAGAGGGCGTGGGCGCGGGCGGCCATGCCCAGCGCGAGCACCGCGCGGGTGGAGGCGCCGCGCTCGATGTCGCCGTGGGCGCGCGTGGCCTGGGCCAGCCGCACCACGTAGTCTGCCAGGGTGTCGTCCAGTCGCTGCGCGGCCACCAGCGCCCGCAGCTCGAGCAGCTCCTCGGGCGAGGTCACCGCCTGCAGCGCGTCCACGGGCGAGGAGCCGTCACGGGTGGTGAGCAGGCGGGCCTCCACCTCGGGGGAGGGGTGGCCCAGCGACAGGCGCATGAGGAAGCGGTCGAGCTGCGAGTCCGGCAGGGGATAGGTGCCGGAGAAGTCCACGGGGTTCTGTGTGGCCACCACCGTGAAGGGGCGGGGCAGGGCGTGGGTGGCTCCATCCAGGGACACCTGGCCCTGGGCCATGGCCTCCAGCAGCGCGGACTGGGTGCGCGGCGGGGCGCGGTTGAGCTCATCGGCCAGCACGAGCTGACGGAAGAGCGGGCCGGGCCGGAAGGTGAAGGTGGCGCTCTGGGCGTGGAAGACCTGGGCACCGAGGATGTCGGCGGGCATCAGGTCGGCGGTGAATTGCACGCGGGAGAAGGAGAGGGCGCAGGAGCGGGCGAGGGCTTCCACCAGCGTCGTCTTGCCAACTCCGGGGACATCTTCCAGCAGGAGGTGCCCGCCGGCGATCACGCACGTGGCGGCGAGGCGGACCTCTTTCTCCTTACCCTGCACCGCGAGGGACAGGTTTGTCGCCAGGCGCTCCAGCGTGGCGCGCGCGGTAGCGGCGGAGGGGAGGGGAGTGACGGCTCGAGCAGGGGAGTTCATCGGGAACCCCACTCTACCCCAGCCATGCCGCCCCGGAATCCCCCCTCCTGGGGCGGCGGACCCGAGAGGTTCTCAGGCCAGGACTTCTTCGGGGGTGTAGTACGCGCGCGGCGGCGAGATGATCCCCGTGGTCAGACCGAAGTAGCGGAACATCCGCTCGTGGTGTCCGGCCAGCCCCCGGAACTGCACCTTGCGCTCCGTCAGCCCGTGGGTGAGCACCCCCACGGCCGAGTCACGGAACTCGCGCAGGTGGGCGAAGTCCACCACCACCTCCCGCGCCCCCAGCTCCTCCAGCGAGCTGCGCAGCTGAATCGCGGTGCGGCCATCCAGTGTGCCCGTCAGTCGAAGGGTCAACCGCCCCGCGAGTTCTTCCTGGTGAATTTCCAGCCCCGCCATGATGTGCCTCTCC
>NZ_DASVSO010000127.1:0-1584 GCF_036388035.1 Archangium sp.
CGTCGAACTTGAACCGGGCGAACGAGCCGGGGAATGTCCTGCTGGAGGTGGGCGAGGGGAACCTTCCCAAGCAAAGCGTTGTGGTCGTGTCGCAGATCTCTTCGGTCGACAAGGCCTGCTTGGGTGAGCGGATCGGGTCGCTGTCCGACACGCGGGTGGAGCAGATTCTGGCCGGCCTGCGATTCCAACAGGTGTCGTTCTTCGAGCGGTAGCTCCAGGAAGCCGAGCCCGAAGCCGCCCCGTCCCTCTTCGCGGAGAGGACGGGGAGGCCAGTCCCCTGTCAGGCCGAGGGCCCGAGGACCACCGGCAGCGACTGGAGCCCGCGGAAGCCCACGTTGTCCGCCCACTCCGGCAAGGCCCCTGACGCCACCTGCATGCGTGGGAAGCGGCGCAGCAGCGCGGCGAAGGTCTCCTGTGCCTCGACTCGTCCCAGCGCCGCGCCCACGCAGTAGTGCGGGCCCATGCCGAAGCTCTGGTGACGCAGCTCCTTGCGTCGCACGTCCAGCCGGTCCGGCTCCAAGAACTGCGCCGGATCCCGGTTCGCCGCCGCGATCATCAGCATTACCCGGTCCCCCTTGCGGAAGGTGTGGCCTCCGAATTCCAGGTCCACCGCCGCCACGCGGTTCGTGAACTGCACCGGCGAGTCGTAGCGCAGCAGCTCCTCCACCGCGTCCGGCAGCAGCTCCGGCGCGCTCCGCAGCAACTCCCACTGGTCCGGGTGGCGCAGCAGCGCCAGCAGCCCGTTGCCAATCAGGTTCGTGGTCGTCTCATGCCCCGCGAAGAGCACCAGGGTGCAGGTGGACAGCACCTCCTGCTCGCTCAGCAGGTTGCCCTGCTCCTCCGCCCGCACCAGCGCGCTCACCAGGTCATTGCCCGGCTGGATGCGCCGCTGGGCGAGGAGCGGCCGGAAGTAGTCCTCGAATTCAAGGATGGCCCCCAACGCCCCCTCCACCTCGGCCAGCGTCGGACGGCCCGTGCCGATGAGGCTCGCCAGCTTGTCCGACCACTGCTTGAGCCGGTACCGGTCCTCCCGCGGCAGCCCCAACATCTCGCCAATGACGATGACGGGCAGCGGGTTGGCCAGCTCGGAGATGACCTCCATCCGCTCCTTGCCCTTCACCGCGTCCAGCAGCTCCTCCACCAGCGCCTGGATACGAGGACGCAGCGCCTCCACCATGCGCGGGGTGAAGGCCCTGTTGACGAGCGAGCGCAGGCGCGTGTGCGAGGGCGCATCATGGAAGAGCAGCCAGGAGGCCATGTTGCGGCCCATCGGCGCCAGCTTGCGGACGACCTCCTCGGGCATCCCCTGGGAGAACATGCCCGTCCGGACCGAGGACAGGCGCATGTCGCGGAAGCCCGCATTCACATCCGCGTAGCGCGTCACCACCCAGGCCTTCCACGGCTCGCTGAAGTGCACGGGCGCCTCACGCAGCAGCCGGGCGTAGAAGGGATAGGGGTTCTGCCTCCGCTCGGGGCTCAGCAGCCCGTAGGGGTCGGCGACTTCCATCGGCATGCCCATCATGGTTCCTCTCCAGGTGTTCACCGGCGCTTCGGGATGAGGCGGCGGACCCTGATGATTCTCTC
>NZ_DASVSO010000128.1:0-32559 GCF_036388035.1 Archangium sp.
GAGCATCTCGAGGGCATAGCGCCCGGCGAAGAGCTCCGACACGTCGCCTCCCTCCGGCCGCCGGCTGAGGGTCAGCACCGTGGCGTTGCTGTCGGCGGGAGGGGAGGAGCGATCGTCGGACACGGCGGGGTGAGTCTAGGCCATCCGGGGAAGGGGTGCTCGGGGCGGGGGCGGTGGGAACCGCGACCCCGCCCTCCGAGCGAGCCGACTACCGGCGACGAGCGCGCTCGATCTTCAGCGTCTTCTCGCCGTGCTGCTTGCCGTTGAGGACCTCGAAGCCGGCCACGTCCTCGTCGGCGACGAAGACGTACGCGTAGGTGGGCTTGAGCTCCACGCGCTGCACCTTGCCCGCGGGGGCGCCCAGCGTCTCCAGCGTGCTGGTGACGGCCGCCTCGTCCAGTCCCTCGGAGCGGCCGAGGCCCACCCACAGG
The DNA here is from genome assembly GCF_036388035.1 of Archangium sp. GTDB lineage: Bacteria > Myxococcota > Myxococcia > Myxococcales > Myxococcaceae > Archangium. The sequence continues at coordinate 432 of NZ_DASVSO010000128.1, forward strand.
CGCGCCTGTCCGGGCACCTCGGGCGTCTCGGCGCGCTCGGGACGCTCCACGCGTGGCGGACGCTCGCGGAAGCCGCGGGACCGGTGCCGATCCACCTTGAGTGCCTTCTCGCCGTGCTGCTTGCCGGTGAGGCCCTCGAAGGCGGCGGCCTCCGCCTCGGCCACGTAGGCGTAGCCGTAGCCGGCGCGCAGCACCGTCTTGAGCACCTTGCCCGAGGGAGCGCCAGCGGCCTCCAGGGCGGCGACGAACTTCGAGTCGTCCAGGCCGTCATCCGTGCCGAGGTTGAACTTCAGCTTCACCTCGCCGGGGCCGGCGTCGGGCGAGGGCGGCGGCCGGTTCGGATCGCGCTCGCCGCGCGGCCGGCTCTTCTCCACCTTCAGCGCCTTGTCCTTGTACTGCTTGCCGTTGAGGGCCTCGAAGCCGGGCAGGTCCTCCTGGGAGATGAAGACGTAGGCGAAGCCCGGCTTGAGGTCGGCGCGCACCACCTTGTTGGCGGGAGCACCGGCCTCCTCCAGGGCGGTGACGATGCTGCCGGGCCCCAGGCCATCCTCGGTGCCCAGGTTGATCCACAGCTTCACCTCGCCGGGGCCGGCCTCCATCCCTCCGGGGCCGCGCTCGCGCTCACCACGACGGGGCGGCCTGTCGCTGCGCTCCCGCCGCTCGCCGGACGGCTCCGCGCGGGTGTCGCGACGCTCCTCGCGCCGAGGACGCTCCCGCTCGCGCTCCCTGTCGCGGGGACGCTCCCGCTCGCGCTCCCGGCCTTCCTTGCGGCGGCTCTCGGGCTTGCGCTCCTGCGACTCGGTGCGCTCGGGCTCCCCGGCGGCCTGGGCCTTCTCCATGCGCAGGTGGCTGAAGAAGTACTTGAGCAGGAAGGCGATGAGGTCATCCGCGTCCGCCCGGCCCTTGAGCTGGGTGGCCAGGGGCAGGAAGCCCTCGAAGATGGAGTTGGAGGCGGCCTCGCGGATCTCCCGCACGTGGCGATCGGCCCACAGGCGCATGGCCTCCTCGGGGGCCGGCATCTCGCGCAGCTCGAACTTGATGCCGAACTTCTTCTCCAGCACGGAGTACGTGGCCAGCTCGCGGCCGGAGAAGAGGTTGATGGCGGTGCCCTTGTTGCCGATGCGGCCGGTGCGGCCCACCCGGTGCAGGTACACGGCCGGATCCTCGGGCAGCGAGTAGTTGATGACGTACTCGAGGCCGGAGATGTCGATGCCGCGCGCCGCGATGTCCGTGGCCACCATGAAGGCCACCTCGCCGCGCTTCACCTTGCCCATCACCCGCTCGCGCTCCTTCTGCGGCAGGTCCCCGTTGAGCAGGTCCGCGTCGAAGCCGTTGCGGTTGAGCACCGCCGTCACCAGCGCCGTGTCATCCCGCGTGTTGCAGAAGATGATGGCGTTCTGCGGCTCCTCCGCCTCCAGCACGTAGATGAGGTTGCGCGGCTTGGGGAAGGCGTCCGACACGTCGTAGCGGATGTGGTGGATGTGCTCGACGGTGAAGACGTCGCCGGAGAGCAGCAGCGTCTCGGCGTTGGTGGTGTAGCGGGCAATCAGGTTCTGGATGTCCGTGGGGACGGTGGCGCTGAAGAGCAGCACCTGCCGGTCCTTGGGAAGACGGTCGAGGATGCGCGTCACCTCCTCGTAGAAGCCCTGGTTGAGCATCTCGTCGGCTTCATCCAGCACCGCGTGGGTGCAGCCCTCGAGCTTGAGGTTGCCGCGGTTGATGTGGTCGAACACCCGGCCGGGCGTGCCCACGATGATTTGAGTGCCCTCGTCGAGCGCGTCCTCCTGCTGCTTCATGGAGGCGCCGCCGTAGATGGCCGCCACCTTCACGCCCTTGTGCTTGCCCAGGGCGGCCAGCTCCTCGGCCACCTGGAGCGCCAGCTCGCGCGTGGGGCAGAGGATGAGGGCGCGCACCCGCTTGTCCTCGGCGGAGATCTTCTCCAGCAGGGGCAGGCCGAAGGCGGCCGTCTTGCCCGTGCCGGTCTTGCTGCGCACGATGAGGTCCTTGCCCGCCATGACGGGGCCGAAGGCCTTGGCCTGCACGGGGGTGGGGTGGGTATAGCCGCGCTCGGCGATGGCACGCCGCAGGGGCTCGGAGAGATTCAGGTCTTCGAAGCTGACATCCGCGACGTACTCTGCGGGGCGGGTCGACGCTTCGGCAGTGGTTCCCGGCTGCTCCGGGTCTTGAATGTCGCTCATCAGGCAGGGGCATAACCCCTGCATTACCCTCTGGCAACAATCGGCTCACTTTGCATAAGGAACTCCCCATGGCGAATGGGAGGAAGAAAACGGGGAGCCCAGGCTCCCGGACCCGGGCGAAGCGGCCGGCCGCGGCCCCACCCCCCGAGGAAGCGGAGGCAGTGGAGGCGGAATCCGCCGAGCCGGAACCAGAGGCCCTGGAGCCCGCCCCCGAGGAGCTGGAGGAGGTCGAGGCCGAGGTGGAGGAGGCCCCCACGAGGGCCCCAGCCGCCCTGGTGAAGGCGGGGGAGTCCGGGCTGACCCGGGCCGACCCCCTCCAGGCCTACATGGCCGAGGTGACGCGCCACCCCCTGCTCTCCCGAGAGGAGGAGGTGTCACTGGCCAGGCACTTCCGGGACACGGGGGACGTGAAGGCGGCCTACCGCCTGGTGGCGGCCAACCTGCGCCTGGTGGTCAAGCTGGCGCACGAGTACCACCGCAACCCGCTGTCCCTGCTGGACCTGGTGCAGGAGGGCAACATCGGGCTGATGCAGGCGGTGAAGAAGTACGACCCGGAGCGCGGGGTGAAGCTCAGCTCCTACGCGGCCTGGTGGATTCGCGCCTACATCCTTCGTTACATCATGGACAACTGGAAGATGGTGAAGCTGGGGACGACGGAGGCCCAGCGAAAGCTCTTCTTCAAGTTGCGCCAGGAGCAGGAGAAGTTGCTGGCCCAGGGCTTCGAGGTGACGCCGAAGATGCTGGCCGAGCGCCTCAACGTCACCGAGCAGGACGTGGTGGAGATGGACCAGCGGCTGGGACACGACGAGGTGTCGCTGGACGCTCCGGTGGGAGGCGAAGACTCCTCGGCGACGCGAGGGGACCGGTTCCTGCCCTCGTCGCAGCAGGGCGCGGAGGAGCGGCTGGGCAACGAGCAGCTCAAGGCGCTCTTCCGAGAAAAGCTCCAGGAGTTCGCCAAGGCGCTCGAGGGCAAGGAGCGCTACATCTTCGAGAACCGGCTGATCGCCGACGAGCCGCTGACGCTGCAGGACATCGGCGACAAGTACGGGGTGAGCCGCGAGCGGGCGAGGCAAATCGAAGCCGCCCTCATCAACCGCATGCGGGAGTACATGCGCGAGCACATCCCGGACTTCGACCTCGTGGCGATGCCCAAGGGATGAGGGGCCTCCGGGATGGAGGCGCCGCGCACCTTCACCCCTTGCGCGCCACCTCGCGCAGCCACTCCACGTACTGGGTCAGCGGTGTCTGCTCGGGGAGGAGGTCGCGCGAGCCGCGGCGCCACTCGAAGCCGAAGAAGCCGCGCTGCTCCTCGCCGTTGTCGCGCATGTAGAGGCGGGGGCGCGCCTCCGGCGGGAGCGAGTCGAGGCTCACCGGAGCGCCAGCGCCATCCCCCTCCAGGCAGAGCTTGAGCCGGAGCCAGCGCTCCTTGAGCGCGGTGCTGTTGGAGTAGAGGTAGACGCGCAGGGTGCCATCCTGGAGCACATCCACCCCGAGGTACTGCCTCGGGGCGGTGCGGATGCTCCGGTAGGCGCCCCCTCCACTGGGAACGGCGCCGGGCGCGGCGCAGGGCAACAGGACACTCTCCGACCACGTCAAGAACTGCTCTCGGTTCATGTGCTCCTCCAGGTGGCTTGACCTCTGAAGTCGTCGTGACTTTAAAGGTGGCTGAAATGTGAGGTGGGAATGCTACCTTTCGAGTCATCCGATGGCCAGAGAAAGAAGCACATGAGCGCAAATGTCCCTCGATGGCTGGTGGTGGCTGTCGCCTTGGTGACCGTGGAAGCGAGGGGAGGGGAGCCTGCTGTCCCTGGTCGGAGGAACCTCGTCCTCTCGGGGCGGCCCGAGTCCCCTGGGGGGCAGGTTCTCATCGCCACCGACACCGCGACGGTGCTGCGGTTCGAGGCCGGGCTCGACCCCGTGCGGACGCAGCTTCAGGAGGGGGCTCAGGCGCGCTTCGAGCCGCTCGGGGTGGCGGGCCGCTCCATCACGCTCTTGCCCCTGGCGGGGGTCGAGCGGTGGGGTGGCGTCACCCTGCTGGTGGCCTTCGAGGATGGGAAGGTGCTGCCCTTGCGCCTCGCGCCGGTGGCCCGGGCGGAGGCGGACATCCAGGTGAACGTCTTCACCAGCCCCTTCACCCAGGGCGCGCTGCTCGCCGCGCTCGAACAGGCGGAGGTGGACAACACGGGGCTGCAACGCAGGCTCGACGAGGCGCTCACGGAATTGGAGCGGTACCAACGGGAGGAGAATTCACCGGACGCGCTGCTGGCGGCGCTGCTGCTGCTGGACGAGCGCATGGTCCGCAACTTTCGTCGAGTCGATGGGCTCCGATTTCGAAGCAAGCGGGTGCGCGCCGACGTCGAGATCTTCAAAGGTGGCGGACGGACAGCCGTTGTGGTCTTGCTGGAGAACCTGGATCCGTTGGTGCCGTGGTCCCTGCGAGATGTCTCGTTCACGGACGAGAAGAGCGGAGCGCGCAGGGATTTTGCCGTTCGCGCGCGCCCCGTCACCATCCCGGCGGGAAGCAGCGGTCGCATCGTCGTCGTGTCCGAGTCGCTCGCGGTGAGCAGCACCGCGAGCTTCCGCCTGCTGTTCTGCCCTCGGGAGGATTCCGAACAGGGGCTACAACTGATGCGGCTCATGTATTGAGCGCGTCGAGCGCGTGACGGGTCGTGTTCGCGGGGCCCGCGCCGAAACGTACAAAGGAGACAGGCATGTCCATTCATCTACGGTTTTCATCCCTGGTCGTGGTTGCCCTGGCCTGCATGGGCGTGGGTTGCGCGGGGGTCGGGCTCCGGCCAGATGGGACGCCAGAATCCGAGAAATGCCCGAAGAGGGCCATGGAGACGATGGCGCGCCTTGGGCTCACTCCCGGGGATGGCACCTTCATCGTGGCGGATATCTCCCTGACAGATCAGGAACCGGCCCGATTCGTGGAGGGTCCCGTGGTGGGTGTCATGGACGTCCGGCCTATGGGGGGCATCCCCGTGGGGACGCGGCTGTACGGACGGGTCTGGACCGGCGGGAGCGAGGCAGTCATCCGGTATTACGAGGCCGAGTTGCCGGACGGCCGCCGCCTGCCCATCTGTGCTGTCGCGCAGGACGCTGGCGGTGGGCTGGTGAAGCGACCGGATTCCCCGCCCGGAAGCGCCTTCCTGCCGGACAGCGGCACTGGACTGTCCATCGTCAGCGTCTTTCCCTGAAGAGGAGACCCCCGGTCGGAAGCGGCTCGCTTCTAGTCGTCTAGAAGTGGTGTAGGATGGAGGCATACATCACTTCTAGTCGTCTAGAAGCGAGGAACAGCAATCCCCACCCAGAGGGCTAACTCCAAGCCCTGTCCGGGGGCGTGAGCATGAAACGCACCACACGAGCGCGCGGACTTGCTCGCGGGCAGGAGAAGGACGAGGTGCTGCTGAAGCTGATTGAGGCCAATGCCTCGTATGAGGAGCGGCAACGGGCCTTGCTGGAGCTGGAGAAGCGCTGGTTGCGCGAGGCGAGGACCGAGCTGGCGCGCGCTCACTGCTTGCGCAGCAGGTACAGCGCTCCCGCCTGGTCATCGCTGATGAGCAGTCCGCCGTCGGCGGAGACGCCCACGTCCACCGGGCGGCCCCACACGCTCCTGCCATCCGGGGACACCCAGCCGGTGACGAGATCCATCTCCGTGGAGGGCTGGCCCGTCGCCGTGTCCCAGGAGAAGTACGTCACCTTGTAGCCGGTGCGCCGCGTGCGGTTCCACGAGCCGTGGTAGGCCACCACCACTCCCGGGTTGTAGGGCGCGGGGAAGGCCGTGCCGTTGAGGAAGAACAGCCCCAGCGGCGCCGAGTGCGCCTGGATGCCCTGGTCGAAGCGGTCCATCCGGCCGCAGTCCACGCTCCCCGCGCGGTTGAGGTCGTAGTCGCGATCCAAGGGCATCTGCTCGAGCCTGCTCGACGTGTCCGGGTTGGGATTGCAGAAGGGCCAGCCGTAGTGGCCGCCCTCGCGCACGTGGGTGAGGGCCTCGGGCGGGTGATCGTCCACGTAGGGGGCCAGCACCTTGCCGTACTGGCCGGTGCCGTCGTCGAGCGGATAGGGGATGTTGTCGCGCGCGTTCACCGTCACCCAGAGGGTGTCCGTGCCAGGCACGAAGGCGAGGCCCTCCGCGTTGCGCAGGCCCCGGGCGAAGAGCTGCCCCGCGCCGCCGTCCGGCCCGTAGCGGTAGATGGTGGCGCGCTCGGGCGTGCTCTGGGTGTCCGCCAGGCACACGTTGCAGGTGGAGGCGATGGAGACGTAGAGGCGCCCCGTCGAGTCCACCGCGATGTTCTTCAACTCGTGCCCGTAGCGGCCCTTCAGCTCGGGCGAGCTCGAGTCCGGCAGGCCGTCCACCAGCACCTCGGCATCGCGGCGCTGCGTGTCGCCCGGCTGCCAGACCGAGCGCGTCACCCGGTGCGTCTCGGACACGTACACCCAGGTGGTGCCCCCTCGGGTGTGGAAGACGAGGTCATGGGGACGGCGCAGGTCGGTGGCCCAGTCGAGCACCTCGGGGAGCTGTCCGGGCCTTGGCCGCACCCGCTTCACCGTCCCCTCGTCCGGCTGTGACACCAGCACGTCCCCGTTGGGCGCGACCGCCAGGAAGCGTGCACCCGGGATGCGCGCGAAGACGGAGAGCGAGAAGCCGGGTGGCACGGTGAGGGTGCGAGGCGAGTTGAACGGATGGTGGCGCAGGCCCTCGGGGACCGTCACGGTCACCTGCACACTGGCTCCCTCGGGCGGGCTCGGGCTTGGGTTCGGGTTGCTGGTGCTCGGGCCCGCGTCGGGAGGCTCGGTGCGAGGCCCCGCGTCCTGTCCCGCGTCCTGCCCTGGGTCCTGTCCCGCGTCCTGCCCGGCATCGGCGGGTGTCTTCGTGGAGGAGGGGCTACAGCCGGACGAGGACAACCACAGCACCGCGGCGGCGGAGAAGATCCAGGAGCGCATGCCGGTCAGGCTAACGACACCCTCCCGGGGCTCCAATCATTCCCCGGCCGCTCCGTCGCCCACGCTACGAAGCGTCGCGGGTTATGGCGCCGTGGAGCGCCGGTGACGACCCCGGAAGTGCCGGTCGAGGTAGTCCTCCACCTCGGGCCCGCGCTCCCCGCCCGCGGAGGCGAGCAGGGCGTGCGCCCGTTCCACCACGGCGAGGGCCTCGTCGAGCGACACCTCGCCCTCGGCGAGCGCGGAGAAGAGGTGGCAGTGGTAGCGGCGGCAGCCCTCGGGGCGCTCCGCGTAGGCGGTGCACCGGCTCCCCTCCAGCGCGGCGCAGCGCTGGGGGAGCACCGACGAGCCGTCCTCGCGCGTCTTCACCGGCAGCCCGAGCGCCTGCAAGGGCGCCACCTCGGTGCGCTGCAGCGGCACGTGGGTGAAGAGGGTGCCGTCGCAACACAGGCCGCAGCGCAGGCAGAGCGTGGAGAGGGACATCGGGGGAGCCTCGGTTCAGGGGACCGAGGGTCCCCCCTTGCTGGTGGACTGCCAGGCGAGCAAGGGCCGTGTCGCGCGCCTCAGTCCTTTTTGTAATCGCGGAAGGTCGACACTTCCTCCATGCGGGCGTCGGCGTAGCCCCAGTGCTCGACGTCCACACTGTACTGTCCCTTGGCGATCAACATTCCCCGGCAGAGCTTCTTCTTCTCCGGCTCGTTGTGCTGGTTGCGGGCCCGCTCCAGCAGCTCGTCCCAGACCCAGCGGGGCACGTGGTCGCGCTGGCCCGGGTAGCTGAAGCGGTAGAAGGTCAGGTGGGCCAGCAGCACCTCCCAGTGCGGATCGAACCGCATCATCAGGTGCTTCCAGTCCATCTGCTTGCCGCGGGCGAGGATGAGGTGGTTGATGTCCGTGCCATCGAAGCGCTCGCGCTCGCAGACGAAGGCCTTGGACCAGATGATGTCCTCGGGGGGCGCCACCAGGATGGGCAGCCCGTGGATGACGCCCGGGTGGGCGTTCTCCAGCCAGTAGTCGTCCACGATGGCCACGCCGTTGCCCGAGCTGAAGATGAGGTCGGCGAAGTACTCATCGTTGGCGTAGGCCTTCGCGATCCACACCGGATCATGCATCTTCGTCTGGAAGCCCATGCCTCCCAGGGCCTCCATCGCGCGCTCCACATGCTCGCGCTTGAGGAAGAGGTCCAGATCCTTGGTGTCGCGGTAGATGCCCGTGTAGAGGTGGAGGGCGTAGGCGCCCGCCACCACGAAGGGAATCTCCGCGTTCTTGAGCGTGCTCAGCGCCAGCAGATGCGCGCCCCGTTCGATGGGCGGACGTTGGTCCGCCTGCATCGGAGGCGGTGCCTTGCTCGGCTTGCTCGACTGCTCCTCAGGAGATGCCTGCTTGCTCTCCTGCCCCTCCTGCGGCTTGTCGGTGTCTTGAACGTTCATGACGCGCCCCTCGTGTCCTGGCGGGTAGGGTAGGTCCGGGGGCAGTCGAGGGCAGGTTGGACCAGCCCGGTCGGCTGCCTCCCAGGCGGCTCAGGCCTGTGCGGCCCAGAGCGCCATTCCGGGCTCCGAGCCATTCACCTGCCGCTCCGCATGGCGGTAGGCGCGGGCCTTGGTCGGGGCCTCCACCTTCATCTGCTCCCCTCGGGGACCGTGCAGCTCGATGTGGTAGCCCTGCCCCTGCTCTCCCTCGGTCGCGATGTTCCAGCCTGCCTGCTTGATGTGTTTCTTGCAGATGCGCTCACGTCCTCGCATGGTCGACCCCCTTTCTCAGCTGTCGCGGCCCTTCTCCGGTCCGCGCTACAGAGGTTCAGGATTTGTCCGCTTCCACGCCGGTGCATGGAGGCCCCGGTTTCCACGGGCTCGTGTGCTCGCTCATCGGCCCGGCTTGCGGTGAGGGGGGCTCCAGGCCGGGAGATTCCGCCGGGAGGCCCTGGCCGCCGGGCTCCCCCGGAGCGTCGGGGAGGAGCGCCTCGTGGAGTGCCAGTCGGGCCCTCCAGCATGAACCCCACCCTGGCACGTCGGGGCGGTCCCATGGTGAAGCAGAGAGGGTGGCGACCATGGCACTTCCCACGCATGTAGATGACGCTGCTGACCGGCTGCACGAGGCCTACGCGCGAATCGAGGTGGCCCGTGCGAAACCCCCGAGCACGGAGAGCCTGCACGAGTGGCTGAGCGCGCTCACGGACTACGCCCAGTCGTTGATGGACCTCCACGAGTTCACCAACGAGTCGGTGCACGAGAAGCTGCACGTCCTGGCGGGCCTGCTCAACCTGAAGCAATTCCCCGAGGAGCCCCTCCGGGAGCTCGGGCCTTCGCTCGAGACCCAGCCACAGGGCCACTGAGCGGTCCGCTTCACGCGCCGCGCCGGGCCGGGATGCCGCCGAAGGGCCAGACGAAGCCGGGGTGCTGGAGGACTTCCGGCGCCTTGCGGCCTCGCCAGGCCAGGGACTCGCCGGGGCGCAGCAGCAGGGCCTGGGGCCCGTGGCCCACCTGCCGACGCACCTGCTCGAGCCGCTCGGGGTAGGGGTCCGCGTCCGGGTTCTCGTCCAGGGTGCTGGCGCCGCTCACCGGCTCGCCGGGGTAGCCCGGGTAGCGGGGGCCCATGCCCTCGCGCCAGTACCACGGGGCCCCGCCATCGGCGCAGGGCACCACGTAGCGCGCGCCGAGCAGCTCGCCGTAGTGCAGGGCCTCCTCCGGCCCGGCCATGAGCTGCTGGGGCCTGTCGAGCGCGTCCAGGGGCACGTCGACGAGGTAGGCGTCCAGCGTGGTGTAGCCGAAGAAGAGGGGCTTGAGGCGGAAGCCCCGCACGCCGCAGAAGAGCACGTCCACCGGCGCCTCCTCACGCAGCGCGCGGCAGACGGTGCGCATGTCCCCGCGCACGTCATGTCCGGCATCGGCGAAGAAGGCGGTGGAGAAGTCGGGCGTGCGCACCAGCCAGGTGTTCCCCTCGTTGAAGAGGCCCGGGTAGAGGCCCGCGCCGTCGGTGGGCTGCTCGCCGTGGAAGGGGAGGGCGCGCACGGTGATGTCGCCCACGAGCCGCTCCTCGCCCCAGCGCAGGGCCTCGACGCGGGTGTAGCCGAGCTGCTCGAGCCGCAGCACGCAGTCGGTCGAGAAGAGGCTCTCGCGCTCCACCGCCGGGACGAAGACGCGGGTGTCGCGTGGCAACTGCAGCAGCGAGCCCAGGTGGAAGTGGTCCCCGTGCGAGTGGGTGATGACCACGGCGTCCACCGGGCCGAGGTCCCTCGGCTGCATGGGCTGGTAGTCGCGTGAATCGAAGCCGCTGGCGGGGCGGAAGTACGGGTCCACGAGGACACGCGCCCGGGAGCTGGCCACCAGCACGGTGTTGTGCCCCACGAAGAGGGCACCGGGGGCGGGCACCTCCACCGGGCCCTCGTGACGGACCAGCCAGCCCGCGCTCGACAGGTCCGCGAGCAGCTCGCCCACCGCGGGCACCGCCGAGAGGGCGCGCAGCTCCGCCCGGGTGGCGCCCCGCGCGAGCGAGGCGAAGAGCTCGGCGAGGGCCGGCCACTCGCGGGCCTTCACCGGGAAGTCGAGCCCCATCTGCTCCTGGCGCAGGTGGAGGACGCGGGGTTTGTGCCGCGCCGCGTCGGGGAAGAGCACCTCGGGCCGCAGCAGGTACCGCCCGCCGCGCCGCTTGTCGCCCTCCCGCAGCGCGGCGTAGCGGGGCGTCTCCTCCAGCCAGCGCACGAGGGACTTCGCCTCGCGCAGGGAGCGCTCCGGCCCCAGCTCCGCGAGCCGCTGCTTGAGGAGGACGTGGGCCTGACGGACGGGCCGGGCGGTGGGGCCCTGGATGCTGCAACCCAGGTCCTCGTGGTGCTCCGCTTCGGTGCGGGCCGAGGCGAGGACAGCCAGGCTGACGCCACGGTGGAGGGTGAGGCGCATGGGAAGGCTGCTAGCAACCCGGGGCGTGGGTGGCCAGCGCATTCGCCGCGCTGCTTGCTCTGGCGCATCCGCTGTGATGATGCTCCGCCTTCCCGGGTCGCGGGCTGGAGTCGGAGGCTGGCTCCCGGGCACCACTTCGTTTCAGCCGGTTCGTTTCAGCAGTGTGGAGGGGGACATGAACAACATTTCCAGGATGCTCCTGGCCATGGGAGCGGGCTGCGTCCTGCTCGCTTCGGCTGGGGAGGCGGGCGCGCAGGCCAACCCGTACAGGCAGTACAGCAGCACCTCATTCGTCAACGGCAACCTCAAGCAGGCCTTCCAGAAGCAGTGGCGGGGGACGGCCGCTGGGGCGCATTCGGGCGCCACGCTCGAGCCGGTGAAGCTGCCGCTCTCGGTGTCGTCGTTCCGCCCGGTGAGCGCTCCCGTCATGCACAAGCGGGTGGCGGCCAGCATCCAGGACCTCGACGCGGAGCCTCGCGAGGAGCTGGAGGGCGCGCTCCTGGAGCTGCTCAAGGGGTATGACCAGCTGCTCGAGGACAACGATGAGCAGCGGCTGAAGAACAACCTCGCCGGTGCCTTCAACTTCCTCTTCATCTCCTCCTACTACGCCCTCAAGAACGGCCAGGAGCTGACCGAGGCACAGCAGGAGAGCATGCTGGAGCAGGTCAACGCCGCCATCGCCATGGGTCTCAAGGAGCGGCGCATGTCCGACCGGGAGAAGCAGGAGATGTACGAGTCGGTGGTGCTCTCGGGCACCCTCATCCTCGGCCTCTACAACGAGGGGCGTGACAAGGGACGGCCGGAGCAGATGAAGACGGCGCGCGAGCTGGCCAAGGAGCTGCTCGGGCAGATGATGGGCATCACCCTCGACAAGGTGCGCATCTCCGGCGACACCGTGCGCATCGACTAGGCGCGCGGAAAGGAAGCGCGTGCCGTCGTGCCCGCGCTTCAGCTGCCCGACGGGGTGAGGCCCAGCTCCTTGATGCGGCGGCTGAGCGCCCGCTTGGAGACCTCGAGGCGCGGGACCATGGCATCCAGGTCTCCCCCACACTCGCGGAAGCAGCGTGTGATCTCCTCGGCGCTCAGGTCCCCCGCGGTGCGGATGGTCGGGCTCTTGGCGATCAGATCGTAGATGGAGGGCCGGGGAATGCCGAGCCGATCCGCGGTGGCCTGGAGGTCCCAGGCGCTCTCCCTCATGGCGGTGACCAATTCCTGCTCGGTGATGTCGGACGGCTTGCGCCGGGGAGCGGCCTTGCCTTCCCTCGTTTCAGGAGCCGTCGGCGTGGGCTCCAGGCGCCCGGAAGGTGGGGTCGCGTCGGCGTCCAGCTCCTGTTCGAGTCGTGGATCAACCCGCAGGCTCGGGTGGCCCCGGCTGCCAATCACGAGCTGCCGCGTCAGGTTGCGCAGCTGGCGGATGTTGCCGGGCCAGGAGTAGCGGACCAGGCGGGAGGCCAGCGGCGCGGGCAGCCAGGGCTCGGCGTAGGGCTCCTCGGACGCGAGGCGGTTGGCCTCGCCGATGGCCTCGAGCTGCTCGCGGGCGAAGTGGTGGAAGAGCGGGCCGATGTCCTCGCGGCGCTCCCGCAGCGGGGGCAGGCGGACCTCGTAGCTGGCCAGCCGGTGCATCAGCGGCGCCTTGAAGCGCTCCTGGCGGATCTGCTCCTCCAGGTTGGCGTCCGTCGCGGCGAGCAGGCGCACGTCCGTGGAGACCGGCGTCTGCGCACCCACGGGGTACATCTCCCCGTTCTCCAGCACGCGCAGCAGCATCACCTGCACCTCGGGCGGGGCCTCGCCCACCTCGTCGAGGAAGAGGGTGCCCCCGTGGGCGGCGCGGAAGAAGCCCTCCCGGTCCCGCGTCGCGCCCGAGTAGGCGCCCTTCTGCGCGCCGAAGAGCTCGGCGGCGGCCAGCTCCTTGGGGATGGCGCCCAGGTTCACGCTGATGAAGGGCTTGTCCCGGCGCGGGCTGTGCTGGTGGATGGCTCGCGCCACCAGCTCCTTGCCCGTGCCCGTCTCGCCGCGGATGAGCACCGGGACGTCCAGGTCCGCCACCCGCTCGATGTCCTTGCGCACGCGCCGGATGCCCACGCTCCCGCCCACCATGCCCAGCGGGTCCGCGGTGTCCTCCAGCTCGGAGGGGATGGCGTGGAGCAGCAGCACCACGCGCTCGGCGAACTCCAGCGGCACTCCCGCCGCCAGCTCCTCGGGACCGAACTCCCGGACGCCCTGGAGGGGCTCGCCCGCGATGACCCGGGTGCCGCCCTCGTCGACGCGCAGCCGGACACGCCCCTCGCCGGCGGGCGCGAACACGAGCGGCTTGCGGCTCACGAAGGGATCCGCCAGGGGCATCCCCAGGCCACTGCCGGGCCGCAGGAAGTCCGGAGCGCTCCGGGACAGGGCCACCTCCCGGCCAGCGGACAGCGCCTCGAGCAGCAACCGCTCACCGACGCGACGGGTCACGGGATGCGAGACGATGGTCAGCGCGGGGACGAGGTGGGCCTCCCGCTCTCCGCCGCCCCGCTTCTTGACGATGGCCGTGGAGACGTCGGCGAGCACTTGCTCTTTCATGGAGCCGGAGCACCTGGGTGGGTGGCCACGCCACTACCCTACACGAGCGGGTCGCGGAGCGTCGTAGGACTCCACCGGCGCCAGGAAGAGAGGTCGCTGGATTCCCCCGAATCCGCGAGCCGGCGCGCACCCCCCCTTCGGCGCGCCTCCTCGTAAGAGCCCCTCTTGCCTGGCACCTGGTGCTGGCGCACCGAAGCGCCATGTCGTACGGCGAGCCCAAGCCATAGCAAGGCGCGTGCCCAGGCCCGGGAGTGTCCTTCTCCTCGGGTGGAGCGGGGCGTCGGCGGAGCGTCGACGGCTCTCGACGCGTCGAAAGACGTCGGTCGACGTGTCGAAGTGTGTCGTTCGACACGTCGAAAGCGGCGTCGACGCGGGGTTGAGGAGTGGACCCCGGCGTGTCGAGAGGGAGGTGCCCGGGTTGCGCAGTGGGCACGTGGATTGCTAAGCCCGCTGGCGCAGCCTTTCAACGGAGGGGGATACTCATGGACCAGAAGCCGACGACCACCACGGACACCGACACCACCACCACCCAGTCGACCGACACCGAGTCGGAGGTGAACTCCGCGGGTCCGACGATGCCGGAACTGCCCGTGGTGCCGTAGTGGCCCCTGACAGCGGCCCGGGTCATTCCATCTTCGCCGCGGAAGGCGGAGAGCTGCCCACGAGTCGCTGCACGAGCAGGCGCTGGCTCTTCCAGGTCTGCTCGAGGTGGGGGTTGAGCGCGAGTGCCTTGTCGATGTCGTTCAGGGCTTCACCGCGCCACCGCCGCTGTTGTTCCGAGTCGGTCGCCGCATCCGCCAGGGCCAGGAGCAGGTCCGCTCTCAGGAGCCGGGCCTCCGGCCACTCGGGTCTGGCGGCCAGCACCCCCTGAGCCAGCTCGAGGCCACGTCTCAAGGACGGGCCAGGGTCCTGCCCGCTCTGCTTCAACCAGGCGGCCTGCGCCCGGCGGAAGTGGCCGAAGGTGACGCGGGCTTCCAGCCGCTGGGGCTCCAGCTCGAGCGCCCGTTGATAGGACCGGGCGGCTTCCTCGAACTTCTCGGCGCGGGCCTGTCCCTGTCGTGGCTGCCAGCGAGCCTCCAGCGCCTGCAACTCCCCGAGCTGGAGCCAGGCTTCCGCATCGCGGGGGTTGCGCTCGCTCGCGGTGTGGAGGGCCTCGGCGGCCCGTGCGAGCTCCTGTTGCGGAGTCCGTCCGTGCTCCAGCTCGAAGGCGGCGAGTGTGCGGTGGGCCTTGCCCAGAAAGGCCCAGCTCGTGGAACTGCCCGGCATCCGGTCGAGCGATTGCCGGTAGGCCTTCATCGCCTCACGCAGGCTCGCGCGTGGATCCACGCCCCGGGCGCGCTGGTACGAGGCACGCCAGAAGTGCACCTCGCCCACATGCTCGTAGGAATAGCCGAGCTGGGGGGCCAGGGCGATGGACTGCGCGAGGGCGGCCTGGGCCTGGTCGAGCAGGGGGAAGGGCTCCTCGCCATGGTCCCACGCCTCCCGGGCCTGCTCGAGGAGGATGAGCCCCACGCCATCGTGGAGGATCCACAGCCCCGCGTTGATGGCGAGCCCCTTGCGATAGAGCTCCAGGGCGGTGGCCAGCTCGGGTCGGGCATCTCCGCCCCGGTCCCGTTGCCGCTGGGCGATCATCGTGTGGATCCGCCCGCCGTAGTAGTAGGACGTCACGCGCTTGGGGTTGAGCGCGCGGGCCCTGTCGAGCGTGGCCCGGGCCTGCTCCAGGTCTCCATCCGGATCGCTGGCGCGTGGGTTGGAGGCCCGCTTGAAGTACTCGAAGCAGAGGTTGAGCCAGGCCTCCGCCGGGTGCGCGTCGAGGCCGATGGCGGTGAGGTAGGCGTCGATGGCCCGGCTGCGGTTGGGCAGCGAGTCCTCGCCAATCTGCTCCTCGTAGTTGGCCCACACCTGGAAGACGAGCCCGCGCAGGGTGTGGAACTCGTAGTTGCGGTCGTCGGGTCCGATGCTCTCGAAGGCCTCGATGGCCTGGCGGAGCTGCTCGCGCGGATCCATGCCGCGGTCCTGACGGTAGCGCGCCCACTGCCAGAGGCTGCGCCCCAGCTCCAGCCGGGCTTCCGAGCGCGCCGGGGCGAGCACCAGCGCGCTCCGCACGGTGGCGATCGCCTTCTCGAGGAGGGGCTCGACCTCGCCGCCCTGGTTCGTCCGGTACTCGGCGAGGCGCCGATGGAAGCTCGCCTCCAGCACCTTGGAGCCATAGTGGTCGGGCGCGGCCTGGAGCGCGCGGGACACGGCCTCCAGCCCCCGGGTGTAGTGGGGCAGGACGTCGCCCTGGCCGTAGAGCTCCAGGAGCATCGCGGCGTGCTCGAGCTCCGCCAGCGCGTAGTGGATGGTGGGCACGCTCTCGCCGATGGCGGCGGCCGCGGCATAGGCCTGGCGACCGGCGTCGAAGTCGGCGAGGGCCTGCTCCCGCTCGCCCTGCCTGCCGTGCCGGGTGGCGCGGGCCAGGAGGATGTCGCCCCGCAGCTTGGGGAGCTCGAAGGACCAGGGCAGCCCGTCGTCCTGCTTGTCCAGCTGCGCCAGGGCGTCGTCGAGCCGGTCCTCGTAGAAGGCGATGAGCGCCGCCACGTACCCGGAGGAGGGGGCCTCGGCCCCTTCGCTCTGCCGCAGGTACGCGAGGGCCGGGTCCCGGTAGCGCCGCTCGATGTCGTGCCGGCGGGACTCGCGCAGCTCCGGCTCCTTGATGCGCTCCACCTCGAGCAGGCGCTGCTGGTAGAGGTGTCCCATCACGAGCGCCAGCGCATAGGCGACCCGGGGCTCGCGGAAGCCCTGCCGCCACGCGTTCTCGAAGTAGCTCCGGGCCGTCGCCTCGTCTCCGAGCGCGAGGAAGCCCTGCCCCAGGGCGTAGTTGCCCGGCCCCGCGGCCAGCGCGCCGGCCTGACGGATGTCCTCTTCGATCTCAGCCATCCGCGCCCGGATGGCCTTCCGGTCGGGACGCGTGTCGTGCAGGCGGGAGAGGCCGGAGTAGCGGGCCAGGGCCTCGATGTGCTCCACCTGCTCGGTGAACCGGCGCGCGAGATGCTCGCGCTGCGCCACCTCGCCCCGGACGCGGACGGCCTGCCCGAGGGCGAGTGCCACGAGGAGGAAGGCGATGGTGCTCACGGCCACCACCAGCTGGTGCTTGCGCGCCTTCTTGCGCAGGCGGTACCAGGGCCCGGCGGAGCGCGCCTGCACGGGCTCGCCCCCGAGGAAGCGCTCCAGGTCCTCGGCCAGGGCGCGCGCCGAGTCGTAGCGGGCCGAGCGGTCCTTCTCCAGGCACTTGAGGACGATGGCCTCCAGGTCCCGGGGGATGTCCGGATCCAACGAGCGCGGCGGGCGCGGCTCCTCGCTGGAGATGTTGTTGAGCACCTCCAGGGCATTGGTGCCCGGGACGGGAGGCACGCCCGTGAGCAGGTGGTAGAGCGTGGCGCCCAGGCTGTAGACGTCCGCGCGCCGATCCAACCGGGCCACCTCGCCCCGGGCCTGCTCGGGCGCCATGTAGTGGGGCGTGCCCAGCACCGAGCCCGTGGCCGTCACGCCCTCCTTCCAGTCGCGCGCCAGCCCGAAGTCCATGACGTAGGGCTCGAGGCGGCCGTCCACCGTGCGCTCCACCAGGATGTTGGAGGGCTTGAGGTCGCGGTGGATGAGGCCGGCGCGGTGGGCCGCGTGGACGCCCTCGGCGGCATCCCGGAGCGCCATCGCCTTCTGCTCGGGGGTGAGCTCGTGCGCGAGCAGGTTCAGCGGCTGCCCGTCCACGTACTGCATGGCGATGTACGTCTTCCCCTGGACCTCTCCAACCTCGTACACCTCGCACACGCGCTCGTGGCGCACCCGGGCCTGGGCGCGCGCCTCGGAGATGAAGCGCTGGGTGAGGTCGGGATCTTCATCGCGGACGAACTTGAGGGCCACGTTGCGGCGCAGCCGCGGGTCGTAGGCGAGGAAGACCCGCCCCATGCCGCCCTGCCCGAGAAACCGCACGCACTGGTACCGGTCCCAGCCGGACACCGGGAAGGCCGGGGTCTCGGGCCTGCGCTCCGGCGTCTCCGTGGGGGTCTTCACGAAGGTGGGAGCCTCCTCCAGCCGGGCGCCGACCCGCGCCGCCTCCACCTCGTCCTGGTGCCGGGCCTCCCGGTGGAGCGTGACGAGCGTCTCCTCGGAGATGCGCCCCCGCTTCCGGAGCAGCTCTAGGGGGCCGCGCTCCAGGCGCAGGGCCTCCTCGAGCAACGCGTCCGCGTCCTCCTTCGACAGGAGCCCCTCGGCGAGAGCGATGCCCAGCTCCGCTTCGTACGCCTCTCGCATCCGGACGGACCCCTCGTGCTCCCGCACCACGGCTACGTGCCGGGGCGGCCCGCCACATCCTACCCTACCGGGGGGCCGCCAGCGCCTGTCTGGAACAGGCGCGGCGCTCGGGTGCTACTTCGCGTCCCAGGGGCGCGAGATGACGCAGGCGTTGATGCCGCCCACGCCCATGGACAGCTTGCCGGCGCAGCCCTGGGGAGCGGCCACGGCCTGGTCGAAGACGAAGCGGCCGTGGACGCGGCCGATCTCCTTGTTGAGCTCGCCCTCGGTGAGTGGGGTGGGGAACACCTGGCCCCGGGCATAGCCGAGGTACTGGGCCGTCAGCTCCCAGCCACCGCCAGCGCCCATGCCGTGGCCGAAGGTGCCCTTGCGCGCCGTCACCAGCACCGTCTCGGGCAGCACCGCGCGCAGCGTCTCCACCTCCAGGTAGTCGCCCGGGGTGGCGGTGGCGTGCAGGTCCCAGCTTCCCACCTCGCTCGGCGCCACGCCCGCGGCCCGCAGGGCCTCGTGGATGGCCACGGTGGGGCCCTCCTTCGAGGGCGTGATGATGTGGTCCGCGTCCGCGGTGACGCCCACGGTGACGGGCTCCATGCCCAGCGGCTTGAAGCCCTTGGCGGTGAAGTGCTCCAGGTCACCGAGGATCCACACCACCGAGCCGCCGGCCACGTGCGTGCCGCGCAGGGCCGTCAGCGGCTTGGACACCGCGCCGTCCGCGCTCACCACGCGTGCGTTGTAGAAGCCGCCCACCGTGAGCGAGTGCGGGGGCGGATCCACCATGCCCATCACCACGGCCTTCGCATCGCCCCGGCGGATGGCGTCGAGCGCCAGCTTCAGCCCGTAGCCGAACGAGGAGCACGCCGCCACCGGCGCGAACGTCATGCCGGTGAGCTTCCCCATCATCGAAATCTGCGAGGCGGGGGTGTTGTGGATGTTCCAGAGAATCTCGGACGGCACCGCGTTCCACGGCGGCTCGGGGGCGCCCCACTTCTTCTGCAGGCGCTGGTTGCGCGTCCGCTTCTCCTTGATGACGCCCAGCTTGGCGGCCTCCACGTTGCCGCCCTCGACGCCCAGGCCTTCAATCTCCTTCTGCTCGGCGAGGAACTCGCGCAGCTCGGGGGACTGGCTGGCCCAGAAGTGCCACCAAGCCTCCTCGGCCTCGTCGAGCGCGTCCGCGTCCACCGTGGAGGGCTCGGGGGGCATGCCGGGCAGCGGCTCGCGCGTCTCCTGCCAGCGGCGCAGGGCGGTGTTGCGCTCGGGGGCCGCCCAGAAGCGGTCCCACCGGCGCTGGGCCCGGTGCAGTTGCAGGGTGATGTCATGGATGGTGGGCAGGTCGCCCAGGCCAGTGCCCACGTACACGTGGGAGCGAGCCCCCAGCGTCTGCAGCTCCTGCTCCAGCCCCGGGTTCTGACCGAGCGCCTGGATGAAGGAGCCGATGGCCATCTTCGTGGGCATGCCCATCTTCTTCTCGAGCTGGGCGAAGCGCGTGGCGGGGAAGCGCGCGTCGATCCACGGCTTGTACTCGGAGAAGTCGAAGTCCGGCTGGCCCACGAGGAAGTTGTTGGGACCGAAGCCACCCTGGAAGGGGGAGAGCCAGCTCTCCGCCGACGCGAGGTTCTTCTCGAAGGACTCGATGTTCCGGGACCGGGGCGCGACCACGCCCCATCCGAAGATTCCGACTCTGCGCACGTTGTTACCCCTGGCCCTGAGAATCGCCGCTGGCCGGTACCCGACTCACAGCGGCTCGATCTTCAGGTTGTCGAAGAAGAGCTGGGCCTCCCAGCTGGAGAACCCGAAGCGGTCATGACCCGCTCCCTCGAGGGGGAGGGGGTCATCGAACTGCATGAACGGCTTGCCGTCGATGAGCCAACGTATCAGCGAGCCCCGGCGCTCGATACGCCAGTGATAGGTGCGGCCAATCTGCACCGGGTAGGGGCGGGCCTCCACGCGCATGTGCGTGTCCTTCTGGAAGACGCCCGTCTCCACCAGGCCCTTGCCACCCGCCCGTCGCTGGAGCGACTCCAGCGGGGCCCCGTGCTCGTCCAGCCGGGCGATGATGGACAGCGAGTTGTTCCACCCGCCATGGATGAAGATGTAGCCGGAGGCGTGGTCCGTGCCGTCCCCGAAGAGCTCCACCTTGATGTCGCCCTCGGGGGACTCGGAGCGCACGTCGAAGTCGACGGCCACGTCCCGAGGCAGCTTCGCCTGGAGCCACAGCGGGTTGTTCTTCACGCCGGGCGACAGGAGCTGCCCGCCCACCGTGCGCCAGTGGCCGCCGGTGGAGAAGAAGTCGCGCTGCACCACCGCCGGGTCCGAGAAATCCTGGCTGTAGGGCACGGTGGTGGTGGTGTCCGCCTCGCCCCGGAGGAGGGCGTAGTGGATGAGCGGGAACTGGATGAAGAGGATGACGGCGGCGAGCACCGCCCAGCCCCGGGGAGACATCCCCGCGGGCTTGCTCCAGGGCTCCGAGGCCGCCAGCTCCGAGGGAGGGCCCTCCGCTTCGGGGCGCTGGGGCTCCTTCGCCTCGGGGTTCTTCTCCTTGCGTTTGGCCTGGCCCATTGCTGTCGCTCGTCCCCGGGGGGTGGAGGGGGGCGCGGACTGTATGCGCGGCCCCCGTGGAGGTAAAGGTTGACGCTCTGCCTGGTCGTCGCCCCGTCAGGCGCCCCAGCGCTTCTCCAACGCCCGCTGCTCGGCCTTCCGCTCCTTCAACCGCTGACGCTCGGCCTGCTGACGCTCGGCCTCCTCGGGCGAGGGTCGGACGGCGATCTGGTAGACGCTGCCCGCCAGTGCGAACAGGCCAGCGGCGATGATGAGTCCCCAGGGCTGGCGGGCCATGGCGGTGACCATGCCGGTGAAGGGGTGCAGGGCCGCCAGCGCGCCGATGACGAGCAGCCATGCGCCCAGGGCGGAGGCGAGGATGGCCGACACCGGCCGGTGCAGCACCACCGCCACCACGCCCCCGAGGATGAAGCCCGGGACGAAGCCGATCAGATAGTCGGAGGGCCCGGCGATCTCCCCGCCGAGCAGCCCCACGGGGACGCCCACGCCGACGTAGATGACGGCCGGGGGGAAGAGGAAGCCCACCAGCGCGAGCAGCGCGGCGGCGGCCGTGGGCAGGCGAGGGTCCAGGGGGAGGCCGAGCTTCGCCGTCAGCATGCCCGTCCAGCCCAGGCCGATGAGCGCGCCCATGGGGCCGGCGATCAAGCGGAAGAGTCGCCCGCCGCCGAAGAGCAGCAGGGTGAGCCCCACCGCGCAGGACACGAGGCCGGCCCACATGGGGAGCAGCCGGTAGATGGCCACCCAGCCGGAGGGATTGAAGGTCTGGTAGGCCTTGAGGGCCTGGAGGTACGCTTCCACGACGAGCCCCTAGTAGCGCGTGGCGGCGAGCACCACGAGCAGCACGAGGATGAAGGCGGCCAGGGCCGCGAAGCTGTAGAGGACGGGGGGGGTGACGCCTCGGCGCAGCAACTCCTCGGCCTGGGCCTTGTCGTCCGGGCTGGGATTGTCCGCCAGGATGCGTTCGGCCTCACGGCGCGCCGCGACCACGTCCCCCGAGTCCTTGAGCTTCCACGCCGCCTGCATCCGGGGGGAGGCAGGGTCTTTCGGCGTCTGTCCGCCTTTCGCCATGGGGGACCTCTATAGCGGGGAATGCAAGGGCGCGTCGACGGTATATAGAACCCCCATGCCCCCGCGCCCCCTCAGCCGTCGACACCTCTTGCTCGGCAGCTCGGCGCTCGTCCCGCTGCTGGCTGGACGTGCGTCCGCCTTTGGAGAGAAGAGCCGCTTCATCCCCGCGGTGGCCCGGCACGGCGGCCGCTGGGACACCCGGCTGTCCGGACTCCGACGCATTGCGTGGGAGCTCCAGCGGCGCACCTCGGTGGAGGTGGTGCCGGACGCTCGCCCCTTCGCCCTCTCCAGCCCGGACCTCTTCGAGTACCCCTTCCTCTACCTGGGCGGGGACGGGGGCTTTCCGCCCTTCAGCGACGCGGAGGTGGAGAACCTCCGGCGCTACCTCACCTTTGGTGGCTTCCTCCTGGCGGACGCCAACGACGGCAGCGACGGGGAGGGCTTCGACGCCAGCTTCCGCCGCGAGATGGCGCGCGTGCTGCCGCAGAGCCCGCTGGCGGCGGTGCCCTCCACCCACGTCGTCTTCAAGAGCTTCTTCCTGCTGGACTCCGCGCCGGGCCGGTTGCTCAACAAGCCACAGTTGCTGGCGGCCAACCTCGGCAAGCGCGCGGCGGTGATGTACTCGCAGAATGACGTGGCGGGCGCGTGGAGCCGGAGCGAGACGGGCGACTACGAGTTCGACGTCTCCCCGGGCGGCGAGCCCCAGCGCGAGCTGGCCATCCGGCTCGGGGTGAACCTCTGCATGTACGCCCTCTGCCTGGACTACAAGGACGACGCCGTCCACCTGCCGCTCATCCTCAACAAGCGTCGCTGACCCGAGGCCCGCGCCCCCTTCATGGACACCACCCCCTTCAATGCCTGGAAGCTCGTCAGCCTCTCGCCGCTGCCCGTGTGGGCGCTGGTGCTGCTGGGCGTGGGCCTGGCGCTCGGCGTGGGACTGGCGGCGTGGGGCGTGCGGCGCGAGCCCTCCCGCTGGCGGCGCTGGCCGCTGTGGGTGCTGCGCGCGGGCGCGGGGCTGGCGGCGCTCTTCTTCCTGCTCGAGCCGGGCATCCGCAACCTCCAGGTGGCGCGGATGAAGAACCGGCTGGCGGTGCTGGTGGACCGCTCGGCTTCCATGAACTTCCCGGTGGAGCCGGGGGGCATGACGCGCTCGGCGCAGGTGGCCGCCTTCCTGGAGAAGGCCATGCCGGGGCTGGCGGCGCTGCAGGACCGCTACACGGTGGAGGTGTACGGCTTCGACCCGGAGCTGTCGCCCACCACGGCCGAGGCGCTGGCGAAGGAGCCGGCGCGGGCGGGCACCTCGGACCTGCTGTCGGCGCTGCGCTCGGCGGGCGCGGGGGCGCAGGGCACGAAGAAGCTGGGCGGCATCCTGCTGGTGAGTGACGGCGCGGACAACGTGGAGCTGGCGGGCGGGGCGGTGGGCCGGGCACGCGCGGCGCTGGCGGACCTGGACGTGCCGGTGTCCACCTTCCTCGTGGGCAAGGAGGCGCTGAAGGACCTGGCCGTCGAGCGGGTGAAGGTGGATGACTTCGCCTTCGTGCGCAACTCCATCACCGTGGAGGTGGAGGTGCACGGCCGGGGCTTCTCGGGCCAGGACGTGCCGGTGGTGCTGAAGCAGGAAGGCAAGATGGTGGCGAGCAAGTCCGTGCGCTTCGAGTCCTCGGACGACGTGAAGCCGGTGGGCTTCACCTTCACGCCGGACCAGACGGGACGCTTCGTCTACACGGTGAGCATGCCCGTCTTCCCGGACGAGGCGGTGGGGGACAACAACACCCGCTCCTTCGTGCTGAAGGTGATTCGCGACCGCGTGCGCGTGCTGCTGGTGGTGGGCCGGCCCTCGTGGGACGAGCGCTACCTGCGCGGCCTGCTGCGCCAGGACGCCAACGTGGACATGGTGTCCTTCTACATCCTGCGGACCATGTCGGATGACCCGGGCGTGGTGAGCCAGGAGCGCGAGCTGTCGCTCATTCCCTTCCCGATGGAGGAGATCTTCGACACGAAGCTGGACACCTTCGACGTCGTCATCTTCCAGAACTTCGGCTACGCGGACCAGTCGCTCTCCATCGCGCAGTACGAGCGCAACCTGGAGCGCTACGTCCACAACGGTGGAGCGCTGGTGCTCATTGGCGGGGACGCCGTGCTGGGCGAGGGCCGCGCGAGCATGCCCACGCTGTTCGAGGCGCTGCCCGTGGAGGGCGCGGGCCCGGCCAACGCCGAGTCCTTCAAGGCGCGCCTGACGCCCGAGGGGATGCGCCACCCGGTGACGGCGATGGTGTCGGGAGGGGCGAGCACGGAGGCGGCGTGGGCGGAGCTGCCGGCGATTCCGGGCGCGAACCAGACCCGGGCGAAGCCGGGGGCGACGGTGCTGATGGACCACCCGCACATGACGGTGGACGGGAAGAACTCGCCGCTGGTGGCGGTGTGGGACTACGGCCGGGGCCGCTCGATGGTGCTGGCCACGGACGCGAGCTGGTACTGGGCCTTCACGGCGCACAAGCAGGGCTCGCCCAGCCGCACCTACGACCGGTTCTGGGGCAACGCGCTGCGCTGGTTGGTGCGAGACCCGGACCTGACGACGCTGAACGTGACGGCGGATCCTCCGTCGGTGGAGCCGGGCAAGCCGGTGGGCGTGGTGGTGTCGTCGAGGACGTCGGACTACCAGCCGGCGCAGGACGCGCAGGTGAGGGTGGAGCTGGTGTCGGTGGACACGCAGAAGCCGGTGGCGCAGCAGGTGGGGCAGACGGGGCCGGACGGCGTGGTGCGGCTGGAGTTCGCTCCGCCGGCACCGGGCCCGTACAAGCTGGTGGCCACGGCGAAGAAGGGCGAGACGGACCTGGGCAAGGGCGAGGACGCGGTAGCGGTGCGCGCGGTGGGCCCGGAGCTGTCGGACGCCTCGGTGCGGCCGGCGCTGATGGAGCAGATCGCCAAGTACACCGGAGGCAAGGCGTACCGGCTGCCGATGGATGGGCTGCCGGATGACGTGCCGCTGCTGGACCCGCCGGTGGTGGAGGTGGGCCGGGCGAAGGACAAGCCGCTGTGGGACCGGTGGTACTACCTGCTGGCGCTGGTGGGCCTGCTGGGCGCCGAGTGGTTCCTGCGCCGCCGCTTCGGCTACGTGTAGCCCGCCCCTCGATGAGGCCCACGGTCGTCATTTGCATGTGAGCCCCTCATGGTTCCCTCCCCAGCCTTACACCGCACCGGGAGGAGCAGGTTGCACATGAAAAGGAGCACCTTGAGGCTGGCGGGTTTTCTCCTGGTGCTCATAGCGGCCCTCGGTGCCCAGGCGGAGCCGCCCTCCTTCTCGCTCCCTGGCCGTAAGCCGGGCTCCAGGGAGCCCTGGGGCGCTTTTCTTGGCCGAGCCGCACATTACGCCATTGGCAGAGCGTACCGTGCACAGCATCCCCTCAGCGTCGTCTTCCTCGACACCGTCAGCCTCGTCGACATTGTGAAGGAGGGGAGGTTGGGGGACCCCGAGCGTCTTTCGGAGGTCGTGAGGCGCTTGCGCCCGGACATCACCGATACCCGCCTCCTCACGCTGTTCGAACTCAAGCCGGACAATGAGGAGTCGCGCAGGGAAGCGAGAGAACAGGCGGGGCGCTACCTGGCGGCGCTCAATGAGGCCGTTGAGCCTGACAAGAAGCTCGTGGGAGGTACCGGCTTCGAGGGGTCGCTCTTCCTCGAATTCGAGAATGGAGGAGCACTCTGGCAGTTGTCCTGGCGCACGCCAGAGCCCGGAGTGACTCTGTACCGTTGGAGCTACCGGCGCAAGCAGCCCCAGGCTTCCTGGAAGGAGCGGGCGGCCCAGAAGGAAGAGGAGTTGCCCAAGGAAGAAATAGAACAGCGCGGTGAGTTGGCCGAGCAGGCGATCCGGGCTGCCTATGAAGGGGGCGAACGTCCCAAGGGCTTCCAGGGCCAAGTCTACCTGCCTGGGGACTGTCGCTGAACGGGCGGGAGGCGACTGCGGCCTTCGGAGCGAGCGAAGTGTCTGGTGCTTGAGGAGCACCTGGCCACGGTGTTAGGGCGAAAGGCTATGACCCCGGAACAGTCCCCGGTGCTCGAGTTTCCAGCGTGGCTCTACGGCACCACCGCCGCCATCCTCCGCAAGGTGAGGGCCGAGGGCCACTCGTGGGCCCGGGAGTACCTCGAGACCGGTACCTTTCCCCAGCCCCGGCAGATGCGCCAGGTGCCGTCCGGCGAGGTGCTGGTGATGCACTCGGGGGCCGAAGATTTCGACTGGGCCCGCCCGCGCTGGCGGGTGCACCTGCTCCTCAGCGTCTTCTCCAGCTTGGACGAATGCGTCCCGAAGGAGGAGCGTCAACGAACGGAAAATGCCTTCGAGTCCTTCTGCCTGAGCACTCCGTGGGGGGCCCTCTACCATGCCGTGTCTCCGCCGCCGCTGCGGAGCGCGGAGCGCATGGCGAACCGGCTCGCCTCGGTGCTCCGCTTCTGGGACGTGCTCCAGGGCCCTCGCTATGCGTTCTGGTTCGGGAAGAAGTACACGCTGGAAGAGCTCATGGAGGACATCTACCGAAAGACCCTGGAGGCCTGGTGCCCCGGAGGCCCTGCCTCGGTCCGCGAGCACCTGGCCCTGACGGTGGAGCGCATGTCTCGCGCTACCCGAGAGGATTGCCTGGAGGCCGTGCTCCGGGTGATTCCTGTCCTGGTGGAGGGAGATACCGACTTGAAGCACCACGAGGTGCTCAGCGACCCGGACTTCTTGCGCGAGCGCCTCCGCGCGCTTCCCCTGGAGGACTTCGAGGATTTCTCCAGCGCTTACAAATACACGGTGGCCGTGCAGTTGGCTGCCTGGGACAGGGAGTTGGGGCGGCATTAGCATTGGCACGGGCCCGTCTAGTGCATGGCGCTCCTGAGCCGATAAACGATGTACTTCTCGATGGCGCCCCGAGGTGACTCGAAGGCATCGTTCCTGGATGAGGAACGACGAGGAGTTGCTGGAGAAGGCGCTGCACGTGGCGAAAGAAGCGGGTCTGCTCCTGCTCCGCAAGCACGGCTCCGTGCTCCCGTTCGGGCTGACCCTCGACCCGGCGGGCGACAATCCAAGAACCTGTTTTCCTCGGGACCAACTGCCACGCGCCTCATGGGACGAGTTGCTCGATGCCACCATCGCGCATCTCGAGCGCTGCATTGGCGCGGGCGATGTCGGGGCGATCGCACTCGTCACCACGCTCGAATCCGGAAGCGAGACCGGTCTTGGCCTCCAGGTGGAGACTCGCGCCTCCTCGCTGTTCCTGGTGTACCCCTACAGCGGAACCGGGCAGCACCAGAGTCTCGGGGAGCCCCAGACGGCGGAGGGGTTGCTCGTTGGACCCCTGCTGGCGGCAGACTGAGGCCCATGCCCGTCCAGCTCAACCACACCATCGTGGCTGCTCAGGATCCCCACGCCTCCGCCACGTTCCTGGCCGAGATCCTCGGACTCCCCGCGCCGGTCCGCTTTGGCCACTTCGAGGTCGTGGCCTTGGCGAACGGCGTGAGCCTCGACTACATCCACACCCCGACCGCCATCACCCCGCAGCACTACGCCTTCCTCATCAGCGAGGCCGAGTTCGACGAGGTCCTCGCCCGCGTGAAGGCGCGCGGCCTGCCCATCTACGCAGAACCCACGGGGGCGGGCGCTGGCGAGATCAACCGCCACTGGGGCGGGCGCGGCTTCTACTTCCCCGATCCCAACGGGCACTGGCTCGAAGTGATCACCCGCCCCTACGGCAGCGAGGGCTGAGCCCCGTAGCCACACAGTGACCTCGCCGGTGCCTTCCACGGGCTCGGTCCCGAACTCAATCATCACCGGAGGGGAGGAGGGCGTCTGGCTCAGTACACCCGGTTGCGCAGCAGCGCCGCCCCGGGGCTCGCCCCCACGCGCCGAACCGTGCAGCGGTCCCCGTCCCCCAGCTCCACCGCCGGGCCCTTCTGGAAACGTCCGGGGCACTCCTGCATGACCGTCTCCAGCGCGCGCCGGTCCCGCGTGCGTGACAGGCAGGTGGCTCCGTCGGCGGCCCACGCCGCTTCGAACGAGGCGCGCTCCGGGTCCCACGCCGCCGAGCGCTGCGTCGTGGGCGCGAGCACCCCCAGCCTGTCATACATGTCGATGGGCGTGTCCTGGCTCGTATGGCTCTGCCCATTGCCGCAGTAGTCCGCGCGCGCCATGCGTGTGCACGCCTGATGCAGCTCGGCCAGCGACTGCCCGTTGTGGCTCGCCCACGGCTTGTAGCCCCAGCGGATGCACTTGGTGATGGCGCCATTCTCACACGCCAGGGTGAACTTGCCCTCCACGGCCTGGTGCGCCCCGCTCGCGTCCCACACTCCGCCCACCGCCAGGGCCCTCGGGTCGGGGACCGTGTTGGTGGCCACGCACGGGTTCTCCCACCGCTGGGCCCGCTGATTCCACGCCTCGAGCCGGTACCACACCAGCTCCGCGTCTCCTGGCGAGGACTCCGCTCCGCACACCGCCACCTCCACCGGCTTGCCTTCGCTCGACGTGCCCCGCAGCACCGTCCCCACCAGACTCCTGGACGCCTCGGGCATGGCCACCAGCCGCCCCCCCTCCAGCTTCAGCGACGACACCTCGGAGGCCGCTGGCTTCACCGGGAGCAGGTCCACCGAGACGAGCACGCCGCGCCGCTCGTCGGGCTCCTGCCGGTCTCCCCACCCCCGCCGCGTGCCCCACAGCATCGTGCCCTGGGGCCACACGTCCCGGTTGGGTGCGCGGCCCTGGCAACGCAGCGCATACCGCTCGGCCTCCGTCGCTGGGGCCACCGCCTGCCCCGGACTCGACTTCCGCGGGGTGGCGGCGCTCGGCTCGCCGGCGAACGCCGGCGCGGCGAGGACGAGGCACAACCCGGCGAGTACGGACTTTCCCATCACGGTCTTCATGGCATTCCTCCAGCGGCGGGACGGTGGCGTCAGGCCAGCGCCCTGCCCTCTGTTCCGCTAGACACAGGCACTCAGCGGGCTATGCACGAATTCGTACCAGCTCGGCACGGGCCCGCCCGGGAACTCCTGGCAGTCAGGGCCGAGGGGCGGAGGGCGCACGGACGCGCACTCCCGTGAGGACGTCACGCCCGATGAGCGGCACTCGGTCGCCGCGGCCCCAGCGGGAAGCGAGAGGGTCACTTGGGGAGTGGAGCGAGAGAGCGAAGAGGCGCATCGCGCCCCAGGGCGATGAAGGGGGCCCAGGCGGAGGGGTGGGGGTGGGCCTGGCGCAACTCCAGCATGGCGGCGCGCAGGGCCGAGACGCGGGGCTCGCCGGCCAGCAGGTGCCGGTAGTAGCCCTGCATGAGCTGGCGGGTGGTATCGTCATTGACCTTCCACAGGCTGCTCACCACCGTCTCGGCACCCGCGGAGAGGAGGGCGCGGCGCAGGCCATAGACGCCCTGGCCCAGCTTGATGTCCCCGCGCCCCGTCTCGCATGCGGAGAGGACGACGAGTTCGGTGCCCCAGAGGTCCAGGCCCGCCAACTCCAGCGCGGTGACGAGGGAGCCGTCAGGGGAGTGGGGCTGTTGGGCGGCCGCCCCGGAGAGGACGAGGCCGGAGCGCAACAGCGGGTCGGGCAGGTGCTGGGTGGCGGGGGCGCCGGAGAGGGCGCCGAAGCTGCCGACGGCGCGAGAGCCCTCGGGCGTGACGGAGTCCTCGAGGAAGAAGCCGTGGGTGGCGATGTGCAGGACGCCGGGCGCCGACAGCTCGAGCAGCCGCTGCTTGGTGGCCTCCGCGCCGAGGAGGAGCTGGGCCTGGGGGAGCAGCCGTTGGATGGCTTCGGCTTCCTGGCGGGTGCCAGGCAGGGGCACCCAGGTGCGCTCGGCGAGGTCGGCCCGGAGGGTGGAGAAGAAACGCTCGGTGGAGGAGCGCTGGGCCCGTGATTCAGGCTGCTGTCGCTGTGCGTCGGGAGCCGAGGAGGGTGAGGCGCCAAAGTCCGGGTCGGCCAGGACGACGAGGGAGCGGGAGAGAGGAATGTCCTGGGGACGGGGCACCAGGTCCTTGCCGGAGGTGAGGTAGGTGAAGTCGAAGGAGTCCACCAGCGGGCCCTTGCCGTCATGGAGGGCGGCGAAGGGCACGAGGTTGAGCTGGCCATCCGGGGCGAGGAAGAGGCGGCGGACGTTGCCGAGCAGAGGCCGCAGGGGCTGGAAGGCCAGGGAGTACAGGGCCTGTGCGGGGCGCTGCCAGGCGGCATCGCCGCTGGCCAGTGCATCTCGGAAGGTGGAGGCGGCCTGGTCGATGGCAGGCGCGGGTCCGAGGTCGACGGTGCGGAGGGTGGCGTTGGGAAGGAGGACAAGGGCCAGGTAGCGAAGTTCGCCGGGGAGTTGGGACTGGGGCGTGCCAGGCCTGGGCACTGGTGGGCTGTCGTTGTAGGCGACGAACTCGACGAGGGCGCTGTCTTTGGGAAGGGAGGCGGCGACGCGCTCGACGATTTGGTCGGGGCCAGGGAGCGCGGTGAGGGCGCGCAGGGGGGCGGAGTGCTTGGCGAGCTGGGTTTCCAGGGCGTCGCCCTGCTCGGCCAGGGACTTGAGGCGCTGCTGGTAGTCAGCGGGGGAGAGGGAGCCGGGGCCCTGGTGCGAGAGCGCGGCCAATTGGGTGCGCAGGCCCTGCAGCCGTTCGAAGGTGCTCCGGTCCTCCTCACCCAGGCCGAGGTAGATGGTGCGGGAGGTGTTGGCGGTCTCCTCGACGGAGCGACCCTTGCGCAGCAGGACGGAGGAGAGGGCCAGCTGGCGGACGCGGGCATCGCCCGGGTACGCGCGCAGCAGGGAGTAGAGGACTTCCTCCTCGGAGCGGAGAAGTTGCAGGAAGCTCGCCAAGCGCGACTCGGAGAAGTCGAGTCCCTCCCGGCGCAGGCGTCGCTCGGAGATGCTGAAGGCGCGCGAGAGGAGAGGGAGGGCCTGGGCACGTTGCTTCTGGGCGAGGCGGAGTAGGGCGAGGCCTTTGAGCGATTCCGCGACGAGAGGGTGTTGCTTGCCGAGGGCTGTTTCTCGAATGCCAAGCGCGCGCTCAAACAGAGGCTCGGCTCGGCTGTACAAACCCTGCTCCAAGTAGAGGTTGGCGAGTCCGTTGAGCGAGTGGGCGACAAGAGGGTGTTGCTTGCCGAAGGCCGCTTCCCAAATGGCCAGCGCGCGCTCATACAAAGGCTCGGCCCGGCTGTACAACCCCTGCTCCTTGTAGAGGGTGGCGAGGTTGTTGAGCGTTATGGCGACATCCCGGTGCTGCTGGCCGAAGGTCGCTTCAAAAATGGCGAGCGCGCGCTCAAACAGAGGCTCGGCCCGGCTGTACAACCCCTGCTCCAAATAGAGGCTGGCGAGGTTGTTGAGCGTTATGGCGACATCCCGGTGCTGCTGGCCGAGGGCCGCTTCCTTAATGGCGAGCGCGCGCTGATAGAGCGGTTCGGCCTGACCGTACAACCCTTGGTACTTGTAGATTACTCCGAGGCTGATGAGCGAGTCGGCAACGTGGGGATGGCTCTTGCCGAGGGTCGCCTCCCGAATGACCAGCGCGCGCTCATGGAACTGCTCGGCCTGGGCATACAATCCCTGGTCCTTGTAGATCGCCCCGAGGTTGTTGAGCGAGTCGGCAACGTGGGGATGGTTCTTGCCGAGGGTCGCCTCCCGAATGGCCAACGCGCGCTGATGGAACTGCTCGGCCTGGGCATACAATCCCTGATCCTTGTAGATCGCCCCGAGGTTGTTGAGCGAGTAGGCGACCTGGGGATGGTTCTTGCCAAGGACTGCCTCCCAAATGGCCAGCGCGCGCTGATGGAGCGGCTTGGCCTGGGCATACAATCCCTGGGCACTGTAGATGTTTGCGAGGTTGTTGAGCGAGTCGGCGACGTCGGGGTGGTGCTTACCAAGCGTGGCCTCTCGAATGGCCAGCGCCCGCTGACAGTACTGCTCTGCCCGGTCATACAACGTCTGGACCCAGTAGAGGGTGGAGAGGTTGCGGAGCGACTCGGCGACAAGGGGATGCTCCCCCAGGGCATCTTGCCGAAGGGCCAGAGCGCGCTGGAGCAGCGGCTCTGAGCGGCCATGGTTTCCCTGCTTGCGATGGAGGTTGCCCACCTGGTTGAGGCAAGCAGCCACCTCCAGGTGGGTGCTGCCCAGCACCGCTTCCCTGAGCGCCAGGGCTTGTTCTCCCTTCGCAATGGCCTCTGCGTACTTGCCCTCCTTCTCTAGCCCGGCCGCCTCCTCAAACGCCGTCTGCGCCTCCTCCAACCGCGCATCTGCGCTGGCCTCGTTGGCCGCCGCGCTCGTGGCACAGCAGAGCACCACCATCAGCATCCACCAGCCTTCTCGCTTCAAGCCGCAGGAAGTCATCAGGATTACTCTATATTACTCTATCCCCTGAGGTGTGGGTCCCGAAGCTAGTTCATGCGTGCCACTGAGCCTGCCCCGGTTTTTTGGGTTCAGGTGCGGCGAGCGAGCGAGCGAGCGAGCTTCACTCTGGCAACTGTTCGCATGCACCCCGGATTCACACAAACTACGGGAGAGGCACGTAACGGGGGCAAGCCCACCACCTCTGTGCGGCGGTTCACTCGGTCGCTGTGAAGCTCCTCACGGCATCCCTCCCGCGCCGGTGGCAACTTGATGCATACCAAGGAGCCAAAGACTGGCCTCCGAGGTAAGG
>NZ_DASVSO010000129.1:0-13701 GCF_036388035.1 Archangium sp.
CGCGCTTCTCCTGGAACGCCCGGTCGAGCGCCGCGA
Organism: Archangium sp.; assembly: GCF_036388035.1. Lineage (GTDB taxonomy): Bacteria > Myxococcota > Myxococcia > Myxococcales > Myxococcaceae > Archangium. The sequence goes on from NZ_DASVSO010000129.1 coordinate 37, forward strand.
CGGCCTCGTCCGTGCGTGCGAACGCGAGACAGCCGCTCGTCTCCCGATCCAGCCGGTGCACCACGCCGGGCTGCGCGAGGCCCTCCACGTCGAACGGAGGCAGCCGCGCCGCCAGCAGGTCCACCACCGAGGGCACATTCCCCGAGGGCTCCACCACCAGGTCCGGCGGCTTGTTCACGATGACCATGGACGCGTCGTCGTGGAGCACGGGCAGCTCGGGGCCCTCGATGGAGCGCCTCACCTGGGCGCGCGGTGGAGCGCGCGGTGCCGGGCGGTCGAGCTCGATCTCCTCCCCTCCCCAGAGCTTGCGCGTGGGCTGGCACTTCTTGCCTCGGATGCGCACGAGTCCCTGCTCGATGAGCACCCGCGCCCGCTCCAGCGAGAGCCCGGGCACGTGCGCCGAGAGGTACTTGTCGAGCCGATCGCCAGCGGCCTCGCGGGGGACGGTGATTTTCTGGAGCGACATGGAGCCTCCCTTCTACGGCGCGGCCTTCCGAGAAACCACCAGGGACTCCAGGCATCGAGCCTGTTAGGACAAGGGGCATGGCACGCGGCATCGGTCGAGGCATGGCAGGCGTGGCGGTGGTGGCGGCGCTGGTGCTCGCCTTCAAGCTGCTGCCCGTCAACACGTGGTTGCTGACGCTCGTCGAGCGCATCCGCGACACGGGGATGGTGGGCTCGGTGCTGTACGTCGTCCTGTACGTGGTGGCGACGGTGCTGGTGCTGCCCGCCTCGGTGCTGACGCTGGGCGCGGGCTTCGCCTATGGGCCCGTCCACGGCTCGCTGCTGGTGGTGGTGGCGAGCAACCTCGGAGCGCTGGCCGCCTTCCTGCTCGGGCGCACGGCGCTGCGCGAACAGGTGAGCCGTCGCCTCGCGGGCCAGCCGAGGTTCTCCGCCGTGGACGCCGCCGTGGCCGCGCAGGGCTTCAAGGTGGTGTTGCTGCTGCGCCTCTCGCCCCTCTTCCCCTTCAACCTGCTCAACTACGCCCTGGGGCTCACCCGCGTCCGCCCGAGGGACTACGTGCTCGCGACCTTCCTCGGAATGCTGCCCGGCACGGTGCTCTACGTGTACCTGGGCTCCCTGGTGACGAGCCTCGCCCAGCTCTCGCGCGGCGAGCGCCCCGACGCCGGCCTCTCCGGGCAGCTCCTCTTCTGGGGCGGGCTGCTCGCCACCGTCCTCGTCACCGTGTACGTCACCCGCCTCGCGCGCCGGGCCCTGGACGCCACCCTGAAGGAGACCCCGACGTGAACGCCCCGCCCCTGCTCGACGGTGACGCGCACGACGCCGCCCTTACCGCCCTCACCCACCCAGCGGACTGGAAGAACCCCACGCCCTCGGGGCGCTACAACCTCGTCGTCATCGGCGCCGGCACCGCGGGCCTCGTGGCCGCCGCGGGCGCGGCCGGGCTCGGTGGGAAGGTGGCCCTCCTCGAGCGGCGCCTCATGGGCGGCGACTGCCTCAACTTCGGCTGCGTGCCCTCCAAGGCCCTCCTCGCCTCGGCGCGCGTGGCCGCCACCGTGCGCGGCGCGGGCTCCTACGGGGTGGAGGCCAGCGAGCCCCGCGTGGACTTCGCGCGGGTGATGGAGCGGGTGCGCTCGCTGCGCGCGGGCATCGCGCCCCACGACTCGGCCGAGCGCTTCCGCGGCCTGGGCGTGGACGTGTTCCTCGGAGAGGGCCGCTTTGTCGCGCCCGATGCGGTGGAGGTGGCCGGCCAGCGACTCACCTTCTCGCGCGCCCTCATCGCCACCGGAGGCCGCCCCAGCGTGCCGGAGGTCCCGGGGCTCGCCGAGGTGGGCTACCTCACCCACGAGAGCGTCTTCACCCTCACCGCGCTGCCCCCTCGGCTGGTGGTGCTCGGCGGAGGCCCCATCGGGTGCGAGCTGGCCCAGGCCTTCCAGCGACTCGGGGCCCGGGTGGCGCTCGTCAGCCAGGACGCGCGCCTGCTGCCCAAGGAGGACCCGGAGGTGGGCGAAGTGCTCGCCCGGCGCTTCGAGGCCGAGGGCATCTCGCTGCACCTCGGGGCCCGGGCCACCCGCGTCGAGGCCCAGGGCCCAGTGAAGCGCCTGCGCTTCGAGCGCGAGGGCGTGGAGGGCGCCGTGGAAGGCGAGGCGCTGCTGGTGTCCACCGGCCGCACGCCGGAGGTGGGCGGCCTGGGGCTGGAAGCCGCCGGAGTCCAGCACGGTCCTCACGGCATCGAGGTGGATGACCAGCTCCGCACCACCCAGCCGCACATCTTCGCGGCGGGAGACATCTGCTCGCGCTTCAAGTTCACCCATGCCGCGGATGCGCTCGCGCGGGTGGCGCTGCAGAACGCCCTCTTCTTCGGCCGCAAGAAGGCCAGCGCGCTCGTGATTCCCTGGTGCACGTACACGGACCCCGAGGTGGCCCACGTGGGCCTCACCTCGCGTGAGGCCGAGGCGCTCGGCGCCGTCACCCTCACCGTGCCCATGTCCTCCATGGACCGGGCCCTCCTGGACGGCGAGACCGAGGGCTTCGGGCGCATCCACGTGGACGCGAAGTCGGGCCGGCTGCTCGGGGGGACGCTGGTGGGTGCCCACGCCGGGGAGAACATCGGCGAGCTCGCGCTGGCGATGACGATGGGCCTCACCGTGGGGGCCCTGGCCACCACCGTGCTCCCCTACCCCACCCGGGGCGAGGTGCTGAAGCGGCTCGGCGATGCGTGGAACCGGCGGCGGCTCACCCCTCGGACGAAGGGTTTCCTCACCCGGTTGCTCTCCTGGCGCCGGTGATGCTCGCATGGGCCCGATGAGTCGTCCCGAGGTCGCCCTCTGTGTCTTCGCCAAGCCGCCCCGCGCCGGAGAGGCCAAGACGCGCCTGAGCCCGGCTGTTGGCGCGGAGGGGGCCGCCCGGCTCGCGCGGGCCTTCCTCCAGGACACGTGGGCGCTGGTGACACGGCTGCCGTGGGCCGCGCCGGTGCTCGCCTCCCCAGGGCCGTGGCCCGAGGGACTCCTGCCCGGCCCGGTGGAGGTGTGGCCCCAGGGCGAGGGAGACCTGGGCGCGCGGATGGAGCGCGTCCTGCGGCGAGCCCTGGAGCACCACCCGGCCGCCATCGCCCTGGGCGCGGACAGTCCGGGCCTGTCCCCCGAGCACCTGGAAGCGGCCCGAGCGGGCCTCGCGCATGCGGACGCGGTGTTCGGCCCGAGCGAGGACGGCGGCTTCTACCTGCTCGCGCTGCGGCGCCTGCCCGAGGGGGCCTTCGTGAACCTGCCCTGGAGCCAGCCCCACACGCGGGAGCACACCGAGGCGCGGCTGGTGTCGCTCGGGCTCACCGTGGCGCGCGTGGCGCCCTTCTTCGACGTGGACGTCCCCGAGGACCTCGCGCGCCTGGAGTCGGAGTTGGCCTCGGGACGACTGCGGGCCCCGGCCACCGAGGCCGCGCTCCGGGAGCTGCGGCGGTGATCTCCATCATCCTCCCCGTGCTCAACGAGGAGCAGCGCGTGGGCCAGCGACTCGCGGAGCTGGCGGCACTGGGGCGGGGCGTCGGCGAGGTGCTCGTGGTGGACGGAGGGAGCACGGACGCCACCGTGGCCCGGGCCCGCGACTACCCGGGCGTCACCGTGCTCTCCGCGCCCCGAGGACGGGCCTCGCAGATGAACGCGGGAGCCGAGCAGGCCCGGGGTGACGTGCTGCTGTTCCTCCATGCGGACGTCGCCCTGCCCCCGGATGCGCCCCGGCACATCCACACCGCACTCGAAGACCCGCGCGTCGTGGCGGGAGCCTTCAAGACGTGGACCGTGAACGACACGGGCCGCCGCTCGTGGCTCGGCCCGCTGCAGCACCTCGCGGACCTGCGCTCGCGGTACACACGACTGCCCTACGGTGACCAGGCGCTGTTCATCCGCGCCGACGTCTTCCGGCGCGTGGGGGGTTTCCCCGCCCAGCCGTTGATGGAGGACCTGGAGCTGTCCACGCGGCTGTGGCGCGAGGGCCGCGTCCGCACGGTGGATGCGTGCGTCACCGTGTCCGGCCGACGCTTCCTCGCGCGGCCGGTGTTCTACTTCCTCGCGGTGAATGGCTTTCCCCTGCTGTACCGGCTCGGGGTGTCACCGGCCACGCTGCTGCGCGTCTACGCCCACGTGCGGTAGCTCACTGCTCGCGCTGCCGGAGGCGTTCCACTTCGGCCTGTGACTCCGCGAGACGTCGCTCCAACTCCTCGCGCAGCCGCGCCTCGTCCGCCAGACGCCGCTCCGCCGCTTCGCGCAGCCGCTCCGCCTCCTCCACCTGCCGGGCCTCCTCGTCCACGCGTCGCTGCAACCCCGCCACCATCGACTCCATCCGGTCGATGAGCTCCTCGTACTCCAGCAGCATCGCGTGCCCCGCCCAGAAGCGGAGCCGCCCCTCCTCCACCTGCAGTTCCAGTCCCAGCACCTCCGAGGGGTAGCGCCCCTGTGCCGGTGCGATGGGGACGTACTCCCGCGCCTCGGGCGAGGGCAGCCGGTACGCCTCCAGCCGCTGACGGGCCCTGTCGTAGATGAAGTATTCGGGAATCCCCAACCGGGCGTAGCGTCTCACGTTGTACTCGGCGTCCTTCTTCCGGTCGCCGCCGACGTGGACTTCCATCACCCAGTCCAGCCCCTTGCCCTCGTGGCCCACCACCCACTTCTGCCGTGGATGGGACTCCGCATCGAGCACCGCCACCAGGTCCGGCGCGAAGCGGCGCTCGGCGGGGTAGTACACCGGCAGTTCCGTGCCCAGGTACACCCGCCGCCGTTGCCGGGAGAAGTACCCCTTGAGGGCCTGCAACGCGCCCATCTTCGCCTGGGAGTGCAGATCTCCCTCGGGCATGGCCATCTCGTCCCACGTCACCTCCCCGGGCAGTGCTTCCACCACCCGGGCCTGCTCCTCCTGACTCATCCGCGCCCACTCTTCCCGCGAGGGAGCCCGGGGGAAGGCCTCCTCTCGTCCCTGTTCATCCCGTGCCATGCCCGTCAGGGTGCGGCGAGCAGCGGGCCCGGTCAATCGCCCCCGCGGTGCCCATGAGCAAGCGGTGGACCATGCGACACAGGCACGCCGCTCCGAGTGAGCGGGCGTGAGCAGCGCGGCGCCTCCGGGTCTTCCAGGGGCGGAGGGCGTCCCATTCCGCGGACGCCTTTGCCCGTGCGGTGACTACGCGGCGGCGGCGAGCCGGCCGTCCGCCGAGCGATCCCAATCCTCGACCTCGTAGAGGAACTTGGAGTTGCCCACGAGCTTGCGGTTGGCCGAGGTGCTCTGCACGAAGACGACGTACTTCTCCAGGTTGGTCGGCCGGATGCGCACCGTCTCGCCCGGCGGCAGCCCGAGCATCTCGCGCGCCCGCTCCCCGCTGAAGAGGTCGCCCGTCTTGCGGTCCATCAGCACCACCTCCTTGTGGCCCTGGATGGTCTCCGCCTTCGTGAACTCGTAGAAGCCGCGGCCCGTCTTGAAGCGCAGCCCGTTCTCCAGCACGAACGCCTTGATGGCGCAGTCCTTGTCCACGTCGAGGAACTGGAAGCGGCCCGTCGGCACCGCGCGCAGGTCCGTCTCCGCGTACGCGGCCGGCGTCTCGCGCTGGAGCATGGTGTTGAACACCCGGTTCAGGCCGCGGTTCATGCGGCCCTCGCGGGACACCTCCGTCTCGTACGCCTGGAGCTTGAGGTCGCCCGACTGCTTGTAGCAGATGGCCAGCAGCGTATCGGTGATGTACGCGAACTGGTCCAGGCTCAGGTGAAAGCCGCCAGACTTGCGCGCCAGCTCCTCGTAGAAGGGCGTCGCGTGGCGGCGGTTGAGCGCCTGCACCCCGTACACCGGAATGCCCATGGCCCCCAGCGCGCCCACCTCCGCGCGCCAGTCCAGCCGGCGCGGGTTCTGCGTCGGCCCGTGCGGCACGTCGTCACCGATGAGCACGAACACCTTCGTGTAGCCCGGCGTCCACGACAGGCCGCGCGCCTGGTTCAGCACCAGCTCGTAGCACTCGGGCGCGTCTCCACCGCCCGTGGGCTCCACGCGCTCCACGAAGCGCACGATGGCGTCCTTGTCGTCCGTGAGGTCGAGCACCTTCGTGACGTAGGTGGAGCCCTCGTCGCAGTAGTCCCCGTGCGCGATGATGCCGATGCGCATGCCGGGAATCTCCTTCATGAGCCGCGCCACGGTGCCGCCCAGCTTCTTCCGGACCTGCGCGAGGCAGGGGTACATGCTGCCCGTGGTGTCGAAGCTGAAGACCACTTCCACGCGGTTGTCGATCGTCGGCGTGCTCATCGTTCTCGTCCCCTCGTTCAACGTCTTGATGGGAACAAAGATACCTGCCGGGTCTGACATGAAACCCCGCCCCAACAGGGCGTAAATGAGAGGTCCCGCCCCTCGACAAACCGCCTTGGGGCTCGCCTATGTCAGACCCCCTCGAACCGTCGCCACCAGCCGCGCCTCGTGTCTGCCTTCCTGGGTCCACCCCTCGGTGTACGAGAGGCGCTCCAACCCCTGCACGAGCCGGGGCAGCTCTCCGTCCTCCAACAGGAAGCGGGCCGAGGGATGCGCGTGCCGTTGCAGGTTGCTCTGGGTGGGCTGGGCGAAGACGAGCAGTCCTCCCGGCGCGAGCACCTGGGGAATCACCGCGAACAGGGGCCGCCACAGGTAGTTCAAGCAGAGCACGACCTCGAAGGGCCCGGGCGGGAGCGGCTCGCGCTCCACGTCCAATCGCTGGCACCGGAGCGCCACCCCCGCCTCGCGCGCGGACTCCGCGGCCCGCTCGAGCGCCACATCCGAGATGTCCACCAGGGTGACGTCCAGGCCCCGCCTCGCGAGCCAGAGCGCGTCATGTCCGGGCCCGCCCGCCACCTCGAGCGCCCGGCCCGTGCGCGGGAGCCGAGCCTCGAGCGACTGGAGAAAGCGGGAGGGCTCTCGGGCCTCCACCTGTCCTTGGTAACGGGCATTCCACCTCTGCCGATCTTCCTCAGCCATGGCACCTCCAGCGCGGGGACGACCCGCGAGAACCCGGAAGGATGCCATGCGAGCGGCGGGACGACCCCTGGGTTCGATGCTCGCGGGTATGGCAACCCACCAGGGCCCGGGCGCCTCCCCTGAGGAGGGCTCGTCCCTTCGGGCTCCATGGCATGCCCGGATGGGCATGGTGGGTTCAATCCTGGAATCAATACCCTCCCGTCTGCGGGCCAGAGGATGAGGGGTCTGCCCGGAAGGAAGGTGCCGTTTGCCCCACCAGATGGTCCATGGCGTTCCTGGAGACTGGGAAGCCAAGGGGGAGTGCCAGCTGGCGGAAGAAGAAGTCGAGCCGCAGCAACTCGCCCTGTTGATGTTGACCCAGGGCGAGGGCGGCCCCGTTGCTGGTCTGAACACCCGGGGACACATCCAACTCTGGAGCCGGGACGCCCAGCAACTGACCGGGCATGTGGAGGCGGACGTGCAGGGCGAGCCCCTCGGGGCCCTCTACCCGCCGGATGCACGCAAGCTGGCCGAGCGAGCGCTGCGGCGGGCCATGCAGGAGGGGCGCAGCGAGGAGGAGGGCTGGCGGGTGAAGCGGGACGGCACCCGCTTCCGGGCCCGCCAGGTGCTCACCGCCCTCCATGACCCGAATGGCCGGCTGGTGGGTTTCGCCTGCGCCCTACGCTCCGTGGAGCCGCAGGGCGCGGACGCGGAGCGGCAGCTCAGCCAGGAGCAGGCCGCGCGCGCGCGCATCGAGACCATCCTGGAGCAGCTCTCCGACGCCTTCCTCGTCGTGGACCGGGAGCAGCGGCTCTCCTTCGTCAACCACCGGGCGACGGAGGTGCTGCGCAAGCCCCGGGAGCAGCTCCTGCGCCAGCGGATGGCGGAGGTGTTCTCCGCGGACGAGCACGTCCCCCTGGTGCAGGCCACCGGGCGGATCCTCGACGGGCAGACCTCCGCGGACTGCGAGGTGAGCCTCGATGGAATCTGGTTCGCCTGTCATCTCAGCGCCGCCGGCGAGGGCGTCTCCATCTACCTGCGCGACAACATGGAGCAGAAGCAGGCGGAGCAGGTGCATCGCCGCCTGACGTCCATCTTCGAGGCCACGCCGGACATGGTGGGCATCGCGGATGCGCAGGGGCGGGGCCTCTACCTCAACCGCGCGGGCCGGCGCATGGTGGGGCTGGGCGAGAAGGAGGACGCCAGCGCCTGGCGCCTCGCCTCGGCCCATACGCCCCGAGCCGCCTGGCGCCTGCTCACCGAGGGCGTGTCCACCGCGGTGCGCGAGGGCTCGTGGACGGGAGAGACGGCCCTGCGCACCCCGGACGGCCGGGAGCTGCCCGTCTCGCAGGTGCTCCTGGCCCACCGGGACACGAGCGGCCGGCTGGAGATGCTCTCCACCATCATGCGGGACATCACCGACCGCAAGCGCTCCGAGGAGGCCCAGCAGTTCCTCTCCGACGCGAGCCGGGTGCTGGTGGCCGCGCTGGAGTACGAGGCCACGCTGCAGAGCCTCGCCCGGCTCATCGTCCCCCGCCTGGCGGACCTCTGTCTGGTGGCGATGCTCGAGGGCGATGAGCTGCACCGCGTCGCCATGGCCCACAAGGATCCGTCGCAGGAGCCGATGCTGGCCTACCTCGAGCGCCTGAAGGTCCACCCCAACGCGGCGGTGGGCGTGCAGGCCGTGGTGCGTACCGGCAAGCCGGAGCTCGTCCCCGAGGTGACGGACGCCTTCCTCTGGGCCACCACCGACAACGACGCGTACTACTCCGTCCTGCAGCAGCTCGGCTGGCGCTCGACGCTGACGATTCCGCTCGTCGCGCGCGGGCGGACGCTGGGCGCCTTCATCCTCGCCTATACGGACTCGGGCCGGCGCTATGGGCCCGCGGAGCTCGTGCTGGCCGAGGCCCTCGCGGCCCGTGCCGCCCTGGCCATCGACAACGCCCGGCTCTACCGCGCCTCGCAGCTCGCCACGCAGGCGCGCGATGACGTGCTGGCCATCGTCTCGCACGACCTGCGCAACCCCCTCAACGTCATCTCGCTGGCGGCCAACCGCCTCCAGCGGCCCCAGTCACCGCAGGACGCGGAGGGGTTGCGCAAGCAGGTGGAGGTCATCCGGCGCTCGGCGGACCGGGCCGTGCTCCTCATCCAGGACCTGCTCGACGCGACGAAGATGGAGGCGGGACGCTTCACGGTGGCGCAGCTGCCCGAGGAGGTGACGGGGCTGCTGAGCGAGGCGGTGGAGCTGCACCGGCCGCTCGCCGAGGCGCGCTCGCTCCAACTGGAGTGCCAGCTGGACGCGAGCGTCCCGGCGGTGCTCGCGGACAGGGGCCGGGTGCTGCAGGTGTTCTCCAACCTCATCGGCAACGCCATCCGCTTCACGCCCGCGGGAGGCAGCATCACCCTGTGGGCGCGGCAGGAGGAGAAGATGGTGCGCTTCTCCGTGGTGGACACGGGGCCGGGGATTCCCCCGGAGCACCTGCCGCACCTCTTCGAGCGCTTCTGGCAGGCCAAGGAGGGCGCTCGGGAGGGCGCGGGCCTGGGGCTCCCCATCGCCCGCGGCATCGTCGAGGCGCACGGCGGGCACATCCACGTGGAGAGCACCCTGGGACGGGGCACCACCTTCACCTTCACCCTGCCGGTGGCGGAGCCGCACTAGGCCGCCGTCCGGCGGGGGTTTCACCTCTAGAAGAGCGTGTCGGCGAGCTTCGCCCGCGTGTCGCCGGTGAGCGCGGTGAAGCGCATCACCCGCTCGCTCCCGCGCCACACCTCGAGGGTGCGCGGCAGCATCTCGCCCGTGGCCGGCGAGGTGTAGTCCAGGAAGCGCACGTCCCATGCCGTGCCCTTCCCGTCCTTGTAGCGCAGGCGCGCCGGCCGGAAGCCCTCCTTGTATACCCAGAACTGCGGCTTGGCCTCGCCCGGCGTCCCCAGCACGTACACCACCTCGCCGTCGAAGCGGCCCAGCGACGTCGTGCGCGGCTCGATGCCCAGCGAGCGCAGGTGCGCCTCCAGCACCTCGCGCCCCTCCACCGCCGAGTCCGCGCGCATCGCCAGCAAGGCGCACACCTGTTGAATCGCCTCGGACAGCGCGGGAATCTCCGTACCCTCCAAGCGCTTGCGGCCTCCGGAGGACACCGAGGCCACCGTGTTGCCCTCCACCGCCTTCGCCTCGAAGCGGCAGCGGCTCGGCAGCTTCAGCAACACCGAGCCGTCCGCCTCCAGCTCGGGACGATCCGCCGGCAGGCCCAGCGCCGCCCCGGCCTCCTTCACCCCCGGCCCGTAGAAGTGCAGCGAGCCGTCCGCCTTGAGCGTGAAGAGCTGAAGCTCCTCCCGCCCCCCCACCATGCGGCGCATGATGGAGCCCCCGGGCAGCACGTAGGCGCCCGCGCTGAGCGCCGCCAGGACTCCGACGAGGAGGACGGTCCGCTTCACGGCCCTACCCCTCCGGACCCCGAGTGTCAGGGTATCGACGATCCGCGGCCGTGCCTGGGGGACGGCCTGGGTGGGAAGGGGCTCTCTCGTCGCGAAGGGGGTGGACATATGGGGCGCCGAATCTAGTGATGGCCCACCCCTCCATCAAGGCAGTTAGGATGCGCGCCCCATGTGGCCTCGCCTGACGCTCCTGCTCGCCCTCGCCTTCCCCGTCCTCGCCCAGGCCCAGGAAGTCGCCGCACCCGACCTCTTCCGCAAGCCCCGCGCCGAGGACCTGAGGGATCTGCAAAGCGCGCGCGGCTACGGCATGGGGGGCGCCTGGAGGGCCCTGGGGCTCGGCGCCGAGGCGGGCCTCGGCAACCCCGCCGCCCTCGCCGCCTTCCGCACCTACCGCGTCGAGCTCACCGGCGCCTGGGACTGGGTGGGCCAGGACGCCTCCGGGATGGTGGCCGTGGCGGACTCGTCCACCAGCGCGGTGGCCGCCGGGGTGTCCTATCAGCTCGTCTCGCTCGGCAAGGGCGTGGAGCGGACCACCGCCCACCTCAACACGGTGGCGATGGGAATTCCCATCGCCAACAGCTTCCTCATCGGCGTCTCCTCGCGCTACCTGCTGATGCGCGGGGCCCGGCAGGCCAACGCCATCACCGGAGATGCCGGCATCCTCTTCCGCCCCAGCGAGGCCATCTCCCTGGGCGTCTCCGCCCACAACCTCATCAACACCCGCAACCCCGAGCTCACCCGCTACTACTCGGCCCACGCGGGCCTGCTCGCGGGCCTGCTGTCCGTCGCCGCCGACGTGCGCGCGGACTTCGAAACCCACAGCCGCACCACCCTCACCTACAGCGGCGGCGTGGAGTACGTCTTCGGGCAGAGCTTCCCCGTGCGCGCGGGCTACACCTGGGATGGCTTCACCCGCTCCTCGCAGCTCGGCGCGGGCATCGGCCTGATGACGCCGGGCGGCGGCCTGGACCTGTCGTACCGCCACGACATGGGGGGCGAGAAGGGAAAGCTCGTCGCCCTCACCTTCAAGGTACAGGTGCGCTGAGCCTTCAGCCGCGCAGCGGGAGGTAGCGCTCGGAGGCGGCGAAGCGCACCAGCTCCGCCAGCTCCTGCTCGCTGGACTTGAGGGCCCGCATCGCGGCCACGGCCGGCCCCGGGCCCCCACAGGCGACGAGCCCCGCGCGGTTGGCCGAGTGGCGCGCGGCCTCCGCGAGCGCCGCGGCATCGAAGTCCTGCTGGGCCGACTCCAGCAGCACCCGCGCCCGCTCGTGGGACTTGGGATGCAGCGCATCGCGCACCACGCGGGACTCGGGGCCGAACTCCGTGCCACCACGCAGCACCGAGGCGAGGATGGCCACCGCGCGCAGGAGCTGGTCCTTCTTCAGACAGCGCAGCGCGAGCAGGTCCGGCCCGAGGCCCGACAGGGCGCGCCCGGCGAAGAAGCGCAGCTCCGACTCCGGCAACACCTGACGCAGCGCGAGCCGCCCCACCAGCAGGCGCGGAGCCCCCGGGTGGATGAGCGTGAAGGGCGGGCCCTCGTCCTCGGAGAGGAAGATCTCCGGGAGCGGGGCGTCGAGGATGCGCGAGACGGACAGCAGCGCGTCCATCGCGGCCCGGGCACCGGGGCTCGAGTCCGGACGGAACGGCTCGGAGGAGCCGGCGGCGCGCCCGAAGGTGGGGAAGAGGCGGCAGAGGGCGAGGCCCACGGAGGCGAGCAGCTCGCCCGCCGGGTTGCGCAGCCCGGGGTGGCGCAGGCCCGCGCGTTCCTCGGGGGTGAGCGTGCGACGCGGGGGACGGGGTACCGCGTCCTTCTCTCCCGCCAGGGCCGAGGCCACCTCGGCCATCAGCGCGGCGCGCGCCGTGTCACTCCGAGCCGAGAAGAACGCCGACAGCTCCCGGTAGGCGCTCGCATCGAGCGGTTGCTCGCGCACGCGCTCGAAGGCGGCCGGACGGGTCTCTGTCGGGGCCGGCGCGGGTTTCGCGGCTGGAGCCACGGGGGCGGCCGGAGCAGCGGGCGCGGCGGGAGTTGGAGCGACGGGCCCACCGCGGACCCGGCGGCGCGCGGGGTCCATCTTTCCCGGAGGCGCCTCCCAGGCGATGACCTGCGTGCCCTCCACCTGAAAGGGAGCGGAGGGCGGCTCGGGAGCAACGACAGGAGCGGGCTCCGGAGGCCGCCGGCTCGCGGAGGCGGGCTCCCGGGGCAACGCGGGCGAACGGCCCGCGGAGGCGGGCTCCCGGGGCAACGCGGGCGAACGGCTCGCGGAGGCGGGCTCCCGGGCCAGCGAGGGCGGACGGCTCGCGGGGGCGGCCTCCTTTGCGGGCGCCTCCTGGTTCCAGGTGGGGGCGAACTCGCCGATGGCCGGCAGCTCGAGGACGGTGGGCGCGGACGCGGGCGCGGCGGGGCGCGGCTTGGGCGTGAGTTCCACCTCACCGGGAGGCGGGATGAGGACGACGGTGCGAGAGCCGCTCTGCTCCTGCTTGGGGATGGCGCTGCGCGGCGGCTCGGGGTGAAGCGCCGGAGCCTCGCGCTCGGCGATGGCCCTGCGCAGGTTCTCCGCGCGGTTGGCGTACACCTGCGTGCGCGCCGCGTCCCCAAGCACCTCGCGGCAGAAGCGCGCGAGCCGCTCCCAGGTGCCGAGGCGCTCGGTGTCGTCCTCGGTGGCGGTGGCGGCGTGCTCCAGGGCCCACGCGGCCTCGCCGTGCTGCTGGAGCGCGATGAGCCGGTCCACGAGGAGCAGCCATGCCTCCTTGTGGCCGGGCTCGAAGCGGACCGCCTGACGCAGCTCGGCGAGAGCGGCCTCGCGGTCGCCCAAGGCCTCCAGCGTGGCCACCAATTCCAGCCGGAATCCGCGCGCCACCAGCCCGCGCGGCTCGCGGGCGATGCGGGCCCGGAGCAGTCGGCTCAACCCGGCCTTGTCCCCGAGCTGCCTCGCCAGCTCCAGGAGCCGGTCCCGTGCGAGGACGTCCTCGGGGTTCTCCGCGAGCACCTCGGACCATGCCCAGTGGGCGAGCCGCGCGTCGGTGATCGAGCCTCCGGCGCTCTCCGCGAGACACCGCAGCCCCTCCAGGCGGAAGGGCGTGCGACGGGGCGCGGCGGCGAGCGCGACCCGCAGGCGCTCGACGGCCCGGGGACGATCCGCGTCGGCCCCGCACCGCACGAGCCCCATCAGGGCCGGGAGCGAGCCAGGGGCGAGGCCCTCGGCGGCCTCGAAGTCCGCGCGTGCGAGGGCCCGCTCGCCGATGGACAGCAGCCGCTCGCCGCGAGCCAGGAAGGCGGAGGCACGGGCCCGGGGGTTGCTCGCGCGCTGCACCGCCTCGTCG
>NZ_DASVSO010000130.1:0-4441 GCF_036388035.1 Archangium sp.
GGGCCTCTCGCACGAGGAGGTGCTGCGCGAGATGGAGGTGCTGAAGACGAAGGAGGAGGAGCGCTGGAAGGAGGGCTTCGTGTCGGGCGCCGTGTACCACGGCGACTCCGAGCACATCGACTTCCTCAACCGCGTGTACGCCACCCACTCGCAGAGCAACCCCCTGCACTCGGACCTCTGGCCCAGCGCCACCAAGTTCGAGGCCGAGGTGGTGGCCATGACGGCGAACATGCTCGGCGCCGCCGAGGCCAACGCCGGCAGGGCCCCCGAGGAGCACATCTGCGGCGCCCTCTCCTCGGGCGGCACCGAGAGCATCATGCTCGCGATGAAGACGTACCGGGATTGGGCGCGGGCGACGAAGGGCATCACCCGGCCCGAGATGGTCGCCCCCACCAGCGCGCACCCCGCCTTCGACAAGGCCGCGCACTACTTCGGCATCAAGATGGTCCGGGTGCCGGTGGGAGAGGACTACCGCGCCGACGTGAAGGCCATGCGCAAGGCCCTCACCCGCAACACCCTCGTCATCATCGGCTCGGCGCCGTCGTTCCCGCATGGAGTCATCGACCCCATCGAGGAGCTGTCGGAGCTGGCGCGCAAGCGGGGCATCGGCTTCCACACCGACGCGTGCCTGGGCGGCTTCGTGCTGCCCTGGGCGAAGAAGCTCGGCTACCCGGTGCCGGCCTTCGACTTCCGGCTGCCCGGCGTGACGTCCATGTCCGCCGACACGCACAAGTTCGGCTACGCGGCCAAGGGCACCTCCGTGGTGCTGTACCGGGGCACCGAGCTGCGCTCGCACCAGTACTTCACCGCCACCGAGTGGCCCGGCGGCATCTACTTCTCCCCCACCTTCTCCGGCAGCCGGCCCGGCGCCCTCATCGCGGCGGCCTGGGCGGCCCTCGTCTCCACGGGCGAGGCGGGCTACCTCGACGCCACCCGCCGCATCCTGGAGGCCGCGGACGCCATCAAGCGCGGCATCCGCGACCTCCCCGACCTGCACGTGCTCGGGGACCCGCTCTTCGTCATCGCCTTCGGCTCGCGCACCCTGGACATCTACAAGGTGATGGAGCGGATGAGCGCGAGCGGCTGGAACCTCAACGGCCTGCACAAGCCGCCCGCCGTCCACCTCTGCGTCACCCAGCGGCACACGCAGCCCGGGGTGGTCGAGCGCTTCCTCACGGACCTGCGGGCCGCCGTCGAGCACGTGCGCGCCCACCCGAGCGAGAAGGGCACGATGGCGCCCGTCTATGGCATGGCGGCCACGGTGCCCTTCCGGGGGCTGTTGAGCGACCTGCTCAAGAAGTACATGGACCTGCTCTACAAGGTCTGAGCGCGCCCCACCCCGGCCCGCATGTCACGAAAACGTCACGGGCCGGGGGCGGCAAGCCGTCTACAGTCCCAGCATGCCGCACATCCTGATCGTCGATGACGAGCCGGATCTGGCGGGGCTGCTGGCGTACAACCTGGGGAGGGCCGGCTTCTCCACCACCCTGGCTCACACGGGGACCGAGGCCCTGGAGAAGGCGCGCTCGACGCCCCCGGACCTCGTCCTGCTGGACCTGATGCTGCCCGACATGGACGGGGCCGAGGTGCACCGCCAGCTCCAGGCGGACCCGGCCACCCGCCACCTGCGCTTTCTCGTCCTCTCCGCCCGTCCGGATGCGCACAGCCGGGTCGGAGGGGTGGATGTCATCCTCAAACCCTTCAAGGTGCAGGAGGTGGTGGCGCGGGTCACCGCGCTCCTCCAGGCCCCGTGAGATCCGCCCAGCACGGCTTTTTTTCGTGCTGGCACTTCTTTCCAGGTGAGGTAGTCACCTTTTGCAACGGATGGGTCACTTCGGTGTCACGTCCGCCCGCTGCTCCGGCCCACTGGAGTGGCTCCCGAGGAGAAGCACGATGCTCGAGAAGCTGATGCCCAAGTCGGACGAGTTCTTCGACGACTTCGATAAGCAGTGTGCCGTGACGGTGGAGGGGGCGCGCATGCTGCACGCCCTGCTGAGCGACTACCGGGACGTGCCCGCGCGCGTCCAGGCGCTCAAGGACGTGGAGCACAAGGGCGACGAGGTGACGCACACGGCGTTCAACCGGCTGCACCAGCAGTTCATCACCCCGTTCGACCGGGGGCAGATCCACTCGCTGCTCTCGCGCATCGACGACGTGCTGGACCTGACCAACGCGGCGGCGGCCCGGCTGCACTACTACGAGATTGAATCGAGCCTGCCGGACGCCACCGAGCTGGCGCGGCTGCTGGTGCTCTCCGCCGAGAAGGTGCGGGAAGTGGTGGCGGCGCTGCGCCTCATCAAGAAGCCCGACCAGATCCTCGCCGGCTGCAAGGAGATCAAGCGCCTGGAGAGCGAGGCGGACGAGGCGCTGCGCGCGGGCCTGGGCCGGCTCTTCAAGAGCGGCGCGGACCCGCTGACGATCATCAAGTGGAAGGAGATCTACGACCTCATCGAGACGGCCACGGACAAGTGTCAGGGCGTGGCCAACGTCATCGAGGGCGTGGTCCTGGAGCACTCCTGAGATGCTGCTCACCGCCGTCATCCTCATCGTCGCGGTCGCGCTCGTCTTCGACTTCATCAACGGCTTCCACGACGCGGCCAACTCGATCGCCACCGTGGTGTCCACGCGCGTGCTGTCGCCGAACCTGGCCGTGGCGTGGGCCGCCTTCTTCAACTTCATCGCGGCGTTCGGCGGTGGGGTGAAGGTGGCCAACACCATGGGCAAGGGCATCATCAACTTCGACCTGCTCAAGGCCCAGGGCCCGGAGGCCGTGCTGCTGGTCATCTTCTCCGCCCTCATGGGCGCCATCGCGTGGAACCTGCTCACGTGGTGGTGGGGCCTGCCCTCCTCGTCCTCGCACGCGCTGGCGGGCGGGATGATTGGCGCCACGCTGCCGGTGCTCGGGTTCGCCGGGCTGGTGGGCTCGGGCATCGCGAAGATCGCCGCCTTCATCGTGCTCTCGCCCCTCATCGGCATGCTGCTCGGCACGGCGCTGATGCTGGCGAGCACGTGGACGGTGCACAAGCAGACGCCCCTGAAGGTGGACACCTGGTTCCGGCGCCTGCAGCTCGTGTCCTCGGCCATCTTCTCCTACAGCCACGGCACCAACGACGCGCAGAAGGTGATGGGCATCATCGCGGTGGTGCTCTTCGGCACCATCTGGAAGGACCGGCCCTTCCACATCGACTGGTGGATGATCATCTCGTGCCACGCGGCCATCGCCCTGGGCACCTTCTTCGGTGGCTGGCGCATCGTGAAGACGATGGGGCACAGCCTCACCAAGCTGGCGCCCATCGGCGGCTTCGCGGCGGAGACGGGCGGTGGCGTCACCATCATCGCGCTGGCGAAGCTGGGCATCCCCGTCTCCACCACGCACACCATCACCGGCGCCATCGTGGGCGTGGGCGCCACCAAGGGCTGGCGCGCGGTGAAGTGGGGCGTGGCCGGCCGCATCATCTGGGCCTGGGTGTTCACCATCCCCGCCGCCGCGCTCATGGCCGTGCTCGTCTACGGCGTGTCCAAGCTGGTGGTGATGGCCGTGCAGTGAACGGCCCACGCGAGGGCGTGCGTTTCCTCCCCTCGCGTGGTGTAGAAACGGGCGCCCCACTCCCGCGCCGGGAGTGGGACCGGGAGAGGACTCCGACGATGAACCGACTCGTGCTCGTGCTGGGACTCGCGCTGCTCTCGGGCTGCGCCACCGTGAAGCGCAGCCACATCCGTCCCGACTACGAGACGGTGGACAAGACCCAGGTGAAGCGCCTGGTCGTGGTGACCCAGCCCTTCCCCGACGGCAAGCCCGAGGTCGGCCAGCTGTGGAGCCTCGTCGCCCGCCGCTACGTCAACCAGAACCGCGACTTCATCGCCCGCTCCAACGTCGCCCTCGACGGCAGCCCCGAGGACACCTCCTTCAAGGGCCTGTGCGTGGAGAACCTCGAGGGCGTCCTCTGGCTCTCCCCCGACGTGAAGCGCACCGGCAAGGGGCTGGAGGCCTCGGTGAATGCCCGGCTCATCCGCTGCCGGGACGGCCAGGAGGTCTGGGGCGCCGAGGCCGCCGGGAGCTGGCCCTCCGAGGACGAGCGCTACCAGGAGCTCATCGCCCAGTACACCAGCGAGCTCGGCCCCGACGTCTCCCCCTACGTCGCGCCCACCTTCCGCCTCCTGAGCGCCACCCTCGACACCCTGCCCCGCCCCCAGCTCAACGACGCCGATGTCGACGAGAAGATCGAGCTCGGGGAGTAGCGGGCCTTGTTGATCGACGAGACCACCGCCGTCCTCCGGCTCCTGCTGGCCTTCGGGCTCTCGTTCGCGCTCGGCCTCGAGCGAGAGCTGCGCGGGCAGGATGCCGGCCTGCGCACCCACATCCTCGTGAGCCTCGGCGCCTGTCTCTTCACCCTGTGCAGCCTCTTCGCCTCCGCGCCGCTCGGCCCTGACACGCACCCGG
>NZ_DASVSO010000131.1:0-10513 GCF_036388035.1 Archangium sp.
AGGTAGAAAGCCCCGGTTCCCCGAAGGTGGGGACCGGGGTTTTTTCATGGCCAACGACTCGGAGCTGCAGCAGGAGCGGGACCAGCGCATCGCGGAGCTGGAGGCCCGCCAGCGGCGGCGCGGGGTGGGGGTGAAGGCCCCGGTGGCCGTGCTCGCGATGGTGGTGGGCGGGGCGTTGCTGAGCATGCTGTGGAAGGACCTGGCGTACTTCTTCTCGCCGCGCACGCCCCTCACGCTGGGCGCCGAGGGCGCCTACCGCTACGAGCTCCTGGAGTCCAACCGCTACGTCCAGGTGCATGGCCTCCCCACGGCCCGAGGCGCCTATGGCCGCGAGGGCGAGGACGTGTACGTGGTGGTGGGCCTGCGTGACTCCCCGTTCCTCGTGCGCCGGCGCGCGTTGCCGGGGGAGGAGTGGGCTCCGGGGCGGGTGCCACGTCAGCCCGACCAGCGACCCTTCGGGGTCCGGGGGCGGCTGCTGGCCGAGGCGGACGCGGAGCGCTACCGCGAGGGCTTCACGCTGCTGCGGGAGATGGGGGAGGTGCGGCCCCAGGACGGGCGGCTGTGGCTCATCGTCGAGGGGGAGCGGCCGGGCGCGGACCGGGGCGTCCTCCTGGTGGCGGGAGTGCTGCTGGCCTTCATTTTCGGCAACCTGGCGTTGCTGGTGCGCGGCCTGGGACTGTCGACTCGGAACCAGAACTTCGTGTAAACTTATGGAAACACTAAGTTCTGGATATTCCTAATGCGCATCGTCTTGGTGGCAATGCCGTGGCACTCGCTGGACACCCCCTCGCTGGCGGTGGGCATCCTCCACGAGCGCGTGAAGAAGTGCCGGGATGCCCATGAGGTCCAGGACGTCTACGCGCACCTGAAGTGGGCCGAGTACATGATGGCCCGCTCCAAGGGGAAGCTCAAGCCGGCGGACTACGAGCAGGTCACCGACGTGGGCATCTTCCTCGGCATGGGGGATTGGATCTTCTCCCCGGCGCTGCACGGCACGCCCGAGTGGAAGGTGGCCGAGTACGGTGCCTACCTCCAGGCGGCGCGCGGAGGCATGTCGGACGTGCTGCTCGAACTGCACCGGTGGACGCCTGACTTCATCGAGCGGCTGGCGAGCCAGGTGCTCGCGATGAAGCCGGACGTGGTCGGCTTCACCAGCACCTTCATGCAGAACGTCCCCTCGCTCGCGCTGGCCAGGCGCCTCAAGCAGCTCGCCCCGAACGTGGTGACGATGATGGGCGGGGCCAACTGCGATGGCACCCAGGGCGAGGCGCTGCACCGCAACTACGAGTTCCTGGACTTCGTCGTACGGGGCGAGGGCGAGCAGACCTTCGTGGACGTGCTGGACGCGCTCAACGGACACCTGGGCTTCGAGGGCATCGAAGGGCTGTGCTGGCGCAAGGAGGGGCGGCACGTCTCCAACCCGGATCGCAAGCACGCCTTCCCGTCCGCCGAGATTCCCGCGCCCAACTATGACGCTTACTTCGCGGCCATGGCCAACTCCCCGGTGCGGGCCCGCGTCGAGCCCAAGCTGGTGATGGAGGGCGCGCGCGGGTGCTGGTGGGGCGAGAAGCACCACTGCACCTTCTGCGGCCTCAATGGCTCGTTGATGGCCTTCCGCAGCAAGTCTCCCGAGCAGCTCTGGCAGGAGGTGCAGCAGACTGTCCGGAAGTACCAGACGCTCGACGTCATCATGGTCGACAACATCATCGACCATAAGTACTTCAAGGGCCTGCTGCCCCACGTCGCCCAGTCGGGGCTCAACCTGCGCCTGCACTACGAGGTGAAGTCCAACCTCACCGCGGATCAGATCAACGTCCTGCGAGCCGCGGGGGTGGTGAACGTCCAGCCGGGCATCGAGAACCTGAGCAGCCACGTCCTCAAGCTGATGGCCAAGGGCGTGGGCGGCTGCCACAACGTGCAGACCGTCCGCGAGTGCGAGGAGCAGGGGCTCACCGTCTCGTGGAACTACCTGTACGGCTTCCCCGGCGAGACGACGGAGGACTACGCGGACATCATCGCGCAGATGCCGGCCCTGGTGCACCTGCAGCCGCCCAGCGGTGCCGTCCGCATCGCGCTCGAGCGCTTCAGCCCCAACTTCGAGAACCTCGCCCTCGGCTTCTCCGAGCGCAAGCCGTTCGGCTTCTACCCCATCATCTACGGGCTGCCCGACAACGAGCTGATGGACCTGGCCTACCTCTTCGAGACCCCGGCCCAGGGCATCCGCGGGGACATCACCCAGCAACTGAGCAAGGCCGTCTCCTGGTGGCGGGAGAACTACAACCGCGGGGACCTGACGTTCCGCGATGACGGCCAGCGCATCTACATCCGGGACCGTCGGGCGGGCTGGACGTCGGCGGACCACGTCCTCGAGACGCCGTGGGAGGTGGCCCTCTTCCGCTCGCTGCGGCGGCCCCAGTCGCCCACCACCGCCGCGGGCGCGTTGCGCACGGCTGGCCAGGAGGTGACGCCCGAGGAGATCGCCCAGAAGCTCGCCGGGTGGCGCAAGCTGGGGCTCGTCTTCGAGGAGGACGGTCGCTTCCTCCTGCTGCCCGTGCGCGCGAGCCTCCAGCGCATCCGCCAGCCCGCCAACGCCACCTCCCAGGTGACCAGCCCGGCACGCCCCGAGGGCCTGCCGTCGGATGGGCCCGGGGGCAGGGCGGTGGTGCCGCTCCCGCTCTCCGCGCTCGCCACCGGGGAGAGGGTAGGGGTGGATCGGCTCGCGGTCTCCTTCCAGCCCGAGCAATGGGAGCAGCTCGTCCAGGCCCTGGAGGCCCGACCCATGGGGCCCGCCGTGGCCGTGGTGCTCGAGGGGCCCGCGCCCGGTGCCTGGGCCTCCACGCAGCAGCTCGAGCGGCTCGTCGCCCGCGGCGTGGTGGAAGTCCAGGTGCCCTGGGAGATGGAGATTGGCCCGCGCGAGGCGGAGCGGAGCGTCCACTTCCTGCGCTTCCTGCGCGACTGCACGGCCCAGCGCGTGCGGGTGCGCTGGCACGGGGACGTCTCGGGCCCGGTGAGCGCGCGGGCGCTGCGGCACCTCGAGCCGCCCGAGTCGGGCAACCAGGCCGAGGTGGTTCGTGCGTGGAACGAGGCGCACGCCTACGGCGGGAGCTACTGGCGCTCGGGGCCCGGCTTCGCGTTCATCAAGGACTCACGCCCGGGGCCGGATGCGGTGTCCCGCTTCACCCTGGACGAGGGGCCCCTGCGCGAGATCTTCACCCGCCTAGCCACTCCCCAGCGACTGGCGGACCTGGGGGAGGACCCGACGACCCGCGAGGTGGTGGAGAGCCTGTGTGAGGAGGAGCTCGTCCTCCAACTGGGCGACTGGCTCGTCGCGCTGCCCTATCAGCTCCGGCACTGGCCCATCCCCTTCGTCTGCATCTGAGCCATGCCCACCTCCTGGACTCCGCTGCTCTCCGGCTCCCTCCAGGCCCAGGCCCTGGAGGCCCTCCGGGACATCGTCACGGACGTGGTCGCCACCCCGCGGGAGAAGCTGCCCCCCAATCTCCTGACGGGCCATGCCGGTTTCGCGCTCTTCTTCGACATGGTTTCCCGGACCCTCGACTCGCGCCTGTTGGACGAGGTGGGGGTGTGCCTGGAGCGGGCCACGGAGCTCTTCGTGCTCGCTCGCGAGCGGCGTCCGGTGGCCGGGCTTCACATGGGCCTGAGCGGCGTGGGCTGGGCCGCGGCCCGCATCGCCGCGAACCACCCCGGCCTGGACGTGGAGGAGCTGTGCGAGGCGACGGATGAGCTGGTGGAGCGGGAGCTGGGCCGCTCGCCCTTCCCGCACCCCTGTGACATCCGCGATGGCGTGGCGGGCCTCGGGCTGTATGCCCTGGAGCGCATGCCCCATCCCTCCGGGCGCCGGCTGCTGGAGCGCGTGGTGGAGAAGCTGGAGGAGCTGGCCCAGCCCCAGGGGGATGGCGTCTCCTGGCCCATGCCGCGGGCCTACTGGGCCCTCCACGGGCCCGAGGCCTCCTTCCCCCGGGGCCTGTACATGATGGGCCTGGCCCACGGGGTGCCCGCCGTGCTCGCCGTGCTCGCGGCGGCCCATGCGCACGGGGTGGCCCGGGAGCGGGCCGAGGCCCTGCTCGAGAAGGGCTTCCGCTGGGTGGCGCGCCAGGCCCAGCCCGAGGGCCCTCCGCGCTTCCCCATGCACCTGCACG
The DNA here is from genome assembly GCF_036388035.1 of Archangium sp. GTDB lineage: Bacteria > Myxococcota > Myxococcia > Myxococcales > Myxococcaceae > Archangium. The sequence continues at coordinate 4,161 of NZ_DASVSO010000131.1, forward strand.
GGGAGGAGCCCTTCGCCGACCCCTACGCGCGCTTCAGTTGGTGCGCCGGCAACCCCGGCATCGTCGGGGTGCTGTGGTGGGCCGCCCGGGTGTGGGGCCACCCCGAATGGCGGGCCCGCACGCTGACGTGGGCCACCGAGGTGGCGCGCGAGGCGTTGGACCAGCCCAGGCCGCACAGCTCCAACCTGTGCTGTGGCACGGCGGGCACCGCCCACGTCTTCCACCGGCTGTTCCGCGCCACGGGCGTGCCTCTCTTCGAGGAGGCCGCCGTGCTCTGGACTCGGCACACGCTGGCCCTGCGCCAGCCCGGCGTCGGGGTCGGAGGCTACGTGCTCGGCCAGTTCGCCCAGGAGCCGGAGCGCGCCGTGGCCGATCTCCAATTCGGTGCCGCCGGCACCGCGCTCGCGCTCCTGGCCGCCGTCTCGAACGTCGAGCCGGACTGGGACCAGGCCTTCCTCTTCTCGCTCACGCCCGATCGGGCCTCCAAGCCAGGGACATAGCCCATGCGACTCGGAATCCTCGACTTCTGCCCCATCCGCAAGGGACGGCCTCCCGCGGAGAGCCTCTACGAGTCCGTGGAGCTGGCCCGCGAGGCCGATGCGCTGGGCTACTCGCGCTACTGGCTCGCCGAGCACCACGAGCTGGGCCTGGCGCACCACAGCCCCGAGACCCTCATGGGCCTCATCGCCGGCTCCACCGAGCGCATCCGCGTGGGTGTGGCGGGCATCCTCATGGGGCTCCACTCCCCCATGCGCGTGGCCAAGGTCTTCAAGGTGCTGGAGGCCTTCTTCGCCGGACGGCTCGACCTGGGCGTGGGGGCGGGGAGCGCCGAGCCGCCCGTGCTGGCCGCCATGCGGGACGGCGCGCCCATGGTGGGGGACCATCGCCAGGACTACGTGCGGCGCGTGAAGGCGCTCCTGGAGTTCCTGCGCGGCGAGTCCCCTCTGCACTTCAATCCCCTGGGCGTGGCGCCTCCTCCCGTCTGGGTGCTGGCCTCGGGGAGTCCAGAGACGGCCTCGCTGGCCGCCTCGCTCGGCACCTGCTTCGGGCACTCGCTCATCCACCCGAAGAGCCGGGACGACGCGGGCCTCGCCGCGCGCTACGTCGAGGAGTTCCGCCCCCGGCCGGACATGCCCAAGCCGCGGTGGGTGGTGGCCGTCACGGGCCTGTGCGCCGAGACCGAGGCCGAGGCCCGGCGGCTGGCCAGCCTCTCCTCGGACGATCCCAAGTCCGGGCTCGAGATCGTGGGCAGCCCCGCGCAGTGCCGCGAGCGCTTCCAGGCCCTCTGCGAGCGCTACCGCACCGACGAGATCATCTTCAAGGACTTCGCCCCGGATGCCGAGTCGCGCCTGCGCTGCCACCGCCTGCTGGCCGAGGCCCTCCAACTCACGAACAAGTGAGCTTCCCCGCCGTCCAGGTGATTCGTCAGTAGCTTGCTTGACAGCTCGGGTAGTTTCTCTTATTCTTTTTTCACTGAGAGCGGCACTTTCCGGCTAGCCGGTTTTCCGCCTTCAGCCCCACCCCACGTAGCGAGGAGCGAGTCATGGACAACCAGAACAAGCTGAACATGAAGCTGTCCCTCAAGAAGGAGACGCTCAAGACCCTGAATGACTCCGAGGTCGCCCTTCTCGACGGCGTGGTCGGTGGCACCTGCATCATCACCATCGTCATCCGTACCGCGCTCGACTCCGCGGTGGAGTAGTTCGCCTGCCCCCGCCCGGGAGGGCTGTCTCTCCTCGGTGGGGCCGTCGCCTGGCCGCCGCGAGTCTCCTCGCACAGGCCGGTGCGGCACACTGCTCCAGGGGGTGTTCTCCTCCCTCTGGAGCAGTTTTTTTTTGGGACTCCTGATGCTGCCTGGGCCTCGCGGTCCGCGCTCGGTGAGATTCCCCCCGCCGTCGTGCTGAACCAGCCCGCATGTTTTTTTTCACTGAGCTTGCTGGCCCGTTTGACAAGCGGGCAAGTATTTCTTATCTTATTAATCACTGAGAGCGGGGGCGCCGGGCAATCCGGCTTTTTCGCTCGCAGCCCACCCCACGTAGCGAGGAGCAGGTCATGGACAACCAGAACAAGCTGAACATGAAGCTTTCCCTCAAGAAGGAGACGCTCAAGACCCTGAATGACTCCGAGGTCGCCCTTCTCGACGGCGTGGTCGGTGGCACCTGCATCATCACCATCATCATCAGCTTCGCCGATCAGGCCGCGGAGTAATTCGCCTGCCCCCGCCCGGGAGGGCTCTGTCTCTCCTCGGTGGGGCCGTCGCTTGGCCGCCGCGAGTCCCTCGCACAGGCCGGTGCGGCACACTGCTCCAGGGGGTGTTTTCCTCCCTCTGGAGCAGTTTTTTTTTGGGACTCCTGATGCTGCCTGGGCCTCGCGGTCCGCGCTCCGTGAGCTTTCCCCCGTCGCGCTGAACCAGCCCGCCTGTTTTTTTTCACTGAGCTTGCTGACTCGTTTGACAAGCGGACAACTCTTCCTTATCGTAGTAATCACTGAGAGCGAGGGAGCCGGGTTATCCGGTTTTTTGCTCGCAGCCCACCCCACGTAGCGAGGAGCGAGTCATGGACAACCAGAACAAGCTGAACATGAAGCTGTCCCTCAAGAAGGAGACGCTCAAGACCCTGAACGACTCCGAGGTTGCCCTTCTCGACGGCGTCGTTGGTGGCACCTGCTGGATCACCATCGTGATCACGCTGGCCGACCAGGCCGCGGCGGAGTAGTCCGCTCGGGCCGCGTCGGAGTCTCGACGTGGCCCTTCGCTCCAGGCCTCTCGTGAGGGGGGTCTGGGGTAGTCCGAATCCGGAGTGGGTCGTGAGCGGCTGAGGTCCAGGATGGAGACCCGGCGGTTCATGATTCCCGGAGTCGGTCGCCTGCACGGCAGGCAAGGCGGGTAGGGGGAATTCCCGCCCTGGCATTGATGCCCGCGCAGGCCTCGTGGAATCCTTTGGTTTTCCCTCCCAAGGCTCGCTCTCCGGGTGCCCCATCATGACTGATTCCCTGAACGAAGCCCGTGCCTTGCCGGCCTTCGCCCCATCGGGATTCTTTGCCTTCCGCACCCCGCTGCTTCCCTTCGATGCCCTGGTGGAATGGGCTCGGGAGCTCGGCGCGGCCACTGCTTCCGGGACGCAGCTCGAGGAGGCGCTGAAGAAGGATCAGCTCGCGCTGCGCGAGCGGTTGCGCCGCTGGGTGGCGGATCCGGTGGTGCGCGAGGCCCTCTTCATCGCCTCCCCGGTGCTCGACGAGAGCCTGTCCGCCTGGGAGTCCACGCCGGAGTCGGAGCGCGGACAGAAGGTGGAGCGGACCCTGGTGCGCTACTTCGCGCGCATGGCCGGTCGCGCCACGCCCTTCGGTCTCTTCGCCGGCAACTCGGTGGGACGCATCGGCCCCCACACCCGGCTGCACGTCTCCGAGCGCACCGCCATCCGCCGCCACACGCGGCTGGACATGGACTACGTCTGCGCCCTGGTGGAGCAGGTGCGCGCCACCCCCGAGGTGCGAGACGCCCTGCGCTACGTGCCCAACTCCAGCCTCTACCGCTCCGGCGGCCGGCTGCGCTACCTGGAGATGCGGGTGCGCGGGAGAGATCGCTCCTACCACCTGGTGGGCGTGGAGCCCTCGCCCTACCTGGAGGCCACGCTGGAGCGGGCCCGCGGGGGCGCGAAGCTCCAGGAGCTGGCGGCCGCGCTGGTGGCGAGCGATCCCGACATCACCCTGGAGGATGCCCGCCCCTTCGTGGAGATGCTGGTGTCCGAGCAGCTCCTGGTGCCCACCTGGGCCGCGCCCGTCACCGGCGCCGAGCCCGTGCCCCACCTCATCGCGGGCACGCGCGACGTCCCCGGGCTGGCCGAGGTGCGGCAGCGGCTGACGGGCGTCCACGAGCAGCTGTCCCGACTGGACTCGGGGGCCCCGGGCCACGCGCCGGCGGCCTACCTGGAGGTGGCGCGCAGCCTGGAGGCGCTGCCCACACCCGTCGAGCTGCCCCGGCTCTTCCAGGTGGACATGTTCCGCCCGGCGCCCGAGGCGAGCCTCTCCTCGCGAGTGGTGGACGAGCTGCTGCGCGGCGTGCAGGTGCTGCAGTCCATGACCCCGCCCAAGCGCGAGGACCATCCGCTCAATCGCTTCAAGTCCCGCTTCCTGGAGCGCTACGAGAGCCGCTCGGTGCCGCTGGTGGAGGCGCTGGACGAGGAGAGCGGCATCGGCTTCGCCGTCTCCAAGGCGCCCGGGACGGCCACGGGCCCGCTGCTGGCCGGCCTCTACTTCCCCCAGGAGGGCGGGGGCGGCGAGAAGGCGAACTGGGAGCCCCGCCACAAGCACCTGCTGCGCCGGTTGGAAGCCCTCTGGGCCACCGGGGGGCACGAGCTGGTGCTCACCGCCGAGGACTTGGCCGCGATGAAGACCTCGGAGCCGTGCCCGCTGCCGGATGCCTTCGGCGTGGTGGGCACGGTGGTTGCGAGCTCCGCGGAGGCGGTGGACCGGGGCGAGTTCCAGGTGTCGCTGGAGAACCTCCATGGGCCCTCGGGCGCCATCTACCTGGGGCGCTTCTGCCACGGGGACAAGGAGCTGGACGGCTACGTCCGCGAGCACCTGCGCGCCGAGGAGGCGCTGCGGCCGGACGCCGTCTTCGCGGAGATCGTCCACCTGCCGCAGGGCCGCATGGGCAACGTCATCTGCCGGCCCCAGCTGCGGCGCCATGACATCGCCTTCCTCGGGGAGTCGGGCGCGGACGGGCAGGAGCGCATCGCGCTGACGGACCTGATGGTCTCCGTCGAGGGCAACCGCGTGGTGCTGCGCTCGCAGCGGCTGGGCAAGGAGGTCATCCCCCGGCTGAGCAACGCGCACAACTACACGACGTACGGCCTGGGCGTGTACCGCTTCCTGTGCATGATGCAGAACCCGCACCGCATGGGCCTGAGCTTCCAGTGGGGCCCCCTGGCGAGCGCGGACTTCCTGCCGCGGGTGGTGAGTGGCCGGACGGTGCTCGCGCTGGCGCGCTGGCTCGTCGACGGCAAGACGCTGCGCGAGTGGGGCGAGGCCGAGGGCGCTCAGCGCTTCGCCGCCGTGCAGCGCTTCCGTGCGAAGGCGCGGCTGCCCCGGTGGGTGAGCCTGCGCGACGGCGACAACCAGCTCCCCGTGGACCTGGACAACGCGTTGAGCGTGGAGACGCTCGTCCAGCTCGTGAAGGGACGCCCGCGCACCACGCTGGAAGAGCTCTTCCCCGGGCCCGACGCGCTGTGCGTGGAGAGCCGCGAGGGCCGCTACGTGAACGAGGTGGTGGTGCCCTTCGTGCGCCAGGCTCCCACCGCTTCCCGCCCGGCTCCGGCGCCGGTGCCGCGCTCCACCCCCCGCCGCTTCCCGCCCGGCTCCGAGTGGCTCTACCTCAAGCTCTACGGTGGCTGGGCCACCCTGGACCGGCTGATGGGCAGCTCGGTGGGCGAGGCCATCCAGAAGGTGACGGGCTCGGGCGCGGCGGACCGCTGGTTCTTCCTGCGCTACAAGGACCCCGACGAGCATGTGCGGCTGCGCTTCCACGGGACGCCCGCGCGGCTGGACGCGGAGGTGTGGCCCGCGCTGCGCGCCGCCTGCGCGGCCAGCCTGGACGAGGGGACGGGCTGGCGCGTGCAGCTCGACACCTACGAGCGCGAGGTGGAGCGCTACGGCGGCCCCGTCGGCGTCGAGCTGTCCGAGGAGCTCTTCACCGCGGACAGCGAGGCCGTGCTGTCCATGCTCCAGGCCTACCCCGGTGACGCGGGCGCCGAGCTGCGCTGGCGCATGGCCATCAAGGGCATGGACGCCCTGCTGGACGACCTGGGGCTGACGCTGGAGGGCAAGCTGGCCGTGGAGGAGCGCGCCCGCGCCGCCTTCCACGCCGAGTTCCGGGTGGACAAGCGCTTCGAGGATCAGCTCAGCCAGCGCTACCGCCGCGAGAGCCGGGGCCTGGAGACGCTGCTGACGGCGCCCCCGGACGCCCGGGGTCCCGCCCAGGCGGGGTTGGTGGCCCTGCGGCGCCGGAGCGAGCGGCTGCGTCCGGTGGTGGAGCGGCTGCGCCAGGCCGAGCGCGAGGGGCGCCTGTCCGTCCCCATCGAGCGGTTGGCCGACAGCTTCCTCCACATGCACGTCAATCGCATGATGGTGGAGGACCAGCGGGCCCAGGAGCTCATCTTCCATGACTTCCTGGTGAGGCTGTATCGTTCGCGCCTGGCTCGAATGAAGAAGGGCACATGAGCGACAACCCGCAGCAGCTCTTCCGGCAGGAAGCGCTGACGCACCATGCTCGACCCGAGGCTCGGGGCAGTCTGCTCCAGCTCTCGCCGGTGTGGGCGCGCAGCGCGTATTGGATCGTCGTGGCGCTGGTGGTGGTG
>NZ_DASVSO010000132.1:0-4143 GCF_036388035.1 Archangium sp.
CTCGTCGCATGCGAGCACGACACACTGGTCGGCACTCGGAGCTTCACACGCGGTGGTGCCGTCTCGCTCCGTGTCCTCCCACGCGCCCACTGGCGGGGATGTCGTGGCGCACGCGGACAGCAGCAGGATTGCGAGAGGGAACGAGAGCAGGAGTGGTCGGGTCACGGTGGCCTGGGAGTGTAGTGTCCTCCCAGGCCCGGGAGGATGCTGCTACTTGCGCAGCAGCGTGCCCTCGAAGAAGAAGGCCATGGCCGCGGCCACGATGAGCCACGTCCACAGGGGCACGGGCGGGCGCTCCGCGTCCGAGCTCGACGCCTTCACCGTCTCCTCACCGAAGTGCGCCGCGAGCGCGTCCTGCGGCAGCCGGCTCAGGTCGCTCTCGGCCGGGTCCAGCGTCGCCGCGAAGGCCAGCGCGGGCACCGGCTTGCCGTCCCCACCCAGCACCGAGAACGAGCCCGGCTGCTCCACCGGCCCCACCAGCACCGTGCCGTCCGGCTGGGCCTTGTGCGGTACGTCCGTGGTGCCATCCGGCGCCTTCACCGCCGCCACCGCCTGCCCGCTCTCGGGCCGCAGCGCGAGCGTCTCGCCCACGCGTACCTTCTGCTCCTCGCGCTCCTCCAGCGAGCCCGCGAGGTACGCCGCGAAGCGCTGCATCAGTGGCAGGAAGCTCGTGCGGATGGGGAAGTCGCTCCAGTCCCGGTCCACCGTGCTGGTGAAGAGCGCCACCCGGCCCTTGCCCCGTCGCGCCACCGCCACCGCCGGAGCGCCATCCGAGTACGTGGCCAGCACCTGGCTCGCGCCCTGCGCCGCGCCGCTCCCGTCCGCCTCCAGCAGCATGTACCGGTAGAAGCGCGCCCCCACGAGGCCCTCCTCGGCCCGGCCCGTGAAGGGCGCGAAGAGCGGGTGCTCCACCTTCACCTCCGCCAGCTTCGCCGCCTTGTCCTCGGCGTCCGGCTCCTCGCGCTCGGCGCTGGTGCGCACCAGTCGCAGGTGCCTCGGCAGCAGCGCGCCCAGCCGCGTGTTGTACGCATCCGGGTCCACGTGGTCGCCCACGCTGACGAAGAGGCCGCCACCGTTCTCCACGAAGGCCCGCAGCTTCGCCGCCTCCGCCTCCTCCGGTGCCGTCACGTTCAGCAGGTACACCAGGTCATAATTGGCGAGGTCCTCGCGCCACCCGGCCTCCGCGTCGCGCACCGCCACCTGCACCGGCGAGCCCGGCGCCGACAGGGCCGCCTCCATGAAGAAGGCCTCGTCCCGGTAGCGCGTGGCGTGCGGCGAGCCGTTCACCACCAGCGCCCTGAGCAGCCTCGGCACCGCCAGCACGAAGGCCCGCTGGTCGTCCGCGGCCAGCCCGTCCGGCGTCAGCGAGACGTGGCCCGACACCGTACCGCCCTGCTGGAAGCGCACCGTCAGCGACTTCTGCGCCGTGCCATGGGCCGGCACGTCCACGAAGCCCTTGCCCAGCGTGGCTTCACCCACGCGCACCAGGGCCTCCAGGTCCTTGAGCGGCGCCTCGCCGAAGTTCTTCACCGTGAAGGTGAACTGGAAGGCGCGCGGGCCCGCCTGCAGCGCCGGCTCCACCTTCAGGTCCACCAGGGCGTGGTTGGGCAGCGCATCCTTGCCGTTGGCCGCGTCGCGCAGCACCACCTCGGGACGCACCACCTCACCCGTGGGGCCCTTCACCGTCGGCGGCGGCGCCTCCAGGCGCACCGAGCCGGCCGTCAGGTCCGACACCACCACCAGGCGCTTGCCCGCCATGGGGCTCTCTTCCAGCGAGCGTGCCGCCAGCTCCAGGCAGCGCGACAGGTCCGCTCCCGCGTACGTGGGCTGGGCCTCGTCAATCGCCTGCCGCAGCTTCGAGCGGTCGAAGCCCGGCGCCGCGGGGGGCAGGGGCGAGCCCGTGCACACCAGCACCGTCGCGGGCTCCTCGGGGCGCAGGTCCGCCAGCGCGTCGCGCGCCTCGTCCCGGCCGCGCTCGAAGAGGGACGTCCCGTCCGACCAGCGCATGGACAGCGAGGCGTCCAGCACGATGGCCGTGGCCGCCGGGCCCTTCACCACCGCCGCCGCGTCGGTGTCCCGCCGCAGCTCCGGCCGAGCCAGCGCCACCGGCAGCGCCAGGAGGATGAGCGTGCGCAGTGCGTACAGCAGCAGCCGTTTGAGCTTGAGCCGGCTCGCGGTGCGCTTCTGGCTGCGCAGCACGAAGGCCAGCGGGCCGAAGGGGTGGGGCCGGGGCCGCCGTCTGTCGAAGAGGTGGACGAGCAGCGGAATCAGCGCCGCCAGCGCGCCCAGCAGCATCCACGGGTGCGCGAACGTCACCGGCGCCTCCCCCGCTTCCCGAGGAAGCGCAGCAGCACCTCGTCGAGTCGCTCGTCGGTGCGCACCAGCTCGTAGTCCACGTCCGCCTCCGCGCAGGCAGACTTCACGTTGGCCAGGAAGGCTCCGAACTCCTCCAGGTAGCTCTCCTTGATTTCACGCGGGTTCACCTCGATGCGGCCCTGGCCCTCCATGTCGAGGAAGAGCGTGGGGTCATCGAAGGGGAAGGTGAGCTCCGCCGGGTCCACCAGGTGGAACACCGCCACGTCGTTCTTGCGCTGGCGCAGCGCGAGAATCCGCTTCAGCGCGTCCTGGTTCTCGTCGAGGAAGTCCGAGAGCACGACGACGGAGGAGCGGCGCGGGAGCACCTCGGCGAGGTGGTCCGCCGCGGAGATGAGGTGGGTGCCACCGGTGGGCTGGGCGTTCTCGAGCGCCTCCAGCAGCACGTTGAGGTGGCCGGCCGAGGCGCGCGGAGGCACGTCCTGGAAGCGCCCGTTCGTCATCAGGGCGAGGCCGGCCGCGTCCTGCTGGCGCACGAGGAGGTAGCACAGGGCGCCGGCCAGGGTGGTGGCCACGTCCAGCTTGGAGAGCGCCCCGCTGCGGTAGCCCATGGAGGCGGAGGCATCCACCACCATGACGGCGCGCAGGTTCGTCTCGTGCTCGTAGCGTTTGACGTAGTACTTGTCGAACTTGCCGTAGGCCTTCCAGTCCAGGTGGCGCAGCTCATCGCCGGGCGCGTACTCCTTGTGCTCGGCGAACTCGACGCTCTGGCCCTGGTGCGGGCTCTTGTGGAGGCCGGACAGCACCCCCTCCATCACCGCGCGGGCGCGCAGCTTCACGCCCTGCAACCGGGCCAGTGTCTGGGAGTCCAGCAGCATGCGCGGCCGCTATCCCTTCACCAGCGCGACGAGCTGGTCCACCAGCTTCACCGAGGTGGTGCCCTCGCTCTCGGCGGTGAAGTTGGGCAGCACGCGGTGGCGCAGCACCGGGCGGGCCACCGCCTTCACGTCCTCCACCGAGGCCACGAAGCGCCCGTTGAGGATGGCGCGCGCCTTGGCCGCCAGCACGAGGTACTGGCTCGCGCGCGGGCCCGCGCCCCACGAGACGTTCTTCGCGATGAAGTCCGGCACCCCCGGCTCCTTGGGCCGCGTGTGGCGCACCAGCTCCACCGCGTAGCGCACCACGTGGTCCGGCACCGGCACCCGCCGCACCAGCGTCTGCAGCGCGAGGATCTTCTCGGGTGAGAGGATCTTCTCCAGCGAGGGCTGCGAGCCGCCGGTGGTGGACTTGACGATCTCCACCTCCTCCTCGGCCGTGGGGTAGCCCACGTCCACGAGGAACATGAAGCGGTCGAGCTGGGCCTCGGGCAGCGGGTAGGTGCCCTCCTGCTCGATGGGGTTCTGGGTCGCGAGCACATGAAAGGGTTTCGGCAGGTCGTGGCGCTCGCCGCCGACGGAGACGTGATGCTCCTGCATGGCCTGGAGCAGCGCCGACTGGGTACGCGGGCTGGCGCGGTTGATCTCGTCGGCCATGAGGAGCTGGGCGAACACAGGTCCGCGCACAAAGCGGAAGGAGCGCCGGCGATCCGCCGTCTCGTCCAGGATTTCCGAGCCCAAGATGTCGGACGGCATAAGGTCGGGCGTGAACTGGACGCGGCGGGCGTCGAGGCCGAGCACGGTGCCGAGCGTCTCGACCAGCTTGGTCTTGGCCAGGCCCGGCACGCCGACGAGCAGACCGTGGCCGCAGGCCAGGATGGTGATGAGCGTCAGGTCGACCACGTCCTCCTGGCCGAAGATGACGGAGTGGATCGCGTCGCGGGCACGCCCGATC
>NZ_DASVSO010000133.1:0-4033 GCF_036388035.1 Archangium sp.
CGGCCGGCTGGCGCCCGCTCGGTCCCGACGACGCGTTGCTCCTCACGCTCCTGCCCGACGAAGAAGTCTGAACTTCACTTCCTGGAGGGAACCATTCGAGCCCCCGGAACTCCGGGGCGCCTCATGCACTGCGTCCCTTCAGGTGGGACGCACGCCGGAGCGACCCGCCGGCTGGGGCAGTTCGATGGCCGTCCCCCGGCGGCGCTCCTTCGGCGCGTCCAGGAACGTCCCCAGCAGCACCCAGCGTCGGGCGTCCTCCTCGGCGCCCGGCTTCGCCACCAGCGGCGTCGTGTAGTGCCAGAAGGGCAGCCGGTACACCGTCACCCCGCCCAGGGTGTTCACGCTCTGCATCTCCGAGAAGTGTCCGCCCTTGGCGTAGACGAGCCACTGGTGCGCCACCGCTGGCGTGGCGAACGTCAGGTGCATGTCCACGTAGCCGTCGAAGGCCTCGGCGTCCTCCGGGTGGTGGTCGTTGTGCGGGCCCGTGTAGTCCCCCGGGCCGTAGCACAGCACCTGAATCCCCCACTTGCGCCGCAGCGCCCTCCCGCTCACCGCCGCCGCGAAGGCCGCGAAGCTCTGGGAGTGGAGCATCCCCACCAACCCCACCTCCTCGGCCGCCCTCCACGAGCGCGAGCGCCGGCTCTCCAGCAGCGCCGTCCTCACCCGCACCGTCTTCGGGAGCTGCTCCGCGTAGTTCTCCGTCATCCCCCAGATGCTCTCCGGGGGAATCGGGTCCTCCATCGCCGTCAGCGTCTCGCGCAGCGCCTTCTCCAGCGCGTCCCGGCACGCCGCCGCCTTGCGCGCGTCCAGCACCCCGCTCAGCGCCACGAAGCGCCGACCCGGCTGCAACAGCGCACCGCACGTGTCCGGGTCTCGCCCCTCCAGGATGCGCCGCCCCTTGGGCGTGAGCAGGTCCGCGAACTCGGTGGGAAACGTCTTCATGTCACCGCCTCTTGCGCGCCATCTCCACCAGCGCGGGGCCAATCTCGCCGAGCGGCAGCACCCGGCTCACCGCGCCCGTGGCCACCGCCTCCTGCGGCATCCCGTAGATGACCGCCGTCCGCTCCGACTCCGCCCACACCTCGCCTCCCGCCTTCTGGATGGCCTTGGCGCCCAGCGCCCCATCCGCGCCCATCCCCGTCAGCACCACGCCCACCGCCTTGGAGCCGAACACCTCGGCCATGCTCATGAAGAGCCGGTCCACCGAGGGCGCGTGCTTGTCCTGCATCGTCGGGTGCGGCGTGCCCAGCACGTACTGTCCCGTCTGCCGGTACACCACGAGCTGCCGCCCTCCCGGCGCGATGAAGACGTGGCCCGGCGCCAGGACGTCTCCCTCCTCCGCCTCGCGCACGGAGAAGGGCCCCAGCCTGTCCAGCCGCTCCGCGAAGGCCCGGGTGAACTGCTTGGGCATGTGCTGGCACACCAGCAGGCTCATCGACGGCTCCGGCGAGAGCGCCTCCAGCAGCCGCTGCACCGCTGGCGGCCCGCCCGTGGACGCGCCGATGGCCACCACGAACGAGGGCTCCAGCGGCACCATCCTCGGCTTGCCGCGCACCGGCTTGGACAGATCCGACGGCCGCACCAGCTTCGCCGCGTGCACCTTCTCCAGCAGCTCCTTGCGCAGCTTGTCCAGCACGTCCGGCGTGGGCTTCGCCGGCTTGGCGATGAAGTCGAAGGCCCCCAGCTCCAGCGCCTTGAAGACGTCCGCCTTGTGCGCGTAGCTGGAGATGACGATGACCGGCGTGGGCGCCGTGCTCTTGAGCAGCCGCAGGAAGGAGTATCCGCCCAGCCGCGGCATCTCCAGGTCCAACGTCACCACGTCCGGGTGCAGCGCCAGCACCTGGCGCAGCCCCTCGTTGCCGTCGCACGCCGTGCCCACCACCTTCACGTCCGGCGAGGACTCCAACAGCTGCGTGAGCAGCCTCCGGTTGTGGGCCGAGTCATCCACCACCAATACCTTCACGGGCTCGAGCGACATCACAGGCCGTTCCCTCCGGTGGGATCCGGCTTGCGGTAGACGAGATCGCCCCGCAGGTGCACCAACTCGAAGTCCGCGCTGAGGTTGATGAGGTTCTCCGAGTGCCCCAGCAGCAGGTAACCGCCGGGCACCAGCTTGTCGTAGATGAGACGCAGCACCCGCTGCCGCGCGGGTGTGTCGAAGTAGATCATCACGTTACGACAGAAGACGGCATCCATGCGGGACACCAGCACGCCCGTCTCCGGTTCCTGGAGGTTCTGGTGCCCGAAGGAGACCCAGGAGCGCACGTCGTCGCGCACGCGCACCCGGTTGGGCCCCACGTGGACGAAGTAGCGGGCGATCTTCTCCGCCGGCGTGGCCCGGAGCGAGGACGGCCCGTACTCACCCAGGCGCGCCTGGGCCAGCACCCGGCGCGAGATGTCCGTGCCGTGCACCTCCACGTCCCAGCCCTCGAAGCGCCCGCTCTCCTTGAGGAGCATGGCCACCGTGTAGGCCTCCTCTCCCGACGAGCACCCCGCGGACCAGATGCGCAGCCGCTTCGCGCGGGCATTGCGCCGCTCCAGGCGCGGGAGCACCTCTTCGGTGAAGGCCTTGAGCTGGTGCGGCTCGCGGAAGAAGTACGTCTCGTGGGTGGTGAGGGCCTCGATGGCCGTCTCCAGCTCGGAGCGGCGCTGGGCATCGAAGCGCAGGTAGCGGTAGTAGGCGCTGAAGTCCGACAGCCCCAGCGCCTCCAGCCGCGGCCACAGCCGCCGCTGCATGACGAACTTCATGTCATCGCGCACGAGGATGCCGCAGTGGCCATACACGTAGTCCCGCAGCAGGCGGAACTCCTCCGCTGTCATCTCCGGCTTGCCTGTATCGAAAGGCTTCACCCCCAGCGCCTCAGCGACTCGACAAACGTTCCACCGCGTCCACCAGGGCGCGGCGAGTCAATGCATCCGTCTCGGCCGCGAGCGCGGCCCGGGTCGCCGGCAGGCACTCCGGTCCCCCGGAGTCCCCCAGCACCCGCGCCGCCGCGGCCCTCACGTCCCAGCCCGCGTGGCCGAGCAGCCCCACCGCCAGCGCCACGCCCTCGGCCGAGGCCGCGCCCGCCAGCAGCGCCGTCTTCACCACCTCCGGATCCTCATGGGTCACCGCGCGGCGGAGCACGTCGTCTCGCAGGGCGCCCAGCCGCGCCAGGGCCTGCACGGCGCGGAAGGCCACCGCCCCGTCCACATGCTGCACCAGTCCCTCCAGGTCCTCTACCCGCTCCAGGGCGCCGCACTCGCCCACCGCGTCCAGGGCGGCGAGTTGCACCTCCAGGGCGTCGTCAGCCAGGGCCCGCTTCAGCAGCCCCGCCGCCGAGGGGGCTCCGAGCTGCCCCACCACCCGCACCGCCGCGGCGCGCACCCGGGGGGCCTCGTCCGTCAGCGCCGTGTGCGCCAGCTCCAGCCCGCCCGCCGGGTCCACCGCGGCCAGCACCTCCACGGCGGTGGCGCGCAGGGGCACGGAGGCCTCGCGCGCGGTGCGCCGCACCAGGGGCAGCATGGCCGTGCCGCCCACCCGCACCAGCGCGTTGAGCACCACCGGCTCCGCCCCGTCGCACATCGCCGCCTCCAGCGCCTGGGCCACCGGCTTGGGGAAGTTGGCGGCCAGCGTCACCAGCGCGCGTGCCGCCAGCCCCGCCAGGTCCGGGTGGGAGAGGAGCTGCGCCAGGGGCTCCACCGCCTCCAGCGAGCGCGTCCGCCCGAGCGCCTGCACCGCCACCATCTTCAGGTCCACCTCGCCCCAGTCGAGCATCTGGACGAGCTCGGGCACGTACGTGGCGTCCACCATCTCCACCAGCACGTGCCCCGCCGCCTCGCGCGCCGGGAAGGAGAGACGATCCATGCTGGCCAGCAGCTCGCGTCCCGCCTCCAGGCCGAAGTGCGAGAGCGTCCGCATCACCTCCGGTGCCAGCCGCTCCTCCTGGGCCACCTCCGCCACCAGGGGCGCCAGCTGCGGCTCGCGCAGGGCCGCCGCCGCGACGAGCCCTCCCGCGCGCAGCTCCATGTCGTCGGACTCCAGCGCGCTGGC
>NZ_DASVSO010000134.1:0-15202 GCF_036388035.1 Archangium sp.
CTGGAGGGGGCCCCCTCCCGGGCGTACTGGGAAGACGACAACCTGGATCGCCTGCTGCACACGTCGAGCACGCCCAAGCGCTACCTCATCTCGGGCACGGGGGACGGAGGGTTGATCGATCTGCTCCGCGTCCGGCTCCGGGATTTCCGTCACGAGCGCATCATCCAGCGATATCTTCGAGATGCTTCGCTGGGAGAGGTGAAGACGGAACTGCTCAAGCTGGAGGAGGAGTTCCGCAAGAACCGGCTCCAGGAGCGGGACTTCTTCAAGAAGTACAAGGAGCTTCCCGTCCCCAAGGAACTCGACGAGCGCTTCCAAGAGGATTTGCGAAGAGACACCACGGCCGTTCTCAACGGCAGGGATGCGTCCCCCCTCAGCGCGAGAGCCAGCATCCTCAACCGCTTCCTGACCTCACGGCTGATGAGGCTGGGCGGCGTGCGCTACGAGTCGGGGGAGTTCTCCGTGAAGCGCGTCAAGGACGCCTACGAGATTGCCTTCCTCGACGAGAGCAAGCACCTGAAACATGTCGAAGAGTTCGACGACGTCATCGTCCGCCATGGCCCCCAGCCCGCGATCGAGCGCTCTTTCAAATCCCTCTGGGAAAGGGCAGGTGCACGGATGCGTGAGCTCGCGGAGCTGGACCAGACCCGGAGGCCGCTCTTCAAATCCGAGCACTTCGCCCGTTCACCGAGTAGAGCCCGTGTGAGCACTTCCGCCGCGTCCAACGTCGTGAGCGCGCCAGCGGCGGTTCCCACCCGAGGGGACTGTTTCGGCCGCGAGGAGTTGACGCGCCAACTCGTGGCGGCGGTCCTGGCCGAGGAGCCCCGCCCGACGATGGTGCTCGGCCCTCCGGGCATCGGTAAGAGTACCCTCACGCTTCAGGCGTACCACCACCCCGAGGTGTCCCGGCGGTACGGCAACCGCCGCTACTTCGTCCGTCTCGATGGCGCTACCTCGCGGGACCTGATGGTCAGTGCTGTGGCAGCGGTCCTCGGCATCAAGTCGGAGACCGACCTCTGGGAAGCCGTGAAGCATGCGCTCCAAGCGGCTCTGGTGCTGCTCGTCCTCGACAATGTCGAGACCCCCTGGGATGCGGACCGCGCCGGGACGGAGGCGTTGCTGGCTGAGCTGCGCGACATGCCGGGGCTGGCCCTCGTCTGCTCGGTGCGCGGTGGGGAGCGCCCCTACGTGCCGCGCAGTGGCCCTCCCATCGAGGTGACGCGGCTCGACGCCGAGGCCGCGCGCGACCTTTTCCGCTCCATCGCCTGGAAGGTCGATCGGAAGGATCCGCTGCTCGAACGTCTGCTCGATGAGCAGGATGGGCTTCCCCTCGCTATCAAACTGCTCGCACTTACTGCGGAGGGGGCATCTCTTGAGAACACTTGGAGGCTCTGGCAACAAGAGCGCGCGGCTCTTTACGAGCGGTCCGGCAGACCCGATAGACAATCCAGTCTGTCGTCCTCACTCGAAGTCTCCATCAAGGGGCCGCGCATGACGGAGGAGGCCAGACGACTGTTGTCCGTGCTGGCGGAGCTGCCCGGTGGTGTAGCGCAGGAAGATCTGGACCGAATTCTGCCTGGAATGGGTCACGGGGCCGCACAGGTGCTCTCCAAGGTCGGCCTCGCCTTCTTCGAGCAGGGACGGTTACGCATGTTGGCGCCTATCCGAGAACATGTGCGGCGCTCGCGACCTCCAAGTGCAGAAGACCACGAACTCATGAGCACCTATTATCTTGGGCTGCCACAGGAACATGGGAGCAGGATAGGGCGCAAAGGAGGAGCTCACGCATCAACGCTCCTCATCACTGAGTTCGCGAACATCGAAAAATTTCTTGAAGAAGGGTTGGATGGAGAAAGAGTCACGGATGCCATGAATGCCACTCTAGCCATGTCTGAATTCATGCGATTCTCTGGGCATGGCACTCCTCGCGTGTTGCAGCGGGCCTACGCTGTAGCCCGAGCGAGGAGTGATGCAAGACGTGAAGCCAAGTGCATCGAGAGTTTGGGGACCATCGCCTATGCGCGATCGCAGTATGAGGAGGCGCAGCGGAGGTACGAGGAGGCGCTACCTCTCTACAAGCAGATCGGAGATGTGATCGGGCAGGCCAATTGCATCCAGAGGCTGGGCGACATCGCTTTTGACCGCTCGCAGCATGAGGAGGCGCGGCGGAAGTATGAGGAGGCGCTGCCCCTCCACAAGCAGATCGGAGATGTGATCGGGCAGGCCAACTGTATCTACAGTTTAGGTGACATCGACCGCGAGCGCTCGCAGCATGAAGAGGCGCAGCGGAGATACGAGGAAGCGTTGCCCCTCTATGAGAAGATCGAACACGTGCTCGGGCGCGCCAACTGCATTCAGAGACTAGGCGACATCGCCCGTGAACATTGGCAGCATGAAGAGGCGTGGCAGCGGTACGAGGAGGCGCTGCCTCTCCACGAGCAGGTCGGAGATGTGCTCGGGCGGGCCAACTGCATCCAGAGTTTAGGGGACATCGCCTTTGCGCGCTCGCAGTATGAAGAGGCGCAGCAGAGATACGAGGAAGCGTTGCTCCTTTACGAGAAGATCGGACACGTGCTCGGGCGGGCCAACTGCATCAGAAGTCTGGGCGACATCGACTTTGCGCGCTCGCAGCATGAGGAAGGCAGGCGACTCTACGAGCAGTCACTTTCCCTCTACATGCATATCCCGGAGCCCTACTCCATCGGGCAGACCCATCGCCAACTCGCCCGAGTAGCTCCCAATGCCGAGGAGTGCCGTCGTCACATCACTGCTGCGCAACAAGCATGGGAAAGCATTGACCGTCCGGACCTTGTCCAACAACTGCACGACGAGTTTGGCGATGAGTCTGATCGCGGACGGTGAATCGATCCGTACACCTTTGACCCCCATTTCTTCTGGCTTAGAGTTCCTTGAAGACGACGCCATCCAGCTCCAGGCGGCGCACCGCGCCCACCAAGCGCTCGTTGGCGATGAGGAGCATCGAGGCGTCGGCCAGTCGGAAGACGTCCACATGCTCGGGCAGCGATGTGGCGTCGAGCGAATACGGGTCCGGGACGCTGTAGCTCCTGGCGACACCCCACTCCACGGAGGCGCCAGCGGGCACACCAGCTCGCGCCGCCGGATGGACTCCTCGCGCGGGACAGGCCAGGCACTGGACAGCTTCTAGAACTTCATGCATTTGTGTCTTCGTTCATGGATGATGCCACCCGCATGGACCCTCAAGACCGTGCTAGGCAGGCCTCCTCGTAGTCCCACCGGTCCTGCTCGCGGCCTGTATCCAACATCCGCTTCAGTTCATCCCATGAAGCCGATGGAGGAACATCGATCGCAATCAGACCGCGCAGGTGGCTCTGTTCTGTCGAGCAGCCCAGTTGCTTGAAGATTCCACGCACCTCAGGGACTTCGTCATGTTTGTACACGACGACACGCAACGTGCTGTGCCCCGAGGGGTGGACAACTTCCTGGTAGAGGAGCTGGCCCGCATCCGGCTTCGCCGAGACGATGTCCTCCACGGCAACGCCTGTAGCAAAGAAAGGGATATTGTCGATCTTGTAGAGACCCTCACCCACCGCGATGGCCCACACCGTCTCAGCGCTGACGGGAGGATATCCATCCTCATCCTGCTCAAGATGGAAAAGGATTTTGACATGTTGATCGGGTGATGTGCCTGTCATGACGAATGAGGCTCATGGAGCTTTGTCGCTCTTCTTGATGTTACAATCCCTGCAGAGAACCTGACCATTGTCTGGCTCGCCATCGCCCCCCTTTGCTCGTGGGATGACGTGGTCGACCTGCGCCTCGTTCTTGGGCGGAGTGATGCCTTTTTGATGCTGTTGTGCTTGAACGGTCTCGACTTCACAGCTTTCACACCGATTCTTCCCGTCATTCTTTTCCGCGTTCTCCTTCTTGACGGCCGTCTTTCCCTTCTTGGTGAAAGACATTCCCGCTCGCTTTCCAGCCAGCACTCTGACCTGCGGCACATCGGGGCCGATGTCAGTATGAACCCCGTCAGCTGGGAGCGTCTCGACAATCTCCGGCACATGGTTGTCGAGCCTGCTCGCCGACCCCTGCGCTCCAATCAAGAGGGGGAAAACTACTATCAAGGTGTGAAGCCATTGCATGCGCGCATCTTGAACGATGGTGACGAGTGCGGACAAGACTGAGGGAGTGACCGTGCCCCCTCTCGGGGAAAGGAAGCACGGGCGGCTCGGGGAGTGCCCCGAGCCGGAACGTCAGCGCCAGTCGGGCGGGGCCAGGGTGAGGCGCGGCATCGGGTGGCCCTCGGGGAAGCGCAGCACCGTGTCGAAGCGCGGATCATTGAGCACCACGCTGCCAGGGCTCCGGTCCACCCGGGCCGGGTCCACCACCGAGCCCCTGATGGGCTCCCTCGCGTACGTCGGGACGCCGTAGGACACGAAGTCATCCACCGCCACCCCGCAGATGGGCCACCAGGAGCCGTCCGGGAGCTGGAGCCGGTCGAACTGGATGTAGACGCGATTGGGCGTCGTCACCGCCTCGCCCGTGATCTTCGTCTCCACCTCCTGCCCCTTTACCTCCACGAACATGGTGGCGGTGACGGGGCCGGGCTTGAGGTTGAGGGAGCCGCCCTCCTCGATGGGATCGTTCGAGGCCGGAGTGCCCGTCTCCAGGAAGGTGGCGTTCTCCTGGGAGGCGAAGCCCAGGCGGACGGGGGTGGCGACGGACTCGGGAGAGCAGCTCGCGAGGTAGCCGGCGGGGTCGGGTCGCATGGGCGTGGTGGCGCACCCGGCGAGCTGCGCGGCGGCCACTCCCAGCAGGCTCGTGAGCAGTGAGCACAGGCGCGAGGGCGCCCGCGTCGAGTCGGAGGAGGCGAGCGGAGTTTCGGAAGGGGAAGAGGGCACGGACGGCGTTCCTTTCTCGGAAGGCGCCGGAGGAGCCGGCGCGGTGACCTCCGCGCGAGGGCCGTCCTCTCGAGGAGGGGCATGCGCCACGCGGAGGAGCGTCCACCCTATCCCGAGCACCCCCAGCCCGAGGGCCAGCGCGACGAGGCGTGGCGGCCACCGTCTCCCCTTCCCCGCACGTCCGGCGGAGTGGGCCTCCCGGGCGGGCGAGGGCTCCGGCTCGGGTGACTCCTCCAGTACGTCCACGTCCGGAAACCGCTCCCCCACCCGCGCGCACTCCGAGGGCCGTTTCGCCGGAGCTCGCCACGAGGCGGTGTGTCCCTCCTGCTCGCGCAGCCGCTCCAGCTCCTCGCGCACGGCGCGGGCGCTCGGGGGGCGCTGCCCGGGGTCCTTCGCCAGCAGCCGCAGGGCCAGCGCACCCAGCGAGGCGGGTATCTCGGGGGCAAGGCGTCTGGGCTCCACCGGAGGCGTGGAGGCGATGGCGGGCAGCAGCTCGTCCAGCGACAGCCGGGTGCTGAAGGGGCGGCAGTTGGTGAGGGTCTCGTAGAGGAGCGCGCCAAAGGCATACAGGTCGGCGGCGGGACGGGCCTCCAGCCGTGAGCCCGGGGGCGGCGGGTTGTCGGACAGCAGGGAGGCCAGGAAGAGGACGGCCTCGGGCGGCTGGCAGTGGAGCGTTCCCGGTGCGAGCCCCTCTGTCAGCACGCGGGCCCAGGGCAGGTGCGCCGTGCCGAAGTCGATGAGGAATGGCGTGTCGTCCCCCCGCCGCACCAGCAGGTTGTCCGCCTTCACGTCCCGGTGGACGATGCCGTCCTCGTGCAGGGCTTCCAGTGTCTTCAAGTGCTCGCACAGCACACCCACCACCCGGTCCAGAGGGGCACGCTCCCGCCAGCGCCAGGTGTGGAAGGTGCTCCCGGAGACGTAGGGGGTGACGAAGTAGCCGTAGCCCGTCTCCGGCTCGGGCCATCGGCCCCACTCCACCACGGGCAGCAGGTGGGGGTGCCGCAGGTGCTCCAGCGAGGCCACCTCGCGGCGCATCCAGGCATCCATCCGGTCCGGGTCCGGCTCCGATGCGGGCCGGGCCGCCATCTTCAACGTGTAGTGCTGACCCCCTCGCTCCATCAGGAAGACGAAGGCGAAGCCGCCCACCCCCAACCGGCGGACGAGGCGGAAGTCCCGCACGCGGTGGCCCGCGCGGAGTTGGTCCGGGCGAAGCGGCCTCCTCATGGCAATGTCTCCTCTTCCCTTGGGAGGGGTTGGAAGTCGTCCGGGGTGTCCGCCCCGTCCAGCGCCAGCTCCAGGTGCGAGGCGCTCTCTGGAAGCAAGCCGGTGAAGACGTGGCGCCGGCGCTTCGCTCCCGACGTTCCGGTGAAGAGGCGTGCGGGCCACTCCAGGAGGGAGCCGTCCGCGAGGATGGCCCGTAGTCGCACCTGCACCAGTCGCCACGGCGGGGCACGCTTCTGTCCGTCTCTCACGGACGTGGTGGCGAAGAAGCGCGGGCCCATCCAGAGCACGGACTCCAGCCGCGCGCGGGAGTGCCCCGGGTCGAGCGCCGCCGCCCGGGGCTGGGCGAGCATGACGCGGGACGGTGGCGTGGCGAGCAGGTGGAGCGCCAGGGCCTGCGCGGCGGCGTCCTCGGGGGAGGGCTCGGCGCGGACCACGCGCACCCGCACGTCCGCCTCACCGCGCCGGGTGGCGAGCGTGAAGCGGAGGGGCTCGGCGCCGGGTCCGACCTCCAGGGTGAGCGGCACCTGCTCGCCCTCGGCCAGGGGGGTGGAGGGCAGGAGGATCCACGAGCTGGGACTCAACGGGACGAGCCGGATGCGGGCTTCGCCCACCGGGAGCCTCGGCGTCGAGAGAGGCAGCGGCGCTTCGAGCTGGAGGAGCGTGGGCACGCCGACCGCCACGAGCAGTGCCAGGGGCGGCACCTCGCCGGGCCGGGCGGGAGCCACGAGCGTGCGCGTGCGGAGCGAGGGCCCGCCGGGCGGTTGCCGGGCGGCGGCCGGGGCGGACAGCAGGAGGGACAGGAAGAGGAGCCAGGAACCGGAGCGCACGCGACCCTCCACGGGCAGGTGCGCACGCTAGGAGCGGCCCGTTCCCGGGAGCAAGCACGAAACCACCTCCGCCGTCACCCCGGAGTGGGTGACTCGGGAGGACATGGGGTCTCGTCAACGACTCACCCTGCCCGCGCGGCTCAGCGGGCCTCCCGCTCCTTGAAGACGACGCCATCCAGTTCCAGGCGGCGCACCGCGTCCACCAGACGCTCGTTGGCGATGATGAGGGTCGAGGCGTCGGCCAGCCGGAAGACGTCCACGTGCTCCGGCAGCGACGTGGCGTCGAGCCAATACGGATCCGGGACGCTGTAGCCCCTGGCGACGCCACAGGTGGGGCACGGGGGCTCCGGGGGCGGCAGGCAGTCCGGGTGGAATCGCCCGTGAACTTCGAGCTGGATGTCTCGCAACTCGGGCGCGTGTTTGGTGCGGAACCGCACCTGGGTAGGGCAGCCGGTAAGGCCACGTACGCCCGCGTCCTGCAATCGCTCCAGGGCCTCGCGGCGCATGCAGAGGGACCAGGGGTTCTGCATGATGAGCTGGCCGAAATAGCCCAGACCTGTTCCCTGAAGTGGGCCGAAGACCGCCCCCGTTGTCAGCACGGCATAAGGAGGGGCCAGGGGTCGCACCAGCTCGCGCAGCCGAATGAACTCCTCACGGGGAACGGGCCAGGAATCCAACAGCTTCTCCTGGTCCTGGGGCGGCAGGCCTGACAGGTCCACGCAAGGGTATTGGCCCATCGTGTACTCCTCTGGCTGTAAATCACAGACAGGGCAACGCTCCACACCGGGCAGCCCCCATTTGTGCGAAGCGTTCAAGTTGCCTGTGTAGCGCGGCGATGGATCCCGTCTGAGTTGGTAGAACTTCACGTGTACGTATCTCCATTCCTGGCGGTCAAGGAGCGAGAAGCTGGGGTCCGGGCGGAGGCACCGCAGGGTAGTACGGCCTGAGGGGACCGGCGATGTCGAAGCGCAGGGCCAGCTCGAACGCCTTGTGGATCAGCACTTCCCGGGGCACCGGGCCTTGGTTGTCCTCCATGAACCGCCGCCACGCCGTATTCCACAGTCCGCCATTCGCGCCGCGGTGGATGCGTAGGTGCACTTGCTCCGGGATGAGCATCGTCCACTCGTGGATGTTGATGTTCCTGTCTTTGAACCATTTCCTGAACTCCTGCGCCTGGGGAAAGAGGTGGTGCTTGATCAGCGTGCCTTCGAGCCGGGGGAAGGCGGGGAGGAAGCCCTGGCGGTAGCGGAAGTGGAACGTCAACCGGGGCCGGGCGTCCTCGCGCAGGCCCGCGCGCCTCCAGTTACGCTGAGTGCCGGGGCCGCGAGAGGGCGGGCGAGGGAATCGTGCCAGCTCCGCGCCATGTGCCAGGGGCACGTGCGCGAGCGCCTCCGGGTCCACGTCCTCGCAGGAGAAAACACCGCACTCGCCCTCGTCACATGCCACCACAACGCACTGGTCGGTGTCCGGGTCGTCGCAGGTGGAGGTGTCGGCATGCGCGGCCTCCTCCCATGCCTGCGAGGGAGGTGAGGAAGTGGCGCACGCGGCCAGCAGCAGCAGCGCGGCGAGCACCAGTGACAGCAACCTTCGGGGCGGAAGGAGTCCGGTCATAGGACCCCGAAGCTTGGAGCATCGGATAGAGTGAGGGTCATTCCTCCCGGCGATTTCGGAGCCATGCGGTGAGCGAGAAGACCTCCCCTCCCCTGCCGGACGAGACGCTCGACTCCATCGGCACCTCGGGCGTGCGGGTGCTTCAACGCCGCGGTGGCTACCGCTTCACGCTGGATGCGGTGCTGCTCGCGGCCTTCGCGGCCACCGAGGGCAAGGAGGCCGGAGGCCCCCTGCTGGAGCTCGGCGCGGGCAGCGGTGTGGTGTCCTTCCTGCTCGCGTGTCAGTTCGGCCTGGGGCCCGTGGATGCGCTGGAGTTGCAGCCCGATGTCCACGCCCGGTTGGTGCGCGCCGTGGCCCTCAACGCCTGCGAGGCACGGGTGCGGCCCCTGCTCGGAGACCTGCGCGAGGCCCGGACCCTGTTCGCCTCGGGCGCCTACGCGCACGTCGTGTCCAACCCGCCCTTCCGCCCGGTGCGCGCGGGCGTGCTCAGCCCCGACGAGGAGCGCGCCCTGTCCAAGCAGGAACTGGCGTGTGATGCGCCCTCGGTGGTGGCGGCGGCCCGGCATACTCTCGCTCCGGGCGGGCGGGTGAGCCTCGTCTACCCGGCGGCGCGGCTGACGGAGGTGCTCGGGCTGCTCGGGGCGGCGAGGCTCCACCCGGTGGCCCTGCGCACGGTGCATGCGCGGGTGGACGCTCCGGCCACGCGCTTCCTGGTGCACGCGGTGCGCGACAGGCAGCGGGGGCTCGCGGTGCGCCCGCCGCTCATCGTCCACGGCGCGGGTCCGGGAGGCTACTCGTCCGAGGTGGCCGCTCTCATGGAGCCACCCCGGGCCGAGCGCCCACCCTCCGCCGGACCCGGGCCGGAGGGTGGGGACTGAGAGGGATTACTGCTTGGTGGGGTAGAGGTACTTGAGGACGTCCCCGAAGCGCGCGGCCCAGGCCGCCTCGTTGTGCTTGCCGCCCGCGACCTCGGTGTACTTGAGGTCTTCGTTGAGCTGCCAGCCCTTGCCCACCAGCGCGTCGCGCAGCTCCTGCGTGTCCGCCACCGTCTCCTGGCTGCTGCTCCCCTCGTCGGTGCCGATGTCCAGCCAGATGCGCAGCGGCAGCTGTCCGGGCAGCGCGTTCACCTGCGTGACGATGTTGCTGTCGGCCCAGAACACCGACGGGGAGAGGACGCCCAGCTTGCTGAACGTCCCCGGGTTCTTGATGCCCAGGTACATGGTCACCAGGCCTCCCAGCGACGAGCCCGCCAGGCCCGTCTGGTCCGCCTGCGTGCGGTACCTGGTGTCGATGAGCGGCTTCAGCTCGTTGATCAGGAACTGACCGTAGAGGTCCGCCCTGCCCCCGTTGGCACCGTCCACCTCGGGGTACCGGGCGTCGGGGACCTGCGTGTACTCGGGGCCACGGTTCGCCGTGTTGTAGACGCCCACGATGATGAGGGGCGCCACCTCTCCGCTCTCGACGAGCCGCTGCGCCGTCTCGTCCACGCCCCACTCCCCGCTGAACGCCGTGGAAGAGTCCATCAGGTTCTGCCCATCGTGCATGTACAGCACCGGGTAGCGGCGCGTGGGGTTGGTGGTGTAGTCCGGCGGCAACCAGACGATGACGTCACGCTTCCTCAGCGTGGTGTTGGTGGGCGTCACGTCCCGCAGGTACTCGATGTTGCCGGTGAGCACTCCCGGGGGCGGCGGCACGCCCTCGATGTCCGCCCAGGTGGCCACGGTGAGGAAGGTGCGCTCGAGGCCGCTGCCCGTCTTGTGGGTGCGGTTGTTGATCTCCTCGCCCTTGGAGCCCTTCTCCACGGTGGCCCACGAGCCGCGCGTCACCTTGTACTCGATGGACGTCCCGGGCGTGAACGAGAGGGTGGTGGCGTACCGGTCGTTCACCGCCTTGAAGAGCCGCGCTCCCGAGCCGTTCTGGGGCCAGGCCCCTAGCGCCGGATGGTTGCCGGCCAGCCAGATGCGGGCGTCCGGCGGCGTGTTGCTCGGGACCGAGACCACGAAGACGAGCTGGGGCTGGGTGACACCCGTGGCCGCGCCCCAGCGCTCCACGGTGAAGCTCACGTTCTCCTCGTCCTCGTTCACCTGGACCGTGCGCGTGGACACCACCGCGCCCGCCGCGTCGAGCTCCACCTGCTCGCTCGGCCTGTCGATCCGCACGGTGTAGGAGAGCTCCTTGCCCTTGGGCAGCCGCGCCTTGGCCGAGAAGACGTCGCCGCCCTGGAAGACGAGCTCCAGGCCCTTGCCGGCGGCTCCGGTGAACGCCGGGTCCGAGCCCTTGACGAAGACGGTGGCATCCACCGGCGTCTCGGGTGGCACCGTCACGTCGAACTGCACTTCGGAGTAGGCCGGCTCGGTGGGCGGTGCGGGCTTGGGATCGCAGCCCGCCAGGGCCGTCAGGGCGAGCAGGAGGAGAAGCGTGAAGCGCGAGGGTTGTCGTTGCGTCATGGTGTGTGTGCTTCCTTTGAGAAATCCATCCAATCAAGAGAACAGGTCGCCGAGGGACTCCAGCGCGCCGACGACGAGGTCGACGCCCACCTCGATGAGATCGATGCCCATGCCGTCGGTGACCTCCACGGCCACCTCCGCGCCGTCCAGGGCCGTCTCCCCCATGCGGTCGCGCTCCACCCCGCACCCGCCAGGGGGAGCTCCCGGAAGAGGTGCAGCGTGCCGACCGAGGAGAGCTGGCGGTTCTCGTTCGTGTCGAACCACAGGCCGTGGCAGCCGTGGCACACGTCCAGCACCACGCGCTTGCCGCCCAGTCCCTGGAAGGACTGCTCGACCATCCGCTCCTCGCACTCCGGGCAGTTCATCACCCCTCCAGCGCGCGCCGCATGACGTGGAAGAGGCTCTGCTTGTTGCCGAACTCGGCGATGACCTGCCTCACGGTCTCGAAGCCGTGGCGCGTCCAGAAGCGCCGCCCCGCCTCGTTGTGCTCGGAGGCCGCCAGGCGCAGGTACGCGGCACCCTCCCCGCGCAGCCAGTGCTCCAGCGCGACGAGCAGCTTCGCGCCCAGCCCATGGTTGCGGGACTTCGGATCGAGCACGAACAGCCCGAGGTACCACTCGCGCGGCTCGGGGTAGTCGCGGATGATGTCGATGCCGCCCACCAGCCGGCCCGAGCGATCGAAGAGGCCCATGCCGAACTTGTCGGCGAGCACCTTGCCCGGAGGCAGGTCCGTCAGCAGCTCGCGAATCAAGTGCTCGGGGTCGGGCGGCGAGCCGTAGTGCAGCTCGATGTGCTCCCGGCAGCGCTCACCCAGGTTCCGGAGGAGGGGGATGTCCTGCTCCGAGACCCGTCGCACCCGGTACTCCTCGACCTCGAACAGGGCCTCTCCTCGAAGGGACGTCATCCGCATGCGGGGCGCACCCTAGCAGGAGCGGCTGGCTTCAGCCCACCCGCGCCCGGGGCCGGCGCACCTTCCCCGCGCCGAGCGCCTTGGCATGGCGCGTCAGGGCCTCGTCGAGCGCCGCGTCGTCGAGCTTCACGCCCTTCTGTCTCCACAACTTGTCCACTCGCAGGACGCCGTCCTCCACGCGCGCCTCCAGCCGCCCCACCAGGTGGCCCCGGTGCAGCAGCGGGCACACGTACCAGCCCCAGCGACGCTGGGCCTCGGGCTTGTAGACCTCCCACACGTACTCGAAGCCGAAGGCGTACTTCACCAGCTCGCGGTCCCAGAGGAGCGGATCCAACGGGCCGAGGATGCGCAGGCGCTCATCCGGCGCCGACACGGGCCGGGCGCGGAAGCCGGCGGGGACGAGGTAGCGCCGGGGCGAGCCGGGCAGGGCCACCTCCTCCAGAAGCCCCTCGCGCACGAGCGAGTCCGGGAGGGGCGAGGTGCGGACCGGGGACAGCGAGGACCAGTGCGCCCCGCCCGCGCGTGAAAGGAGGCCGGCGGCTTCCACACGCTCGGTGAGGGCCCAGCGCGCGAAGCCCTCGTCACCCGTGTAGCCCACGGAGGAGCGCGCCACGGTGGGCAGGGCGCGGTGCGGCACGTCGTAGCGCTTGCCGCCGGGACCTCGGCCGCACACGACGACTTCACAGCGCGTCCACAGCACCTCGAGCGCCATGGAGGTGGCCTTCCCCGTACCCTTCCACCCGCTCCAGTCGAGCGGCACCACCGCGCCGTGGTCCGTGAGCTCCGCGGCGGTGATGGGACCGCGGGCCGCGACTTCCTCCAGCACGGCCCCGAGCACCTTCTCGGGCAGGCGCTCCAGGCGGGTGGCGAGGCGCCACCAGGGTGTCTCGAGCGAGCGCTCGCGGTAGTGCGGGAAGGCACTGGCGGGCAGGAGGCAGCGCTCCTTGGCCCAGTGCTCGAAGGCATGGCCCGGGTAGAGGTGGCGGTACACGTCGCCCTTGGCAATGCCCTCCACGCGCGCGAGCGCCACCAGATCCGCGTTGGTGCCGATGACATCGAGCGGATCCAACTGGATGTGACGCAGGTGGCGCAGCAGGGCACGCACGCCCTCGGCGCCGGGTGGGTAGGCCGGCGCGGCGAGCCCCAGGTGGCTGACGAGCCAGGCCCGCGCTTCGTCCATGGGCAGTGTCGCGGGAGGGGGAGTCGTGGGCTTCACGGGCATGAGGGCGGGTGAGACTCTACAGGAGTGTTGATGAATACAGACAATGAACGACCTTTCACCGCTGCCGCCGTGATGTCTGGGATTACGGCCCGGAGCGACGCAGTGATTCCACGATGAAGGTCTTGAGCGCCCGCGCCGCCGCCGTGAGGTACTCCTCGCCCCGGTGCACCAGTGCCACCTGACGCCTCGGGCCTCCCTTCTCCATCTCCACCACGTCGAAGCCTCGCGCCGCGTGGTCTCGCGCCATCAGCCCCGGCAGCAGTGCCACGCCCAGGCCTCGCTCCACCATCCGCCTCAGCCCCTCCGCGTTGTCCATCTCCACCGCTATCCGTGGCTTCACTCCGATGGCCTCGCACGCGGCCTCCAGCGCGTTCGTGCCCGACATGCCCGGAATCACCACCAGCGGCTCCTCCACCACCTCCGTCAGCGCCACCGGCCTCTTCAGCTTCGTCAGCCGGTGCCCTTTCGGCACCGCCAGCACGAGCTCCTCCTCCCACAACCTCTGCGCCACCAGATCCACCCGCCTCATCGGCAGGTTCACGATGCACAGATCCAACTCGCCGCTCGCCACCCGGCTCTCCAGTGCGTCGTGTGTCCCCTCGCTCAACCGGGGCAGCACCTCCGGATAGCGGTCCTTGAACGCCCTCACCAGGTCCGGCAGCAGGTATGTCCCCACCGTCTGCAGCGTCCCCAGCGACACCGCGCCCCTGGGGGTTGTCGTGAGCTCACCGAGTTCCGCCGTCCCCGCCGTCAGTGCGTCCAGCGCCCGTCTCGCGTGGGGCAGGAAGCGCTCCCCCGCGTCCGTCAGCACCGCCCCGCCCGGTGTCCGGACGAGCAGGCGCACTCCCAACTCCGTCTCCAGCGCCTGGAGCTGTCTCGACAGCCCCGGCTGCGACACCCCCAGCCGCCTCGCCGCCACCGTCAGCCGCCCCTCCTGTGCCACCTGGACGAAGGCCCTGAGCTGTTCCCTGCTCATGCGCTCTCCGCATGAACTGTATGCGAGGGATGCGGCTTTCGCATGTCCCTCCCGAGCGCTAATCCTGGGGCATGGACGCTGGTGTTTCCGAGCTTCAGGCGGCCGCTCGCCCTGGTCTCGCCCGCCGCATGGCCACCTCCGCGGTGCTGCTGGGCCTCGTGGTCTCCGCCTTCGAGACCACCGTCGTCACCAGCGCCATGCCCACCCTCACCCGTGAGCTCGGCCGGCAGGACCTCTACTCCTGGGTTTTCTCCGCCTACCTCTTCGCCTCCACCATCGGCGTGCTCGTCTTCGGCAAGCTCGCCGACCACTTCGGCCGCAAGCCCGTCTTCTCCGCCGGCATGGGCCTCTTCCTCCTCGGCTCCGTCCTCTGTGGCGCCGCCCAGTCCGTCCCCGCCCTCATCGCCTTCCGCGTCGTCCAGGGGCTCGGCGCCGGTGCGCTCCAGCCCACCACCATGACCATCAGCGCCGACCTCTACACGCTCCGCGAGCGCGCCGCCGTCCAGGGCGTCTTCACCGGAGCCTGGGGCGCCGCCACCGTCGTCGGTCCCCTCATTGGCGGCTGGCTCGTCATGCACGCCTCCTGGCGCTGGGCCTTCCTCGTCAACATCCCCGTCGGCCTCCTCGCGCTCGCCCTGCTCCACCTCTCCTACCGCGACCCCGCCCGCCGCCCCGGCCGCGTGGACACCTGGGGGCCCGCCCTCACCGGGGCCTCCTTCGGCCTGCTCCTCTTCTCCCTCGAGCGCGGCGGCGCCGGCGGCCTGCGCCTCCCCTTCGCCCTCGCCGCCTGCATGGGCCTCGTCGCCGTCGTGTGGCAGCAGCGCTCCTCGCCCTCGCCCCTCGTGCCCCTGGAGCTGCTGCGCGACCGCACCGTCCTGTGCGGCGTCTTCGGTGGCCTCATGGGCGGCGGCCTCCTCTACTCCACCACCGCCTTCGTCCCCCTGTGGATGACCGAGCGCGGCGGCCACAGCCCCCTCATGGCCGGGCTCGCCCTGGTGCCGCTGCTCGCCGGCTGGGCCTGTGGCTCCACCTTCGGAGTCCGCGTCTTCCTCCACGGGGGCCTGCGCGCCAGCGCCGGAGGGGGCTTCGCCATCGCCCTGCTCGG
>NZ_DASVSO010000135.1:0-7025 GCF_036388035.1 Archangium sp.
CGGACAACTTCCTGCGCAGCGTGCCGATGACGGTGGCGCTCTCCGTGCTGGGGCTGCTGACGCTGGAGGCCCCGAGGGCGACGCCCATGGGCGTGGGGCTCGCGGTGGCCTCGGGGGCACTGGCCTCGGGCGTGGGCTACAGCCTGTGGTACGCGGCGCTGCCGCACCTGACGGCGATGCGGGCGGCGGTGGTGCAGCTCGCGGTGCCGGTGGTGGCGGCCGCGGGCGGCGTGCTGCTGCTCGGCGAGACGCTGACGGTGCGGCTGGTGGGCGCGGGCAGTGCCCTGCTGTGTGGCGTGCTCCTGGCCCTCACCGCGCGTCAGCGGAAGGTGTGACCGCTCAGCTCGCCGGGTTCTCCAGTACGTCGGAGAGGGTGGTGGCATTCACAGCCCGGTCGAACCAGCGGTCGAGCGTCGCCAGGTCCGTGCACGTGAGGATGCGCTGCTGCGCCTCGTCGCCCACCTGCACGCCCCGCGCGGCGAGAATCCGAAGCACGGCCTTGGCACACCCGTGAAGCCGCTCCTCCTGGCGTCCCTGCTCGATGAGTTCCTCGGCATAGCTCCGCATCAACTCCTCCGTTCGTTGCCCACCCAGTACCGAATGTAACACCCGCCCAGTCGCTTCACGGACGGCCTTGTCTCCAACCCACAGCAGGTAGCGGATGACCACCACCAGATGCTCGGCCCCCTCGGGGCCTGCCTGTACCTGCGCGAGGAGCCCCACCCAGTCCGGCAGCTTCTGGGCCATCTCCCGGGTACGTCCGTAACGTAGGACCAGCCACGCCAGCCGGGCCAGCGGCGGGCCGGGGCGCGCTCTCAGCGCCTCGTCCCGCTCGACCGTCAGGTCATCGAGCAGGTATTCGAAGCGCGGTACCAGCGCACGCCATCGCTCCCGCCCCTCGTCAGGCAGGTCGAAGAGGTTCTCCACCCGGCGTGGCGCCGTCCAGGCCCCCTCGGGCCCGTGGTACATGACGAGCGGGATGATGAGCGGCAGTGATTCGTTGTCCGGATGCTCCTGGCGCCAGCGCTCCAGCTGACGCACCACGTAGCGCAGCATCCGCAACGCCATCCATCGGTCCACCGAGGACTGGTGTTCGAGCAGCACGTACAGCAGCAGTGGGTGACCCGTGCGCAACCGAGCCGTGAAGAGCAGGTCGCTCTCGGTCTCCCGCAGCTCCGGGTCCACGACGGAACCGGGCTCTCGCCGCAGGGACGCCCAGTCCACCTCCGAGACGACATGCGCGGGCAGCACGGCGCGCAACTCGGCCGCGGCTCGCTCGGGGTGGCCGAAGGTGTAGCGGGCGAAGAGGTCATGCGGTCCCGACATGGCAGCGGCACTGGAAGCATGCGGCGGGCCAGGCTACACGCGGAGGGCGTGGGCCCTCGCGGAGGAGTAGGCTCCCCCGCATGCGGAAATCCGAACTGGTGGCGCTCGTCGACATGGACGGGACGCTGTGTGACTACGAGGGCACCATGTCCCGGGACATCAGTGGCGCCCGCGCGGGCTCGTCATCCTTCCCGCGCAGCGCTGGAACGAGGGCTTCTCCCACCCCAACGCCCTGCGCTACAACGGGAGCAACCTGCAGCAGGTCCGCGAGGCCCTCGTGCGCATCAAGGAGCGCGCCGAGGCACCGTAACGGGGCTCAACCGCGCCGGCTCGGGCGACGCCTCGCCGACTGGCGCACGCCGGGAAGCGGACGGGGTGGGCCCTCCAGGTGCGCGGAGTGGAGCGGTCGGGCGGCCTGGGCGCTCAGCCCGCTCCCATCTTCGGGCAGGGGCCGATCATCCTCCCGCCGCTGCGCCGGAGGGCTCAGCAGCCGAGCGTCCGGCTGCCAGTCGAAGAGCAGGATGGCGATCAGCACCATCGTCACCACCGTGCGGCGGAAAGAAGGGGATTCCTGGAGGAGCAGTTGCGGGTTCATCTGCGTCTTCCAACACTTGGCCGCCGTGCCTTCATGCACCCCCACGGTGAGGACCTTCTAAATACGGAGGACGACTCTTCCCGCCTCTTGCGGTGCTACGGCTGGGTGAAGCCCGTCAGCCACTGCAGGTTGGGGTCCACCGACCAGTTATAGGTGCCGTTGAGCCACTTCTGGTCCAGGGAGTTCTGGCTGCCATTGCAACCGCCAGTCGCGCGCATGTAGCAGTGGTCGGCGTTGCCATCCGAGGCCTCCGCGTGCTTCACGATGTACCAGCCGCTGCCGTTGCTGGCGAAGCAGGAGGTGGACGTGCAGGTGCGGCCCGTCAGTTCCTGGAGTTGGCCACGCACGCTGCTCTCGCTGCCACCCATGAAGCTGTCTGCCTCGCCATTGACGGCCCGGAGCCGGTCACTCGACAGCGCCCGCTTGCCATTGGCGACGCAGGCGCGGAGGTCATAGAAGGAGTACTGCACGCCAGCGCCCAGTCCGTAGGCGGCCTGGACCCGGGCGTCATGGTTCTTGGAGAGGATCGCCAGGATGGAGCCCTGGCTGAAGCCGGCCACGACGATGCCCTTGGAGCAGTCCGCGGCGGGGCGGGAGCAGAGGGCCGCGACAGCGCTGCTCGGGCTGGCCGCGTCGAAGATGCACTTGGAGCGGGCCGACAGCGTGGTGCAGTCTCCAAAGGAGGAGCTCGCGTACTGGACGGTGGCCGCGACGTAGCCCCGGCCCGCCATCTCGTCCACGGCGGCCAGCGCCGAGGCGTTGTTGTAGGTCTCCGACGTGCCCACCATGTAGATGAAGACCGGGTACCTGCTCGTCGAGGACGGCTCCTTGCCCTGGATGTTGTACGTCGTCCCGCAGGTGGAGCTGCCGCCCTTGTACGTCGCCGTGAAGCTGGTCAGGGTTTGCGCCCAGGCAGAGGCGCTCCATGCGGTGGACAGCAACAGACCCGTGACAAGCTTTGCAACCAGCGTCGCCTTCATGACGTCTCCTGTGGATGTCTGGAATGGGGTGAGCGCTCCGGCAGCCGCGCGGGCTCGAACGTCTCGCTATTCAAGAAAGTAAAAGAAACCCTGTTTCCCGTCAATGCGGCAAACCGCCCAACCCCGTTAAAAACGGTGAGACTGGAATACCTTGTGCGGCGCGTCATCCCTCCGCGCGTTCCGCTCCGCGAAACAGGTGTCACGGAAACGCGGGACGCTGCCTCCTGGTGCTCAGGAGGTTCATCTCCCGGGCGTGAGGCGGGCGACGCCGCGCACGGGGAGCTCAGCCCGCGTTGCGCAGGAACGTCGCGAGCTTCTCGTAGGCCACCGCGAGCGCGGGGATGGGGGCGCTCTCGTTGGCCTGGTGGGCCTGCGCCGTCTCGCCCGGCCCGAAGTTCACCGCGTCCACCCCGAGCTCCGAGAAGCGCGCCACGTCCGTCCACGCCTGCTTCGACGCCGCCGGCAGCCCCGTGAGCGCCATCAGCCCCTGGAAGAGCGGGTTGTCCGCGCACACCCGGCCGCTGGGCGCCAGGTCCGTGAACTCCACCTCCGCCGCCTCCCCCACCAGCTCCCGCACGTCCCGCTGCGCCCGCTCCACGCTCTTCCCCGGCGCGAACCGGTAGTTGAGGTTGAGCTCGAACGCCTCCGGAATCACGTTGCGCGCCCGCCCTCCCGAGGCCTTCGTGACGTTCAACACCTCGTAGAAGGGGAAGCCGCCGTTCACCACCTCGCGCCGGGGCAGCGCCAGCAGGTGCGCCAGCAGCGGCCCCGCCTTGTGGATGGCGTTCTCCCCCTGCCACGGCCTCGCCGAGTGCGCGCTGCGCCCCTTGAAGCGCAGCGTCACGTGCAGGCTGCCCACGCACCCCACCTGTACCACCCCGTCCGTCGGCTCCATCGCGATGCCGAACTTCACCCGCTTGAGCTCCGGCCGCGTGTCGAACAGCGGCCCCAGCCCGCTCTCCAGGTAGGGGCCCTCCTCGCGCTCGTAGAGCACCACCACCAGGTTCACCGGCAGCTCGGCGCGCGGCAGGTCCTCCGCCAGCGCCATCATCACCGCCAGCCCGCCCTTCATGTCCGAGGCGCCCAGGCCGAAGACGCGCTCGCCCTCGAGCCTCGGCTCCCGGTCGTTCGGGTGCGCGGGCACCGTGTCCAGGTGCCCCACCAGCGCCACCGTGGGCCGGGCGTCCTGGAGGCTGCCCAGCACCAGCGAGTGCCCCAGCCGGAACACCTCGCGCTGGGGGAAGTGCCCGTGCGCCCAGCGCTCCACGTGGTCGGCGATGGCCCGCTCCTCCCCGATGGGGCTGGCAATCCGGCACAGGGCCAGCGTGGACTGGGCAAGTCGGCTCGCGAGGTCGCTCATGGCTCGGCTCGGACGGCTACAGCTCGACCTGCGTGCCCATCTCCACCACGCGGTTGGGCGGGATGCGGAAGAAGGACGTGGCCGAGCGGGCGTTGTGGCTCATCCACATGAAGAGGGCCTCGCGCCAGCGCGCCATGCCCGGCTTCTTGGTGACGAGGATCGTCTCGCGGCCGAGGAAGAAGCTGGTGCCCATCAGGTTGAACTGCAGCCCGGCCTCCCGCAGGCGCTTGAGGATGTCCGGGATGCTCGGGTCCTCCATGAAGCCATAGCGCGCGTACACGCGCTTGAGGCCGAGCTCCAGCGGCACCACCTCCACGCGCTCGGAGGCCGGCACGTGGGGCACGTCCTGCGTCTGGATGGTGAGGAGCACCGTCTGCTCGTGCAGCACCTTGTTGTGCTTGAGGTTGTGCAGGAGCGCGCTGGGCGCGGCCTCCGCGTTGCCCGTCATGAAGATGGCCGTGCCGGGCACGCGCGTGGGCTCATGGTCCCGGAAGCTCTCCAGCAGGGCCTCGACGGAGAGGGCGCCCGAGCGCAGCCGCTCGCCGAGCAGCTCGCGGCCGCGCTTCCACGTCGTCATCAGCGTGAAGATGATGAGGCCGAGCGTGAGGGGGAACCAGCCGCCATCGGGCACCTTCACCACGTTGGCGCCCAGGAAGGACAGGTCGATGGCCAGGAAGAGGGCCGTCACCGGCAGCACCACCGCGCGGCGCATCTTCCAGCGCTCGCGCGCCACCACGTACGCCAGCACCGTGGTGATGGACATGGCGGCCGTGGTCGCCATGCCGTAGGCGGCCGCCAGCGCGCTCGAGGAGCGGAAGGTGAGCACCAGCACCACCACGCCCACGAGCATCGCGAAGGTGAGGCCGGGCAGGTAGATCTGCCCCTCCTCCTCCGCCGAGGTGTGCACCACCTCCATGCGCGGGCTGTAGCCGAGCTGGATGGCCTGGCGCGTGAGGCTGTAGGCGCCCGAGATGAGCGCCTGGCTGGCGATGCTCGCCGCCAGCGTGGCGAGCGCCACCAGGGGGTAGAGCAGGAAGGACGGGGCGAGCTGGTAGAAGGGATTCTCCGCCGTCGGGTCGCGCAGCAGCAGCGCGCCCTGCCCGAAGTAGTTGAGCAGCAGCGAGGGCAGCGCCACGGCGAACCACGCCAGCCGGATGGGCTTGCGGCCGAAGTGGCCCATGTCCGCGTAGAGCGCCTCGCCACCGGTGATGACCAGGATGACCACCGCCAGCAGCAGGAAGCCGTGCACGCCGTTGTGGACGAAGAAGTCCACCGCGTGGCCGGGCCACACCGCCCGCAGCACGTCCGGCCGGGCCAGGATGGAGCGCGCGCCCAGCGTGCCGATGGTGAAGAACCACAGGAGCATCATCGGCCCGAAGATCTTGCCGATGCCGGCCGTGCCCCGGCTCTGCATCACGAACAGGCCCACCAGGATGACCAGCGTGAGCGGCACCACGTAGGGCTCGAACACGTGCGTGGCCACGTTGAGGCCCTCGGTGGCCGACAGGACGGAGATGGCCGGGGTGATGACGCCGTCGCCGTAGATGAGGCCCGCGCCGAACAGCGCCATCCACACCAGCACCTGGCGGCTGCGGTGCGGGGCGCCCTCGCGCGTGCGGTGCATCACCAGCGCCATCAGCGCCAGCATTCCGCCCTCGCCGCGGTTGTCCGCGCGCATGACGAACGCCAGGTACTTCACCGAGATGACGATGATGAGGGCCCAGAAGAACAGGCTCAGCACCCCCAGCACGTTGGCGGGCGTGGGGGAGATGGCATGCGGCCCATGGAAGCACTCGCGCAGCGCGTACAGGGGCGAGGTGCCAATGTCACCGTAGACCACCCCCAGCGCACCCAGTGCGCCCAGGGCGACGCGGCGGAGTGAGGGGGGTTCGGAGCCAGCGGAGGGGTGCACGGAGAGGCTCACCTCGAAGAGACGGGCCGGCCCATCCGGGCCGCCGTGGAAGACGCCAGCCTTAGCGCACCCCCCCTCACGGGTCATCAACTCCGCGAAGGGGGGGTACAAGGGGAACATAAACAAACACTCCAGGTGAAGGGAGGCCCCCTTCTCCCCCGCTCGGGGTGTGAGTCACTCGCACCCCCGGGTGGGAGGAGGGACCTCCCCCGCTGGCCGAGCAGCCGCGTCCCCCTGATTTCCGTTTCGTTCGTTTGTGCACAAATATTACCCCCCCATGCTCGCCAGCCCCATCCCCCCCCTGCGTGCCGAGCCCGTCCCCCTCGCTCCCTCGTTGGAACACCTGCTCGCCCTCTACCCCGGTGCCCGCGAGGCGGAGGAGCGGCTGCGCGAATTGCAGGCGCTGCTGACGTCGGCCCAGCCCCGGGCGCCGCTCGCGACGCGCGGGGCGTGGCTGGAGGAGCTGGCCCGGTGGCTCCAGGCGCGCGGGGCCACGCCGTCGCGGCGCGGGCGACTGGCGCCGGTGGAGTCCTCGGGCTCGGCGCGCCTGCGGCTGCTGGTGGAGGTGCTCGGCGAGGTGCCCGAGTGGTGCGAGGCCCTGCGGGGCGTCGTCGCGTCGGTGCTCGCCGAGACGTCCGCGCGACAGCTGTTCACCGAGCCGGGCCTGTCCGCTGGCCGGGGCCTGCTGGGGGACGCCGCGGCGCGGCTCGGCCAGCGGCTCGTGCCCCCCGCGCCGGACGAGCGGGAGCTGGCGTCGCTGGTGTGGCGCCTCTTCCCGGGGGAGGAGGGGGCGGCGTGGCTGGACGAGCTGTCCGAGCAGCCCGTGGCGGACCTCTGTGCCCTGCTGCGTGC
>NZ_DASVSO010000136.1:0-1792 GCF_036388035.1 Archangium sp.
CCGCAGATCGTCGGCGCGGCGCTGCAGCGGATTGCCCAGGATCCGGCGATCGCGACGGCCATGTTCGAGATCCTGGAGCTACAGCGGCTCCAGGAGAGCACCGCGAAGGTGACGCTCATCCCCGAGGGGCAGAAGAGCGATCTGCTCGCCCAGCTCCTGGTGGCGGCACCGACTCCTTCCCGGTAACGCTTGCAGGTGACGGGGCCCGCCGCCGCGCTCTCCACGACAGCGAGCGTCGGTCGCGCGACATCGTTCCTGCCCTGGCGGGCCGCCCGGTGCGTCTCGGCATGTCGCGACACGCTTCGACATGTCGAGACGCCCTCCTCCCCTCCCCCTCAATGACAATCATTTGTCATTCCGACCGGGGAGCCGTCTGATGCCAGACGCTCGACGCGTGCTTCGCCTCCAGGCCTGCGTCGCGGGAGCGCGGCACATCCCTTGCTCATATCGCGAATGCCCGGATCGCAGGACAGACCCGGGCAAAACCATACAACCGATATCCGCGTCTGGGTAAGGGAGTCGTTCACATGATGAGCTCGAATGGCAAGAAGCAGGGGATTGCTTTCATCTTCGCCGCGGTCGCCACCCTCGTGGGCTGCGGCGGCACGGAGGGCGTGGACACGACCACCCCGAGCGCTGACGAGGCGGCGTACCTGGACGAGCTGTTCCCGAGCTGGTCCGACGTCGGCTCCATGGTCGCTGACAGCTCGAAGTACCAGTACCGGGAGCCACCCGTCCCCATCATGGTCGACGGCCAGCTGCGACCCGCCGCGTCCATCAAGGAGTTCAATGGCCGGCCCCTGGTGTTCCTGGCCAATGCCGAGTCCACGGAGGGGGGGTTCCTCTTCGTGTTCAAGAACCCGGAGGAGCTGCGCCGGCATCTCCAGGAGCGCGGCGCCATGCCTCGCGCCCAGGGCGCCTCGGACGTCAGCGCGCTGGGGGTGAACGATCCGAGCCCGTCCGCCTTCTACACCAACTCCGGTCTGCAAGGCTCGGTGATGCACCTGTCGGTGGGCTCCTCCATCTACAACCTGACCGACAGGCCGCTGGATGTCTTCTGGACCTGGAATGACAAGATCTCCTCGGTCCAGGCGACGGGGCTCGGCTCGTACACCATCCTGTACGAGCACAGCGGCTACACGGGAGCCCAGTTCTGGGTCGCGCGCGGCGCGAGCATCTTCAACCTCGACTGGCACTCCTTCAACGACAGGACCAGCTCCATCCGGGTGGTCTGGTAGCAGGCCCGCCTCAATTCCGTCCAATGGGCGGCGACTCGAGCCGGTATGGAATCGCCGCTCCTTGTTTTCCGGCCCACCGCTGTATCATGGCCGCCGTCCGCACCCAGGGGGGCCGTTCGTGTCCGATGAGCATGACTCCGCACTTCGCATGGCTGTCGCCGAGGGCCTCCTCTCCCGGGAGGAGGCGGAGTCGCTGAAAGCGGAGGCGGCCCTGCTGGCGCGCAACCCCCTGGAGCTGCTCGTGGAGCGCGGCCGGCTGTCCGCCGACACCCTCGCCTCGCTGCGCCGGGAGGCCCAGCACGAGCCGGGCCGAGACACCGGGGAGCCTCCGGACGACGCCACGCTGAATGTTCCCCCCCGCGGGGAGCGCGGCGC
Source organism: Archangium sp. (assembly GCF_036388035.1). Classification (GTDB taxonomy): domain Bacteria; phylum Myxococcota; class Myxococcia; order Myxococcales; family Myxococcaceae; genus Archangium. Next base: position 1,614 of record NZ_DASVSO010000136.1, read on the forward strand.
GGAGTTCCCAGGCTTCCCGGTGAGCGGATGGAAGCGCTACGAGTGTCTGCGGCTGCTCGGCCAGGGCGGCATGGGGCGCGTCTTTCTCGCCCACGACACGCAGCTGCGCCGCGACGTCGCCCTCAAGTTCGTCCGCGATGACGACCCCGACCACATGCGCCGCTTCATCTCCGAGGCGC
>NZ_DASVSO010000137.1:0-6215 GCF_036388035.1 Archangium sp.
GAGGCTCGGAGGGCCCAGCACGCCCACGCTCTGGCCCTGGGCGCGCAGGACCTCCACGCGCGAGCCCACGTCCATGAGCTCGGAGAGCACCACGCCCGCCCGGGGCGCGTAGTGCGAGGCGAGGCTGCCCGAGACGCGCACCGTGGACGAGGTGCGCACCGGCACCCGGCGCCCCAGGACGCGCTCGAGCTCCTCCACCGCCAGGCCTCCGGGGCGCAGCACCGCCGGCTCCTTGCCGCTCAAATCGACGATGGTGGACTCCAGGCCCACCGTGCACGGGCCGCCGTCGAGCAGCAGGTCCACCTCGTCCCCCAGGTCCGCCCGGACGTGCTCCACGGCGGTGGGGCTCACCCTGCCGAAGCGGTTGGCGCTCGGCGCGGCCACGCCTCCGCCCAGGGCATCCAGCACCGCCAGGGCGATGGGGTGATTGGGCACCCGCACCGCCACCGTGTCCTGGCCTCCGGTGACGGCGTCCGTGGCGCGAGCGCTGCGCGGCAGCACGAGCGTGAGGGGCCCTGGCCAGAAGGCCGCCGCGAGCCGGTGGGCCTCCTCGGGGACGTGGCGGGCCCAGGAGGACAGCTCCTCGGCGCGGGCCACGTGGACGATGAGGGGGTGGGTGGCGGGGCGACCCTTGATGGCGAAGACGCGGCGCACGGCCAGCTCGTCCTCGGCGTTGGCCGCCAGTCCGTAGACGGTCTCCGTCGGCAGGGCGATGACGCCGCCGCGCCGCAACGTTTCCACTGCCTGGGCGAGAAGGTCCGGGGTAAGCATGCCTGGGGACGCAATCTGGCCCCCGGAGGGGACGATGGGCAAGTCGCAGATGTTCGAGGCTCGCAGCCAGATGCCCGTGAGTGCCGAGGAAGTGTTCTCCTGGCATGCCCGCGAGGGGGCATTCGAGCGGCTACAGCCCCCCTGGGAGTCCGTGGAGGTCGTGGAGCGTCAGGGCGAGGGCATCCGCGAGGGCGCGCGGCTGGTGGTGCGCATGCGCCTGGGGCCGGTGCCCCTGCGGATGGTGGCGCGGCACACCCGGTACATCCCCGGCTCGCTCTTCCAGGACGTGCAGGAGTCGGGGCCCTTCTCCAAGTGGGTCCATACCCACCGCATGTGGGACGAGCCCTCGGCGGGCGGGGTGCTGGAGGACGAGGTGGAGTACGTGCTGCCGGTGGGGCCGCTGGGCCGGGTGTTCGGCGGCGGCTACGCGCGGCAGCGGCTGGAGCGGATGTTCGCCTACCGACACGCGGTGACGCGCGAGGACCTGCGGCGGCACGCGGCCTTCGCCGGGCAGGGGCCGCTGACGGTGGCGGTGAGCGGCGCGTCGGGGCTGGTGGGCGGCGCGCTGGTGCCCTTCCTCTCGACGGGAGGACACCGGGTGCGGCGGCTGGTGCGCGGGCGGCCCGAGGCCGGGGACATCGCCTGGGCGCCGGGGCAGGGCGAGACGGACATGGTGGCCCTGGAGGGCGTGGACGCGGTGGTGCACCTCGCCGGAGCGCCCATCGCCGACGGGCGCTGGACGGAGGAGCGCAAGGCCCTCATCCGCCGCAGCCGCGTCGAGGGCACCCGGGTGTTGAGCGAGGCCCTGGCGCGGCTGTCGCGCCCTCCCAAGGTGCTGGTGTGCGCCTCGGCCATGGGCTTCTACGGCAGCCGGGGCGACGAGGTGCTCACCGAGTCCAGCGCCTCGGGGACAGGGTTCCTCGCCGACGTCACCCGGGAGTGGGAGGCGGCCACCGCCGCGGCGGAGCAGGCCGGCATCCGCGTGGTGCACCTGCGCCTGGGCGTGGTGGTGAGTGCCCGGGGAGGCGCGCTGGCGAAGATGCTGCCCGCCTTCCAGGCCGGGGCCGGCGGTCGGATGGGAGACGGCCAGCAGTGGATGAGCTGGGTGTCCCTGGAGGATCTCCTCGGCCTCATCCTCTTCGCCCTGCACACCCCGGGGATGCGCGGGCCCGTCAACGCGGTGGCGCCCAACGCCGTGCGGCAGGAGGAGTTCGCCCGGACGCTCGGCCAGGTGCTCTCCCGGCCGGCGGTGGTGCCGGTGCCCGCGGCCGCGGTGCGGACCCTCTTCGGGGAGATGGGGGAGGAGACGCTCCTCTCGAGCGCCCACCTGCGCCCGGAGGCCGCCGAGCGCCAGGGCTTCACCTTCCTCCACCCCTCGCTCGAGCAGACCTTGCGCTTCACGCTGGGGAAGACGTCCGAGGGCCCCCGCTTCCGCTACAGTTGAGCGCATGATTCACGTCGAGGGGCTGACCAAGTACTACGGCAGCCGCGCGGCCATTCGGGACCTCGCCTTCCGCATCGAGCGGGGCGAGGTCATCGGCTTCCTGGGACTCAACGGCGCGGGGAAGAGCACCACGCTGAAGATTCTCGGGTGCGTGCTGTTGCCCACCTCGGGGCGGGTCGTCATCGACGGTTTCGATGTCGTGAGCCACCCGCACGAGGTGCGCCAGCGCATCGGCTTCCTGCCGGACACGCCGCCGCTCTATGAGGAGATGGAGGTGCGGGAGTTCCTGGCCTTCGTGGCGAGGCTGCGCGGTGTGCCGTCGCGCGAGGTGTCCGCGCGCGTCACCGAGGCCGAGGAGAAGACGGGCCTGCGCGACGTGGACGACGCGCCCATCTCCTCGCTGAGCCATGGCTACCGGCAGCGGGTGGGGGTGGCGCAGGCGCTCGTGCACCGGCCGGCGCTGCTCATCCTCGACGAGCCGAGCAGCGGGTTGGATCCCCGGCAGATCGTCGAGATGCGCTCGCTCATCCACGGGCTACGGGGGGCGCACACGGTGCTCGTCTCCAGCCACATCCTGTCGGAGATCAGCCAGACGTGTGACCGGCTCCTGGTCATCAAGGAGGGAGAGCTCGTCGCGCAGGGCACGGAGGCGGAGTTGGGGCAGCGGCTGGGCGGCGGTGGCTTCATCGAGGTGGAGGTGCGGGGGGAGCGGGAGCGGGTGCTGGCGGCGCTCGCGGGCGTGGGTCCGGTGCGGGTGCTGGGCGAGGCGGACGGCGTGGTGACGCTCCGGGTGGAGGCTCTGGCGGAGCAGCGGCCGAGGGTGGCGCGGGCGGTGGTGGGCGCGGACCTGGAATTGCTCCGGTTGGACCGGGGCGCGGAGAAGCTCGAGTCCCTCTTCCTGCGGCTCACCCATGGCGCGGAGGTGGGCCCTTCATGATGCGGACACTGCTCATCGCGCGCCGCGAGCTCGCGGCCTACCTGCGCACCTTCCAAGGCTACATCATCATCGCCATGGTGCTGGCGGTGGACGGCCTGCTCTTCAACGCCTATGCGCTGGGCGGGGTGAGCAAGCGCTCCTCGGAGGTGCTCTCGCTCTTCTTCTTCTTCTCCAGCGGCACCACCCTGGTGGCCTCGGTCTTCATCTCCATGCGGCTGCTGGCCGAGGAGCGACAGGCGGGCACGCTGTCCCTGCTGTACTCCTCGCCGGTGAAGGACCACGAGATTGTGTTGGGCAAGTTCCTCTCGGCGCTGGCCTTCCTGACGCTGATGACGCTGGCCACGGCCTTCATGCCGCTGCTGGTGATGGTGCACGGCAAGCTGTCCCTGGGCCACATCGCCGCCGGCTACCTCGGGCTGCTGCTGCTGGGCAGCGCGTCGCTGGCCATTGGCACCTTCGGCTCGGCGCTGGCGCGCAACCAGGTGCTGGCCGCCGTCCTCTCCGGGTGCATGCTGGTGGCCCTGCTGACGTGCTGGCTGCTGGCCCGCATCACCGAGCAGCCGCTCTCGGATGTCTTCGGCGCGCTGGCGCTGTGGAACCAGCACTTCCAGCCCTTCCAGGCGGGCGTGGTGCACGTGCGCGACGTCGTCTACTACCTGCTCGTCACCTATGTGGCCCTCTTCGCCGCCACGCGGGTGCTCGAGGCGCGGAGATGGCGGTGAGCCTCCGGCCCAACCCCTGGGTGTCCGCGCTGTACGTGGCGGGCCTGGTGGCCGTCTTCCTCGGCGAGCGTGTGGCGGGCGCGGGCCTGGAGCGGCTCGTGCTGAGTGGCCTCGGGTTGGCGTTGGGGGGGCTCGCGGGGGCGTGGCGCGTGGCGCGGGTGGTGCGCACCACGGGCGACTGGCGGGTGGTGGAGCGCTGGCTGCTCGGCCTCTTCCTGCTGGGAGGGCTGGGGGTGGTGCTCTACTTCCTCCAGTCGGACGCGGGGACGTCTGTATGGGGCGTGCCGCTGAAGAAGCAGGCGCCCCGGGTGGCGGTGGTGCTGGCGGCGCTCTTCCCCGCGCTGCTGACCGCCACGCTGCTGCCGCTCGCGCTGGTGGAGTTGGCGGTGGCGGCCATGGCCCGGGGGCCGGTGCTGGAGACGGGGAGGGTGCGCGACGCGCTGCACTCGGGGCTGGGGCTGGCCTTCGCCCTCATCTTCGCCTTCTCGGCCATGTTCGTGGCCACGCAGGCGGATGTCTCGTGGGACCTGGCGTACTTCCGCACCGCCCGGCCGGGAGAGGCCACGCGCAAGCTGGCGCACAGCCTCAACGAGCCGGTGGAGGTGACGCTCTTCTTCCCCCCCGCCAATGACGTGAGGCAGGCGCTGGAGCAGTACTTCCGCGAGCTGGCCCGGGAGTCCGGCCTCTTGAAGGTGGAGGTGCTGGACCAGGCGGTGGAGCCCGCGCGGGCGAAGGCACTGGGCGTGGGGGAGAACGGCTCCGTGGTGTTCAGCCGGGGCCCGCGCCAGGAGCGGCTGAAGGTGCCGCTGGAGCTGGAGCGCGCCCGGGGGCAACTCCAGCGGCTGGACGAGGACGTGTACCGGCGGCTGCGGGTGGTGTCTCGACCGAGGCGGGTGCTGTACCTCACCGCGGGCCATGGCGAGCGGGGTGTGCAGCCCCAGGTGGCCACGGCGCGGGAGAAGGCGCGGCCCGGCCTGTCCCAGCTCGAGGACTGGCTGCGCGTGCTGAACGTGGAGGTGCGCTCGCTGGGCGTCGCCGAGGGACTGGGCACGGAGGTGCCGCGTGACGCGGCGGTGGTGGCGGTGGTGGGGCCCGAGCGCGACTTCCTCCCGGAGGAGCTCGCCGCGCTGCGGCGCTACCAGGAGCGGGGTGGACGGCTGTGGCTCGCGCTGGAGCCGGACGGGCCCGGCCTGGAGCCGTTGCTGGAGCCGCTGGGGTTGAAGCTGTTGCGCGTCCCGCTGGCGAATGACCAGCGCTACCTGCGCACCGCCCACCAGCAGAGCGACAGGGCCAACCTGGGGACGGCGAGCTTCTCCTCGCACCCCTCGGTCGGGACGCTGGCCACGTTGGGCAGCGAGGCGGCCGTCGTCTTCCAGGGCGCGGCGGCGCTGGAGTCGATGCAGCCCTTGCCCCGTGGCCTGACGCACGACGTGTCGGTGCGGGCCCTCGGGGAGACCTTCCAGGATGCCAACCACGACTTCACTCCGGACGAGGGGGAAGTCCGGCGCGCCTGGCCCCTGGTGGTGGCGGTGGAGAAGGCGGGCGCCGGTGGGGCCTCGCCCGTGCGCGTGGTGGCCATGGGCGACGCGGACGTGCTGACCGACGGAGTCCTGCGCGCCTACGGCAACCCCTACCTGGCGATGGACTCGGTGCTCTGGTTGCTGGGTGAGGAGGAGTTGGCGGGCGAGGTGTCCAACGAGGAGGACGTGCCCGTGCAGCACACCCGCCAGCAGGACGTGGTGTGGTTCTACTCGACGGTCTTCCTCGGGCCCGCGGTGGTGCTGGGGGCGGGCTTCCTCGTGACACGGCGCCGGGGCCGGCGGCGTGCGCCCCCGTCTTCTCCAGAAGGAGGTGGTGCGCGATGAGGGCTCGGGGCGTGGCGCTCCAGGGGGCGCTGGCGGCGGTGGGGCTGGTCGCGGCCTACTTCGTCTGGCAGCGCGAGCCGGCGGGCCTTCCCGGTGAGGTGGTGGTGCTGGACGCGCCGAACCAGGCGCTGGAGCGCGTGCGCTACGAGGACTCGGCCGGCTGGGTGGAGCTGTTCCGCGAGGGCTCGGAGGACGGCGCGCTGTGGCTGCGGCTGGGGACGAAGCCGGGGGCGCGGGCTCCTCCACGCGTGCTGCGCGCCAACGAGACGGCGGAGAAGCTCTTCGCGCGCTTCGCTCCGCTGTGGGCCTCGCGAGGGCTGGGCGTGCTGGACGCGGAGACGCTCGCGGAGGTGGGGTTGAAGGACAGCCCCCGGAAGCTGGTGGTGACGCTGTCCACCGGCGAGCACACCTTCTCCCTGGCGGGCGCTTCGATTGGCTGGGGCAGCCCGTACGTGCGGCGGGAGGCGGATGGCACC
>NZ_DASVSO010000138.1:0-6452 GCF_036388035.1 Archangium sp.
GGATCATCCACGCCACGAAGCGCATGGACTACCGGCTCCAGATGCCCCACCACTGAGCCCCCGGGCTCAGGCGGGGTGCGGCTCCGGAGCGAGCGCCCCCAGGTCCTCCAGGGCCCGCCGCTCGAAGGCGTACGCCCCCTGCTGGCGCGCCACCTGGAGGGCCCGCAGGAAGCTCTCGCGGGCCTCGCTCTCATGGCCGAGTGCCCGCTGCGCCTTGCCTCGCATCCGGTGCAGCTCGGCCTCGTAGAAGTGCTGGCCCTCCGTCTGGGTGCGCTCCAGCGCCTCGGTGGTCGCCTCCAGTGCCTCGCGGGGCTGTCCCAGCTTCAGGTGCAGGTCCGCCACCAGTCCCAGGTCGTGGTGGAACAGGCCCGCGCGGATGCCCGGCTCGTCCCAGCCACCGATGGCCTTGCGCATGAGCGCCAGCCCCGCGCGGGCATGCCCCTGCTCGGTGAGGGCCCAGATGCGGATGAGCGTGGACCACACCCGCCAGGCCCGGAAGCCGTGCTCGCGCGAGAGGGCGATGGCCTCCTCCGACCACTCCAGGGCGCAGTCCACCTCGTCCCGGAGCTGACAGGCCACGGTGATGTAGGCCAGCACGCTGGCGGACGTGTGCGGATGGCCGATGCGCCGCGCCAGCTCCAGCGCCTCGTGGCTGATGCGACGGGCCTCCTCGTCCCGGCCGAGCACCGAGTACACCATGGCGCCCATGGCCAGGGTCGTGGCGCGCGGGTTGATCCACTGCTCCTCGGCCAGGGCCCGCTGCTTCTCGAGCGGAAAGTCCGAGCACGCCAGGGCCCGCTCCATGTGCTCCAGGGCGGCGGCCATGTTCCCCCGGATGAAGCAGTTCGCCAGCAGCATCCGGTGGCCCAGCGAGAGCAGCTCCAGGTCGTGCTGGCGCTCGGCCTGGGACACGAGCTGCTCGGCGAGCCCGTGCGCCAGGGCGTACTCCGCCCGCGAGAAGTAGTAGGTGAAGGGCCCCCAGTAGGACAGCCTCAGCCGGGGCAGCGCCTCGCCCACGAGGTGGATGAGCTCGCGCGCGCGGGCGTACGTCCGCTCCACCTCGGGTGAGCGGTAGCCCTGCACCTGGGCCAGCGGGGTGCCCAGGGAGATGAGCAGCCGCAGCTCCACCCGGAGCCGCTGGGGTGTATCCGGCAGCAGGCGCAACAGCCGCAGGGCCTGCCGGAAGTGGCTCACCGCCTCCTGGTTGGCCGAGCGCAGGCTGGCGCGCTGCCCGGCCTGGTCCCAGCAGCGGAGGGCCTGCTCGTATTCGCCCGCCTCGGTGTAGTGGTGGGCGAGCAGCTCCGGCTGCGTCTCGGCCAGCTCGGGGCACAGCTCCAGCAGGCCCTGCGTGACGCGGTGGTGGAGCTGCCGGCGCGCGCCGCGGGGCAGGGACTGCCGGGCCGCGTCCTGGAGGAGGGCATGCCGGAACTGGTAGCCCGGGCCCTCATCCGTGTCCCGGGGCTGGAGGAGCCCGGCCGTCACCAGCTCCTCGAGGTCCCGCCGCAGCGCGGACGGGCTTCGCTGGGTCAGCGTGGACAGCAGGGCGTGGGAGAAGCCGCGGCCAATCACCGCGCACAGCTGGGCCAGCTCCTTCTCGCGCGAGGGCAGCAGATCCAACCGCGCCAGCAGCAGCTCATGCAGGGTGATGGGGATGGAGCCGGGCGTGCCCTGCTCCAGCACCATGCGCGTCAGCTCCTCCACGAAGAGGGGAATGCCGTCCGTCTTGACCACCAGTTGCTGGACCTGCTCCGGCGTCAGCTCCCGGCCCCTGGCGGACTCGCGCACCAGCGTGGCGGTGAGCTCCGGAGGCAGCCGCTCCAGCGTGAGCGTGTGCACCCAGGGGTGCTGGGCCCAGGCGGGGTGGAAGTCGGGCCGGGCGGTGAGGACGAGCAGGATGCACTCCTTCTCCACGCGCTCGAGGATGTAGCCGAGCAGCTCCAGGGTGGAGGGGTCCGCCCAGTGCAGATCCTCCACCACCCCGAGCACCGGGTGATTCCGGGCCATGTGAAACAGCAGTGCCGCGAGCGCCTCGAAGGTGCGCTCCTTGAGCCGCCCCGGCGAGAGCTGGAGGGAGGGAAGGTCCCCGGGCACGGGCTGCGAGAGGAGCTGGGCCAGCAGGGTGGCGTCTTCCGGGGACAGCCCCAGCCTCTCCAGCACCTCCTGTCGCGACGGCAGGCCGCGCCGCAGCATCTCGATGATGGGGTGAAAGGCACTGGTGCTGGACTGTGACCAGCACTGGCACTGGAAGTGGTTGCAGCGCTTCTGGCGGACCCGCTCGTGCAGCTCCTGGACGAGCCGGGACTTGCCGAGGCCGGCCTCGCCGGTGACGAGCACGACGGCTCCCCGCCCCTGCTGGGCCTCGCTCCAGTGGGTGAGGAGCCGTTGCAGCTCGTGCTCCCGTCCCACCAGGGGCGTGAGGCCACCGGCGGCGAGCGCCCGCTCGAAGCGGCCCGTTGCCGGACGCTCGCGGAGCACCCGGTGGAAGCCCAGGTTCCGCGTCCCCAGGAGGCCCTGGAAGGGGCGGGACTCGAGCGCCTCGGCCTCGAAGCTCCCGTGCACCAGGGCCCAGGTGGTCTCGCTGACGAGCACGGCGTGTGGCTCGGCCAGCCCGGCCAGCCAGGTGGTCATCCTCGGGGCCTCGCCCTGGAGGACGAGGGCGCCGCTGCGACGCATCCGACTGCGCTCGCTCAACGTCACCTGGTCGGTGTGGATGCCCACCCGCACGGCCAGCACGCCCGCGGGGAGCTGGGGCAGCGTATGGTGGAGGAAGGCGGGCAGCTCCCGCGCCAGGGTCAGCCCCACCTGGACCGCGTGCTCCGCGTCCTCCTCCCGCACCGCCGGGTAGCCGAAGCAGGCCAGCACCTCGTCACCCAGGTACAGGACGATGGCGCCGCCCCGGTGCTGGGCCACCTCCGCGCAGCGCTGGTGGAAGGCCTCCGCCAGCTCGCCCACGTCCTCGGTATCCAGCGCGTCGGCGAGCCCGTTGAGCCCCGTCAGCCGGCACGACATCAGCGTCACCTGCCGGCGCTCGGGCGCCACGGGGCGTCGCGTCTGGGCGCGCAAGCCGAGCCGCTCCACCAGCTCGCGCAGCTCCTCGCCGAGCTCCTGGGCCGTCTGGTAGCGCCGCTCGGGGTCCTTGGCCAGCAGCGTGGCCAGCAGGGGCTCCAGCTCCCGAGGCAGCTCCGGGTGGCGCTCACGCACGGACGGAACGGGGTCGCTGGAGACGACCCGGGCCCGCAGCTCCTTCAAGGTGGCGCTCGGGTAGAGCGTCTCCCCGGTGAGCATCTCGTGGAGCATGACGCCCGCGGCCCAGAGGTCGGTCCGCTCGTCCTGGCTTCCCCTGCGCCACTGCTCCGGCGCCATGTACGCGGGCGTGCCGCCACTGGGCAGGTCCAGGCCCATCGGCTCGCGCTCCTCCAGCAGCCGGGCCAGGCCGAAGTCGAGCAGCTTCACCTCGCCACGCGGGGTGATGAAGACGTTGCTCGGCTTGAGATCCCTGTGGATGACGTGGTGCTCGTGGGCGTGCGCCAGTCCCGCGACGATGCCGCCCACGATGTCCAGCGCCCGCCGCGACTCCAAGCGCTGCTCCCGCCGCAGCACCGCCGCGAGCGACTCGCCCTCCAGGTACTCCATGACGAGGAAGGGGATGCGCGGCTCCCAGGATTTGCCCTGCCACTCGGCGACGTCGAAGAGGCGGACGATGTTGGCGTGGCCGAGCTGCGCGATGGCCCGCGCCTCCTTGCGCAGCAAGGAGATGAGCCACTCCTCCTCGAGTTGCGCGTTGGGGATGAGGAACTTGAGCGCCACCTCGCGCTGGAGCTGCGCGTCCCAGGCGAGGAACACCCGGCCCATGGAGCCACTGCCGAGCTGTTGGAGGACCTCGAAGCGCTGGCCGTCGCTGCCCCCGAGCCGCTCGCCGAGCGTGGGCGTGCGCAGCATGGGCGGGCCCTGGGAGATGGCCCGCGTCAGCTCGTCGCCAAAGTCCGAGTCCTCGAATCCGGACTCCGGGGGCTCACCCCCGGCTGTTCCGCCGGTGTTCCCTGGCATCGCATCCTCCAGTCTCCCCACCGGGCAGCCAGGCATGGCCGTATCGCCTTCTCCGACACGGCCAGAACCCAAGCTAGGGTCCAGCACGGCCTGGAGCAAACAAGCGACCCGGAAGTGCTGGTGGGGCGTTCGCCATCGAATCCAAAGGGAGAACCCCTGACGCGGACGGTTCCTGCTGGGAGCGCGGGGATGGAGGTCCGGTGTCACATTGTTTTGCTGGGCCACTCGCCCCCAAGTGAAGACCCTGTCCGTCCATTCGCGCTTCCATCGGCTGCCTCGTCACCTCGTCCCCGGGGTCGTTCTGGCCCTCTCCCTGCTCGTCACGCTCGGCGTGTCCCTGGTGCTGGGGGCCAACGCGCGGGCGAGGGACCGGGCACGCTTCGAGAACGTGGTGCAGTCGACCGCCGACCGTATCGAGCGGCGATTGGATGCCTATGTGGCGCTTCTGCGGGGAACCAGTGGCCTGTTCGCCACCCAGCAGGAAGTGACGCCCCTGGAGTTCTCCGAGTACGTGCGGCTCCTCCAGGTGCAGGTGCACTACCCCGGCATCCAGGGCATCGGCTTCACCCGGCGCTTCTCGCCCGAGGCGCGCCCGGCGCTCGAGCAATGGGCGCGCGAGGCGGCGGGCCTGCCGGACTTCCGTGTCTGGCCGGAAACCTCCGATGAGGAACTGCACTCCGTTCTCCTGTTGGAGCCGCTCGATAAGCGGAACCGGGCGGCGGTGGGCTTCAACATGCACTCGGAGCCCATCCGCCGTGAGGCGATGGACCGGGCCCGGGACACGGGGATGCCCGCCCTCACCGCCGAGGTGACGCTCAAGCAAGAGATTGAAGAGCGGAAGCAGGCGGGCTTCCTCCTCTATCTGCCCGTCTACCGAGGCGGCTATGTGCCGGCCACCGTGGAGGCGAGGCGCCAAGCGCTCGTTGGCTTCGTCTACAGCCCCTTCCGCGCGGACGACCTGCTCAACGGCATCTTCGGCACCGAGCGGCGGCCCCGGGTGGCCTTCGAGCTCTACGACGGCACGGAGGTGGACCCCGCGCGCCTGTTGCACAGCTCGCCCCGCCCCGAGGCGCTGCCCCAGGAGCCCATGCTCACCGCCACCACCACGCTCAGCGTGGCCGGGCGACCCTGGACACTCGCCTTCTCCTCGCTGCCGGTCTTCGAGGAGGGCGCCCGGAGACCGATGGTGACCCCCTTCGCCGCGGGAGGCGTGCTGGTGAGCCTGGCCCTCTTCTTCCTGTCACTCGCCCAGGTGCGGGCGCGTGGCGAGGCGGAGCGGAACGCGGACGGGCTGCGCGTGGCACTCGCCGAGCGGGCCCGCGTGGAGGAGCGGCTGCGCGAGGCGGATCGGCGCAAGGACGACTTCCTCGCGATGCTCGCCCACGAATTGCGCAACCCCCTGGCCCCCGTCCTCACCGCCGTCCAGCTCATGGAGCGCAAGCAGCGGGAGGGCCAGGCCATCGACCGGGAGCGTGAGGTGGTGGAGCGGCAGGTGCACCACATGCGGCGCCTGGTGGATGACCTGCTCGACGTGTCGCGGGTGACGCGGGGGAAGATCCACCTTCAGAAGCGCCCACTGGACGTGGTGGGAGCGGCGGCGCGCGCGGTGGAGGCGGCGCGGCCCTTCGCCGAGTCGCGGGAGCACACCCTGCACGTGGAGCTGCCGGTGGAGCCGGTGTGGACGGAGGCGGACCCGGTGCGTCTGGAGCAGGTGCTCACCAACCTGCTGCACAACGCGGCCAAGTACTCCGAGCGCGGTGGCCACATCACCCTGACGCTGGAGCGCGAGGCGGGCGAGGCCGTGGTGCACGTGGCGGACACGGGCATGGGCATCCCCGCCGATGCGCTGCCGCACCTCTTCGAGCCCTTCATGCAGGTGGCGCGCACGCTGGACCGGGCGCAGGGCGGGCTGGGCCTCGGGCTGACGCTGGTGAAGCGGCTGGTGGAGATGCACGGTGGCCGCGTGGAGGCGGCGAGCGAGGGCGTGGGACAGGGCAGTGTCTTCACGGTGCGCCTGCCGCTGCTGCCGGCCGAGCGGGTGCCCGTGGTGTCCGAGGCCTCGCGGCCCGTCCAGGAGGTGTCCTCCGAGGGCCGCCGCGTGCTCGTGGTGGATGACAACGTGGACGCCGCCGAGCTGCTCGGCGAGGTGCTGGAGCTGGACGGGCACCAGGTGTCCGTCGTCCACGACGGCATGGCGGCGCTGGAGTGCATGGAGAGCTTCGCTCCCGAGGTGGTCTTCCTCGACATCGGCCTGCCGGGGCTGGACGGGTACGAGGTGGCGCGCCGGTTGCGGCGGCGCCCGAGTGGCGCGGCGGTGCGGCTGGTGGCGCTCACCGGCTACGGGCAGGCCTCGGACCGCCAGCGCTCGCGCGAGGCGGGCTTCGACACCCACCTCGTCAAGCCGG
>NZ_DASVSO010000139.1:0-6419 GCF_036388035.1 Archangium sp.
CGGCCCTCCACCCGCGTGCGCCACCCCGGCCAGACGCGCAGGTACTGGAAGCACCAGCGGCACACGTACGCGTGCAGCACGCGCCGCTCCGCGTCCACCGGCAGCGTGAGCAGCCACAGCACCACGCCCAGCAGGAACAGGGGCACCGCCGTCAGCGCGAAGACGGCCCAGAACCAGAGCGTGGCGACGTACTTCACTTGGACGACGAGTTGAGGACGCTGGCGAACTGCATGGCGTAGTTCACCTCCAGCCCTCCATCCACCACCAGCGTCTGGCCGTTGACGTACGAGGAGCCCTCGGAGCACAGCCACTCAATCGTCTTGGCGATCTCATCCGCGCTGGCCACGTAGCCCACCGGCACGCTCTCCTTCACCTTGGCCTCGAGCGCGGCCCAGGCATCTCCCATGTAGAAGCGGCTGGAGTCGGTGTCGATGTAGCCCGGGTTGACGGCGTTGACGCGGATGCCGGAGGAGGCCAGCTCGGCCGCCAGGTACTTCACCAGAATCTCCATGGCGCCCTTCATCGCGCCGAGGAAGCCGTGGAAGGGCAGCGGCATGCGCGAGTCCATGCCGGACACCATGACGATGCGGCCCCTGCGCCCCTCCATCAGCGGCACGGCGCGCTGGGCCCCCAGCAGGAAGCTCTTCACCGTGACGTTGAACGTCTTGTCCATCTGGTGGAGCTTCATCTGCATGAGCGGGGTGAAGGCGGTGGAGGCGGCGTTGGCCACGAAGACGTCCAGCCCGCTGAACTCCTGCTGCACCAGGTCGAAGGCGGCATGGAGGCTGGCCGGCTCGAGCTGGTCCGCGATGACGGTGCGGCAGCGGCGGCCGAGCGCCTCCACTTCCTTCACCAGGGCCTCGGCGGCCTCGGCGTCGCGCCGGTAGGTGGAGACGATGTCGTAACCCGCCTTCGCGAGCCGCAGGGACAGGGCGCGGCCCACGCCACGCGAGCCGCCGGTGATGAGCGCCACGGGAGCAGTCATATGTCCCCGGGCATACCACCTTCACACGCCCGCGGCCGGTGTCCTGATTCAGATCAGTCCCGAAGTGGCGCGTTCGATTCCGGGACAGGCCCGTGCACGCGCCCTTTCCGTAGGAACTCCAAGGGCTTGAGCCCCGAGGTGCTCGGCCTCTTTACAAAGCCGATGCGCCGCCATGTGCCACCCGCTCCGGCGCCGGGCGAGACACACCCCAGGAAGTCCGCGCACTTGCACGTTGGCACGGCCGGTGCTCCAGGGAAGAAGCGTCGAAAACGCGTCTCTTCGAGACTCCGACGCGACTGGAGGGCTCCGGGTTCCCCACCAATCCGGAGCCCTCATCATTTCTGGAGCCCGGGCCGTGGGACGAGCGGCACTAGAGTGCGCCGCCATGCACGTCGCTCCCGGCCCCGCCCCCACCCCCGCCGGCCCCCGCTGGCTCTACCTGCACGGCTTCGCCTCGGGCCCCGGCTCCGCCAAGGGCGTGGCCCTGGCCGAGCACTACGCGCGCCAGGGCATCCACCTGGAGCGATTGGACCTGCGGCGGCCCTCGCTCGAGCACCTGCGCCTGAGCGCGATGATGCACACGGTGCGCGACGCCATCGGCGGCGAGCGCGACCGGGCCATCCTCTTCGGCTCCAGCCTGGGGGGGCTGACGGCCGCCCGCGTGGCCGAGGAGGACCCGCGGGTGTGCGCGCTGGTGCTGCTAGCGCCGGCCCTGCGCGGCTCGGAGCAGATGCGGCGCAACGTGGGCGAGCAGGGCCTGCGCCAGTGGCGGGAGACGGGCTGGAGGGAGACGCAAGACTACGCGGAGAAGCGCGAGGCCCGGGTCCACTTCGGCCTCATCGAGGACCTCGACCTCATCGAGGCGCGCTCGGGGGGCTGGCCGGACGTGCGGGTGCCCACGCTCCTCATCCACGGCAGCCGGGACACCACCACCCTGCCGGCGTACTCGCGCACGTGGGCGCGGGGCAAGCGCCACGTCCGCCTCGTCGAGGTGGACGACGGCCACGAGCTGGTGGACTCGCTCGGGCGCATCGCCGCCGAGGCGGACGACTTCCTGCGGCCCTTCCTCGCGCCGCCCGAGCTCCGGTAGGAGGCGCGCCCCGCTCATGGCGAGCGGGGCGGCGTCACCTCACAGCGAGCCCTCGCCCCAGCTCAGCACGGCGGCGCCGCTGGAGGAGGAGATGGGCGGCACCCCGGGCACGGAGATGGTGCCATTGCCCTGCATCTCGATGGCCCTGCCCTTGGTGGTCGCGCCACTGCAGGTGGCCGCGTCCTGCACCACGAGCTGCGCCTGGAGATGGGAGTTGTTCCCCATCTTGAACTGCTCGTGCACCATGACGGCCACGCTGGGGCAGTTCGTCGGCACCGTGGCGGGGTCCCCACAGGTGAACAGAAAGCTGTTGCCCCCCACGAGCGTCAGGTCCCGTCCGGCCATCACCACCACGTCCCGGTTGGCGGGTCGCAGGCGGACGGTGGCGTTGCCGTCCACGACGACGTTGCCGGTGGCGACGAGGCTGACGGTGCCCTGGTTGGGAGGCACGAGGTTGAAGTCGGGCATGTCCCCCTTGAAGGTGACGCTGCCTTCCACGAACCACACCCCATGGGGGATGGGGGTGAGCGCGGAGCTGGCCTGAAAGGTGAACACACTCCCGGAGACGTAGTCCCGCCTGTACTGGACGGCGCCCACCCCCGGGTAGAGGGTGGTGGAAGCGTCACAATTGGCGCGGGAGCTGGCCACGCCGGTCGCCGCCCCCCAGACGACGGGAGCCGAGCCGCAGGCCGTCGTCATGGAGGGGTCGCGAGCGCGCAGGCTGGCATCATCCGCCATCTGCACCGTGCCCGTCGGGCAGGTGCTCCCCGTGCCGCCGTAGACGAGCTTCCAGCATGCGGCGGCCGGAGAGGAGGCCTCGCCCGGGTAGTGGATGCGCGCGAAGGCCTGGGGGTTGTCGCAGCCCGAGGCGGCGTACTTCCACATGTAGACCTCGGCCTTGCCGGAGACCTCGCGCAGGTAGAAGAAGGGGATGCAAGAGAGGCTCCCCACGGGGCAGGCCGGGGGCGCGTTGAGCTTGCTCCACACCTCCACCTTCGGTGGCGGAGGAATGTTGACGTTGGTGGTGCAGCTGCCCGCCGCACCTCCGAAGTCGACGTTGCACGTGGAGCCGGAGACCTGCACGTTGCAGGCGTTTCCGGTGCCGCAGGTCTGGTAGGGGGGCCCGTTGCCACAGCCCGCACCACACACACACCCATCCGCGAAGTCGCCGCTGTTGACGGAGACGTTGCCGTAGGTGCCGCACACGTGCGAGGTGCCATCCAACTCGATGGTACCGCCGGCGACGATGCCCGCGGCGGGCGCGCTCCCCAGGCGTGCCCTCAGCACCTTGCGCGCCTGCGCGCGCGTCACGTCCATGCCCGGGGCGATGCCCACCACGGTGGCGATCACCGTCCGGTCCCGGTCCCGGACCAGGTTGCTCTTCGTCGGCAGGGTGGGCCCCTCCTCGCAATTGAAAACCCCCTTGCGGTTGTTGTTGGTGCTGGGCCCGAACGGAGCGCTGATCCCGTCATCGTC
Source organism: Archangium sp. (assembly GCF_036388035.1). Taxonomy (GTDB): domain Bacteria; phylum Myxococcota; class Myxococcia; order Myxococcales; family Myxococcaceae; genus Archangium. Next base: position 3,552 of record NZ_DASVSO010000139.1, read on the forward strand.
GTTGTCATCGATGCGCACCAGGTACGCTCCCTCCATCCCGCCGTCAGCGCCGGGTCTGTAGGGGAAGAGCCGGAACTTGCGGCCCGAGAACGGCACCCCCGAGCCAGCGTCGTCCGGGGCCGGGAAGAGGTTGTCATCCAGCGTCCCCCCGTCGGACAGCGGCAGGGCGACGCAGTCGGTGTTCAGCTTCGGGTCCAGCACCTTGTCCAGGTCCACCTCGTTGTCGAGGACGGCCCCCACATAGGCCCGGGTGCGGTCCAGCCCGAACTCGGCGGCGGACAGGGCGAGCGCGTCGTGCTGCACCAGGTACGCGTTGCGCCGCTCGTCCTCGCCTCGCTGCAGCGCCATGCCCACCACGAGGGTGAGCGCGGCCAGGACCACGAGGACGGCCAGCAGGGTGAAGCCCTGGGGCCTGCCCCTTCCCGCTCTTGCTCCGTGCATGGATGAACCCATTATTGCCTCAAGGTGATGGAGCCGTGGGCCGTATGGCGCAGCGGATCGCCAGCGGTCATGGGCCGCTCGAGCTGCAGCTCGATGTCCACCCGGGCGATGTCCTTCAGGGACGTGGTCGCGACAGGGGCGGTCAGCGGATCGCCATTGGCCTTGAAATATCTGAAGGTGATGCTGGCCGGCGTCACCAGCCGGGCCAGCCGCTCCCAGTCGGTGCCATCCGCGCCAGCGGCGCAGGGGTCGCTCAGGGTCCCGATGGGCGAGCCCACCGAGCCCCAGCACTGCTTGCGCTCCCACCATCCATCGATGATGCGGTGGAAGACGCGATCCGGCGTGGAGACGAAGCTCTGGTTGGCGCCCCCGGAGACGAGCTCCGCCGGCACGCTCGCGTCGATGGACAGGGCCCGGCGACCATCCGGCCTGAGCGCCGACGGCGGATGCGGCGGGGTGGAGGAGGTACCAATCTGCCGCTCCACCCATCGCCCCATCCCATCCGCCACGATGATGTACTCGGAGGGCTGATAGCGGTTGAGCGCCCAGGGACAGGTGCGTGCGGTCCCCGAGCTGCCCGCGCAGTCGGTCGCGGTGGAGGTGGCGGCGTAGGTGAAGAGGTGGCTGGAGAGGTCGGTGGCGCACGCCGGGGTGGCGGTCGTCACGTCGCAGCCCCCGTTGAGCTCGTTGAGCAGCGACAGCCCGGCGAACGAGGCCGGGGTCTGGTCGGCCGCGAGCTGGGAGAAGCCGTTGAAGGTGGAGTTGGGGCGGGGCAGGTCCGCGATGAAGATGATCTGCTGGGGCTGGGCCACCAGGATGCTGGCGGGAAAGCGGTCGCCGGTGCCCACCCGCGCGCCACGGGGACGGCCGAGCCCGGCCTGCCGCAGCTCCGTGGTGAGCTGTCCCATCACGAGCGCGGCGCTGCGCTTCATCTCCGCCAGCTTCCGCTGCCGCTGCTGCTGGGCGATGCCCTGGATGAACAAGGCCAGCGCGGCGGACAGCATGATGATGGCCACCCCGCTCGTCACCAGCATCTCGATGAGCGTGAAGCCCCGCCGCGGGTGACGGCGCTTCACCATTTCAGCACCGCCAGGGACTGGGAGGTGGTACGGGAGGTGACGGTGACCACGGCGCGCTTGTACATCACGGTCCCGGCGGCCGCGCCCATGTCCTCCGACTCGTTGTACACGTCGACCCTGCAGGTCCACGTGCTCGGCAGTCCCATGGCGAGGCAGTTCTTGCCCAGGCCGCCCGTCTTCCAGGGCTCGTCGTTGGTGACGGACAGGACCCGGAGCCGCTCGGTCTGGTCGACCAGGAACTGCGTCAGTTGCTGATCCGTCGTCGCCCGGGCCACATGACCGTTGGCCTGGATGAGCCCGCTCAGCACACTGCCAAGGGCAATCATCAGGACGGCGCCGCCGACCATGGCCTCGATGAGGGCATAGCCGCGCTCGCCCCGAGGGTTCCTCCCACTCATGGGCACTCCTCCAAGGGAAGCTCACTCACACACACGGGACCCTGATTCATGAGCCGCACGGCCAGCTCCGGGCCGGTAGCGCTGGCCCTGAAACGCAGCTCGGTGGAGACCTCGCGCAGCCGGCTGTTCGGCCGCCACTCCGGCTCCGTCTTCCCCGTCGGCACCCGGACGCGCATACGACCCGGCATCCGCACCCACTCGACGTGCTCCAGCTCCGCCGCGGGGACGGGCTGGATCTCACAGTCCGGCGTCTTGCGACGCCGGATCCGCAGGCGATCTCCCTCCTCGTCGATGTTCAGCACCTCGAGGGGCTCGCCCGCGGGGTTGACCGGGTCGGCCCTGTAGACCTCGAGGGTGTGGCACCGCCCCGTCTCCCGCGCCATGAGCTGGGCCCGCGCGGCCGCCGAAGCGGCCAGCTCCGCCGCCTGCCTCCGGCTATAGCGCTCCCGCAGGGGCCCGACGGTCGCCACGGACAACGCCGTGAGCAACCCGAGCAAGGCCACTGTGACCAACAGCTCCACCATCGTGAAGCCGCGCATCCGCTGATTCATGGGGTGCGCATCGTAACCCTCTTCCCCTACTCTTGGAAAACCCCGTAATGGGAAGGGGGGTTTTCCCCTCGGGCCGCCGCTGACGCGCACCCGGGACGAGCCCGGCCGCACAGCGGCCAGGCACTCGAGGACCCCGGGCCGGGCCGGAATGGATACCGGGGGCTTCCGTTTGTGCCCCCACGATGAACAAACGACTCCTCTCTTCGTCGTGCCTGCTGGGCGTGCTGCTCACCGCGGCGTGCGACGCGCCCCCCTCCTCCCCCTCGTCGGCGCCGTCGGCCGAAGCGCCCGCGGCCGAGACGCCGTCGGCCGTGGCGCCGGCTCCCGGGAACGTCCTCCAGGTGGAAGCCGCCCTCACGGTGAGCAACTGCCGCGTGCTCTCCACCGCCGCCGCCACGG
>NZ_DASVSO010000140.1:0-15674 GCF_036388035.1 Archangium sp.
GCTCACCCGGAGTCGATAGACTCCGAGTGGTGCGGCACGGGACTCAGCGGCGGCGCGGCGCCACCAGGCGGATGCTGAAGGTGTAGTCCACCGCCACCGGCCGGCCCTGCAGGGTGATGGGCCTGTAGGTGCGCGAGCGCAGCGACTGCACCACCGCCTCGTTCATGTGCGGCAGGCCCTTGATGACGCGGCAGTTCTCCACCGCGCCCGCCTGGGTGATGACGCACTTCACCAGCATCGTCCCCTCCACGCGGGCCGCGAGCGCCTCGCGCGTATAGACGATGTCCTTGCCCTTCAGCTCCACCGGGCGCGGCATGCCCTCCTGGAAGGGCACGGGGCCGTCTCCCGTGGAGGCGACGCCCTTGGACAGCGCCAGCACCGGCACGGCCAGGCCGCCCGAGGCGCCCGACGTGGGCTTCGGCTCCGTGGCCGTGTCGACCTTGCTCGGAGCCCCCGCGGGCACGGGCGCGGGCGGTGGATCCGACTCGAGCATCACCGGCGCGGACATGGAGCCCAGGGCCGTCGCCGTGGAGGACGTGCCCGCGGCCCCCGAGGCGTGATCCACCCGGCTGCCCGAGGACGCGCCCGCGTTGCGGTTGCCGCCCGCCGAACCACCCCGGGTGCGCTGCAGCTTCTGGGCGAACACCACCTCGCCCGAGCCGCCGGTGATGACCGTCTCCGGCTGGTAGCCGTCGAGCACGAAGGTGAACTCGGCGGTGACGGTGTCCTGGCCCTTCTCCTTGGGAATCTCCAGCAGCAGCGGCGTCGTGCCGCGCTCCTCGCCGTGGTAGACGACGCGCGCGCCCGTGGGCTGGCTCATCAGCCGGAAGCGCACCACCTGCTCCACCGGCGCCTTCTCGGCGGGGGCGGGGGCCGGGGCGACCACGGCCGTCGTCTCCTTCGGGGCGCCCCACGTGAGGACTCCCGAGGACAGCAGCAGGCCGCCCGTGATGAGCGCGGCGATGCCTCCGCCCACCAGGCCTCCCAGCATGAGCGTGCGCCGACGCGCCTTCTGCATGTCGGGCGGCACCTCCACGCTGATGTCCACCGCGAGCGTGTCGCCCCCGGCGGGCGCGTCACCCGCGATGCCGGCGAAGAGCGGGGTCTTGTAGGGCCCCGTGGTGTTCTGCCCACCTGGACGCTTGAAGATGCCGCTGTGGCCGCCCGCGGACATGTTGGCCCCGCGCATCGCCTCCAGCAGCTCGTCCATCGACTGGAAGCGGCGCGCCGGATCCTTCTCCAGGCACCGGCGCACCAGCGACTCGAGCTCCGGCGGCACCGACACGTCCGGCCGCACCGAGCTGAAGGCGGGCGGCAGCTCCTTGTGGTGGGCGAAGATGAGCTCGATGTGATCCTTCGAGATGAACGGCGGCCGCCCCACCAGCATCTGGTAGAGCATCACGCCCAGCGAGTACACGTCGCTGCGCACGTCCGACTCGTTGCGCGCCTGCTCCGGCGCCATGTACGCCGGCGAGCCCAGGAAGGTGCCGCTCTGGGTGATCTCCGGGTTGGGCGCCTCCTCCGTGGTGGGCGCGATGGACTTCACCAGTCCGAAGTCCAGCACCTTGACGAGGTCCTGATCGGCCTCGTTGAGGATCATGATGTTGGCCGGCTTGAGGTCCCGGTGGACGATGCCCTGGTTGTGGGCCTCGCGCAGGGAGCGGCAGATCTGCTGCGCGATGTTGAGCGCGCGTGCCCAGGGCAGCGGCCCCACCTCCGTCAGCGCCTGGGCGAGCGTCCGCCCCTCCAGGTACTCCATGGCGATGTAGTAGATGCCATCGTCCGTCTGCCCGTAGTCGATCACCGTCACCGTGTTGGGGTGGCGGAGCTTGGACGAGAGCGAGGCCTCGCGCAGGAAGCGCTTCTGGAAGCCTGGATCCTTGCTGGTGGGGAAGTTGGGGTTGAGCACCTTCAGCGCGACCACGCGATCCAACGGGGTCTGCTGGGCACGGTAGACCCGTCCCATCCCTCCGACGCCAATCGGCTCGAGGATGCTGAAGCGGCCATTGAGCGTCCGCCCGATGAGAGGATCCGCCCCTGTATCTCCCGGACCCTGCGAATCGCCGGTCACCATGTATTCTTGCTCCCCCGGTCTGCGCCTGGGTGGGAACCAACCGTTATGGCCCGGCATGAAACCATAACTCCCGGAAACACGCGACTCGGCAGATCTCTGCTTGCCCGTCAGCCGTCCACCCGTCCAACTCGCGCCCGGAGGTAGGATGTGTCGCCCGCATTGACCATCCCCGCAATATCGGACTACCGTCCAACTCTCCCGCGCATGGATTCAGGCGGACTCGCGATGGTCGGTTCCCTTCGATGACGGCTGAAGCTCAGGCGAGACGCGCGTCGGCAGAGAAGCGGCTGGCGTCGTTGGAAGAGGAGATCGTCCGGCTGCGGCGAGAACTGGCCACGCTCGGCGTGGAACAGCGACTGCCCGGCCTCTACCTCACGGTGGAGGTGGCCGGCACGACGGCGCTCCTGCCCGTGGAGGCGGTGCTGGAGGTGGTGCGGCTGGTGGCCGTCGAGCCGCTGCCGACGGCGCTCCCCCATGTGGTGGGCACCATGCTCTACCGGGGCACACCCGCGGTGGTGGTGGACGTGTCCGCGATGCTCGGCGTGCGCCGGGAGCCGGATCTGGACGCCCACCTCGTCATCTGTGGGGGCGCGCGGACGGTGGCGCTGCTGGTGGATCGGGTGAGGGATCTCGTCGAGTCCCCGCTGCTGGTGGAGGGCTCCGCGTCGGGCACCGTCCCCACGCCCTGGGATGGCACCGGGTTGATGGCGGGCCTGTGTCGCACGCCCGAGGGCCTGCGGCCGCTGCTGCGCGCCTCGGCCTTCCTGGCGGTCCCGGAGGGGCCGTGAAGGAGCCGCTGCGCACGGAGCGCCTCGACGAGTCGACGCTGGGCGGGCTGGAGACGGTCCTGCGCGCCGCGTGCGGCATGGTGCTGGCCCCCAGTGTGCGTCCCTCGCTGGGTACCGCCCTGACGCGCGCGGCCGAGTCCCAGGGACTGCCCACGCTCGACTTCCTCGAGCGGCTGCTGGCGCGCGACACCGCGGCGGTGGAGTCCTTCATCGGCTACGCCGTCATCGGAGAGACGTACTTCTTCCGCCACCCGGAGCAGCTGCGCGCGCTGGCGCGACTGGCCGTCCCCAGCACCGGGCCCTTCCAGGTGTGGAGCGCCGGCTGCGCGAGCGGGGAGGAGCCCTTCAGCATCACCATGGCCCTGCTGGCGGTCGGCCTCCCCCCCGAGCGCGTCCGCGTGCTGGGCACGGACGTGTCCGGCCGCGCCCTCGCGCGCGCCCAGCAGGCCACGTACTCCCCCTGGTCCGTGCGGCGCATGGAGCCCGAGCTGGAGCGGCGCTTCCTCTCCATCCGGCCCGACTCCGTCTCCGTGCCCGCCGAGGTGCGCGCGCGGGTGGAGTTCCGGCGGCACAACCTCGTCACCGACGCCCCGCCCGTGTCCGGCGCCCAGGCCGTCTTCTGCCGCAACGTCCTCATCTACTTCCCCCCGGAGGTCATCCCCGGCGTGCTGGAGCGGCTCGTCCAGGCGCTCGCGCCCGGGGGGTGGCTCTTCCTGTCTCCCGCCGAGCTGCCCTTCTCCCAGGGCCTGGGGCTGGAGGCGCGGGAGATGGACGGGCTCACCGTGCTGCGCAAGCCCCCGCCCGGAGAGCGGCCGCCGGCGCGGGCCACCCGGCCCGGCCCCATCCGGGTCGCGGCCCGGGTACCGAGCCCGCTGCGGCGGGTGCTGACGCCTCCCCGGGTGGCCCGGGTGGCTCCCGCTCCGGAGCTGTCGGCCGCCCAGGTCGCGCCCCCTCCGTCCTCCCAGCCGTCGGCCGGACCCTCGGTCCCCGGCACGCTGGAGCAGGCCCGGGCCGCGGCGCGCGCCGGGAAGTATGACCTGGCCGAGGAGCTCGCTCGGCTGGCCGCTCGGGACCTCTCCCCCGAGGCCTACCTGCTGCTGGCCATGGTGGCCGAAGGGCGAGGGGACGTGCAGGGGGCCGTGGCCGCGATCCGCAAGGCGCTCTATCTGGAGCCCCAACTGGCCGTCGGTCATGCCATGCTCGTGGCGCTCTATGGTCAGTTGAGCCAGCCCGAGGAAGCGGAACGGGCGCGGCGCAACGCGCTGCGGGCATTGGAAGGATTGGATGACGAGCACGTGCTGCGGGGTATGGAAGAGGTGACGGTGGGAGGCCTGCGGCGAGCGCTCGTTCCAGGAGCGAAGATGGGAAAGTCGGGTGCGCGATGATCGGCGCCTGTTGGAGCTGGGAGGACCCGTGGACGGCACTGGCATGACACCGCCCGCCATTCAGAGGCTGGACATGCGGCGCCTCAGCCTGCGGACCAAGATTCTGGCCATCACCGGCGTGTCGGGCACGCTCGTGATGCTCATTCTCGTGGCCGCCTTCTCGTTCCAGATGCGCGAGTCGCTCAAGGCGGAGTTCGCCAAGCGGGCCACCTCGGCGGGCCACGAGCTGGCGCACCACCTGTCCATCGCCACCTGGTCGCGGGACGAGGCGGGCCTGGAGCGCGCCACGGCCGCCACCCTCCGCAACAACCCGGACGTGGCGTACGTGGTGGTGCGCGACCGCCAGGGAGACCTGCTCGGCCACTCCCGGGCCCAGCGCCTGGTGAGCCCGGCGCTGCTGCCCGCGCTCTCCCCGCAGGGGCGCGACCGCGAGGTGTACGTGGGCGGGCGGCGGGTGCTGGAGACGTCCGCTCCCATCTTCTTCCAGTCGCGCACCCCCGGCGACGACGCGGGCCAGCCACTGCAGGTGGGCTCGGTGCAGGTGGGCATGGAGCTGGACGTGCTGGACCAGACGGTGTCGCGCATGGCGATGCGCGGGTTCGTCCTGGGCCTGCTGGTGCTCGGCGGCTGTCTGGTGGTGGTGGCCCTGGTGGCCCGCGTGCTCATCGTCCCGCTGGAGCGCCTGGCACGCGCGGCGGCCGGCATCGCCGCGGGAGACCTGCGGCAGCAGATAGAGACCCACGGCACCGACGAGGTGGGAGACCTGGCGCGCAGCTTCGCCACCATGGCCGAGGTGCTGTCGGACCTGCTCAAGGACCTGCGCACCGCGGCCTCGGAGATGGAGCGCGAGGCCACCAACGTGCTGGCCACCTCCTCGCAGCAGTCCGCCATGGCCAACGAGCAGGCCTCCGCCATCCACGAGACGGGCGCCACGGTGGCGGAGATCGCCCAGACGTCCAAGCAGGCCACCTCCTTCGCGGACACCGTCATCGGCGGCACCCAGCGCTCGGATGCGCTGAGCGCCGAGGGTCAGAAGGTCGTCAGCGAGAGCGTCTCCGCCATGGAGAAGCTCAGCGAGCAGGTGAAGGCCATCGCCCTGGCCATCACGGACCTCAACGAGCAGACGCTCCAGATTGGCGACATCATCACCACGGTGAAGGACGTGGCCGAGCAGTCCAACCTGCTGGCGCTCAACGCCTCCATCGAGGCGGCCAAGGCGGGCGACCAGGGCCGTGGCTTCGCGGTGGTGGCCATGGAGATGCGCACGCTGGCCGAGCAGTCGAAGATGGCGGCCAACCAGGTGCGCGCCCTGCTGGGTGAGGTGCAGAAGGGCACGCGCGCCGCCGTGACGGCCACCGAGGAGGGCAGCCGCCGGGCCCTTTGGGCCATGGAGCTGGCCCAAAGCGCGGGCGCGGCCATCGTGGGCCTGTCGGATCTCATCCGGGAGTCGTCCTCGGCGGCCCGGCAGATCGCCGGCAACACCCGGCAGCAGACCATCGGCGTGGAGCAGATCGCCGCGGCGATGAACGAGCTGACCATCGCCATGCAGGACAACGTCGAGGGGACCAAGCGCATCGAGCAGGTAGCGGGCAACCTCTCCAGCCTCTCCAAGCGCTTCTCCGACCTCGTGGGGAAGTACCAGCTATGACAGGACAGGGCGTCTCCGTGGAGGAATCCCAAGAATGAAGGTGTTGATCGTCGAAGACACGAAGACCATCACCAACCTCATCCAGGTGTACCTGATGGGGTGGGGGCTGGAGTTCTTCGAGGCCAGCAATGGCGTGCAGGGGCTCGCGCGTGCCCGGGAGATCAAGCCAGACCTGGTCATCTCCGACGTGCAGATGCCGGAGATGGACGGGTTCGCGCTGTGCGCGGCGGTGCGGGCCGACCCCATCCTCTTCGCCACGCCCGTGGTGATGCTGACCTCGCTCAAGGACGACTCGAGCCGGCAGCGGGGACGGCTGGTGGGGGCGAGCGCGTTTCTCAACAAGCCCGTGGCGGTGGATGACCTGCGCGAGAAGGTGCGCAGCATCCTGAAGCTCCCCGCCAGCAAGTACTAGAGGGGCCATGGCCGGGGACGAGTCGAGCGGGAAGATCGACTACGCGGCACTGCGCCGCAAGCTGGACGAGGCGCAGGCGGTGCTCGAGGGCGCGCAGGTGCTCAGCCCGGAGCGTCGTCGCGAGGTGCTCGCCGATCGGGCGCGCGCCCTGGCCGGCTCGCGTCAAGAGGATCGCCGCGAGACGGTGTCGGTGCTGTCCTTCCGCGTGGGCGGCGAGCGCTACGCGGTGCCCATCGAGGCGGTGGACCACGTGCTGGAGTCCAAGGGGCTGTGTCCGTTGCCGGGCGCGCCGCGTTACGTGCTGGGCGCGCTGGTGTCCCGCTCGAGGGTGGTGCCGGTGTTGGATCTGCGTCAGGTGCTGGGTTTGGAAGGAGGCGGTATGTCGGACCTGGCGCGCGTCGTCGTGGTGGAGGTGTCCGAGGAGTTCTTCGGCCTGGCGGCGGAGGAGGTGGACGGACGGCAGGAGCTGCCCAGGGCGGACCTGTCGCACCCGCCAGCGGGGCCCTTCACGTTCCTCACGAGGGATCGCACCACCAAGGAGCTGTTGATGGTGCTCGATCTCGAGCAACTCGGAGACCCCACCGCGGTGGGGCGGAGCTAGGACGGAGGGCGCATGGATCCGCGGGTACTGCGTAGCCTCTGGCCCATCTTCGCTGCGGAGACGCGCGAACAGCTCCAGACCATCGGCACGGCCGTGCTGGGGTTGGAGCAGGGCTCGGCCGAGCAGGTGTCGGAACAGCTCACCGCCCTCAAGCGGGAGGTGCACAGTCTGAAGGGGTCCGCGGCCAGTCTGGGGCTGTCGGACATCGAGCAGCTCGTGCACGCCATCGAGGATGGGCTGGCGCACTGCGCCCCCGGGCAGACGCCGCCCAAGGGGCTGGTGGAGTCCACCCTGCGCAGCCTGTCGGCCATCGAGTCCGCGCTCAACCACGGGGACACCGGCGAGCTGCCCGTCATCGAGGGGCTGGGAGCGCTGCTGGCCTCGCTCGGGCGGGGTGGCGTCGTGCAGGCCGCCGCGGTGCAGCCCAAGGCCCCCGCCCACTTCCGGCGCGAGGGCCTCCAGACGCTGGAGAAGCTGGAGACGTCCCTGCGCCGGCTGTGCTCGCCGGACCTGGAGGATCGGCCGGGCGCGGTGTGGGAGGCGGTGGGGCTGGCCGAGCTGCTGAAGGCCGCGGCGCAGACGGCTGGCATGTCCGCCGTGGAGACGCTGGCGAGCTCGGTGCGCTCGGGCTTCGCGCGCATGGAGGAGGGGGGCGTCGGCGCCAGCGTGGCGGCCTCGGAGGTGACGGGCTCGCTCGTGGAGCTGCGTGGCGCGCTGGAGTCGCTCGCGGAGGAGTCTCCCGCCGAGCCCGCCGCGGCCCCCGCGGAGCCGGTGGCGACGACGCGCTCGGCGGCCGGCCGGCGCCAGCAGCAGGACATGGACCGGGCGGTGCGCATCTCGGTGCGGACACTCGACTCGCTGGCGCTCCAGGTGGAGCAGCTCGCGGCGGGCCGGGCGCAGCAGCTCCGCCGCGCGGAGGCGCACCGCGAGCTGTTGGAGCAGACGCACCAGGCCCTGTTGCAGTTGGAGCGCACGGCCCAGCAGCTCGCGCTGTCCTCGGGGGGCGGCGGGGCGCTCGAGTCGCTGCGCTCCGGCGTGGGCATGGTGCGCGGCGTGCAGAAGCGGCTCGTGCAGCTCTCCAAGGACGTCCACCGCGAGGGCGAGCAGCTCGCCATGGTGGCCCAGGTGGTGCGCGATGACCTGCGCGACCTGCGCATGGTGCCGGCCTCGCAGATTCTGGAGCCGCTCAAGCGCACGGTGCGCGAGCTGTGCGCTCGGCTGGGCAAGGACGTGGAGCTGGTGCTCGCCGGTGGCGACGTGCGCATCGACCGGCGCATCGTGGACGTGCTGAAGGATCCGCTGCAGCACCTGGTGCGCAACGCGCTGGACCACGGGATTGAAGCGACGAGCGAGCGCCTGGCGGCGGGCAAGAGCGCGCGCGGGCAGCTCGAGGTGCGCGTGGAGCCCCGGGGCACCCGCCTGGCGGTGGTGGTGGAGGACGACGGCGCGGGCCTGTCCCCGGAGAACGTGCGGGCCGTGGCCGTGCGCCGCGGGCTGCTCACCGATGCGGAGGCCGCCAAGCTCACCGAGATGCAGGCCGCCCGGCTCGTCTTCGAGCCCGGCTTCTCCACCCGCGACCATGTGACGGAGACGTCCGGCCGCGGCGTGGGCCTGGACGTGGTGCAGAGCACGGCCACGCGGCTGCAGGGCGCGGTGGACATCTCCTTCGAGAAGGGCAAGGGGACGCGCTTCACCATCGACCTGCCGTTGATCCTCGCGGGCGCGCTGGGGCTGCTGGTGCGCTCCGGCACCGCCGTGGTGGCCATTCCCTCGGACGCGGTGGAGCGCGTGCTGCGGCTGGCTCCCTCGGACGTGGGGACGGTGGCCGGGCACGTGGTGGCGTGCGTGGAGGACGAGCAGTTGCCCTTCCACGCGCTCTCCGAGGCGATCGGCATGCCCCGGCTGCCGCTGGCGCTCGAGTCGGGCAAGCCGCAGACGGCGATGGTGCTGGCGCTCGGCGGCGTGCGCGCGGTGTTCGCCATCGACGCGGTGGTGGGCCAGCAGGAGATCGTCGTCCGCTCGCTGGGGCGGCACCTGCAGAGCGTGTCCCACCTGGCCGGGGCCGCGGTGCTGGACGACGGCAGCGTGGTGCCGGTGCTCAACGCGCCCGAGCTGCTGCGCGCCGCCGCCGCTCCGGTGGTGCTCCGCGCGGTCGCCGAGGTGCGCCGCCAGCACATCCTCGTGTGCGACGACGCGCTCACCACCCGCTTCGCCATCAAGTCGCTGCTGGAGATCGCCGGCTACTCGGTGGTGACGGCGGGAGATGGCGAGGAGGCGCTGAGCATCCTCGAGCGCACGCCCTGCCAGCTCGTGGTGAGCGACTGGCAGATGCCACGGCTGGACGGCATCGGGCTCACCCGGCGCATCCGCGCCCACCCCAAGCTGTCCCGCACTCCCGTCATCCTCTGCACCTCGCTGGACAGTCCGCAGGAGCGGGCCGCCGGTCTGGAGGCGGGGGCGGATGGCTACCTCGTCAAGCGCGAGGTGGAGCGCGGCAAGCTGTTGGACCTGGTGCGTCAGCTCCTTCCGTCGAGTTCCTGAGCGGGCGAGGGGCCAAGGCCCGACTGGCCCCTTCTCCCTTCGCCTCGCGGTGAGCAGCTTGGGGGGAACCGGGAGGCGGTGCGTGGAGGCGCAGGTCACGCTGTGGATCGCGGCGTTCTCGTATCCGGCGGTGTTCCTGCTCCTCGTCCTCTGTGGAGTGGGCGCGCCGCTGAGCGAGGAGCTGGTCGTCATCACCGGAGGCATGGTGGTCGCGAAGAGCGGCGGCAGCCTGCCGTTCATGGCGCTCATCGCCTACCTGGGCATCCTCGCCGGAGACAGCGCGCTGTTCCGGGTCGGACGCTCCCTGGGGCCGAGGGTCTTCTGCCACCCGAAGCTGTCCAGGATGCTGACGCCGGAGCGCATGGAGCTCCTCCAGAAGCTGTTCGCCCGGCGCGGGGCGGTGGCGGTGTTTCTCGCGCGTTTCATGCCGGGCCTGCGTGCCCCCGCGTTCCTGCTGGCGGGCGCCACGGGCGTACCGTACCGGCGTTTCCTCCTGGCCGATGGGGCCGCGGCCTGGGTCGGCGCGCTGGGGATGACGTGGCTGGGCTACCGGTTCGGCCCCACGGTGCTCGCGGATGTGCGGGGCGGCCTGCGCTGGCTGGTCCTCACGGCGGTGGTGGTGGGCCTGGGCGTCCTCATCATCCGCTGGACGCGGCGGCGCATGGCGCTGCGCGCGGCGGCGAGGGTGGTGCAGGCTCCCGAGGTTGAACCCTGAGCTGAGCCGTCCGAGGCATCCGCATCGCGGGCCTCGACCTCCCGGGCGCATTTCGCGCGAACCTGTCCACTAAGTGTACAGGTTGCTCGCGAGCGCACCCGGGGTGCCCGCTCAACCCGGGATGCCCGGCAACAACATAGTCAGCGCGACTTCCGGCGCTTCGCGCACCGTCAGTCCGGCGTCCAGTCTCCGGGCGAGTCTCTCCAGCGACTCGAGCGCGCGCTTCGGCACCGGGAGTTCCGCGCGGGCCTGGAGGCTCAGCCTCCACCGCGCCCCGTCCTGTGCCTCCAAGCGCAACACCATCTCCGAGGCTCCGGCTCCCACCAGCAGCCGCTCCAGTGTCCGCACCAGCAGGGCCAGCGCCTCCCGAGGTGCCCGGACACGCACCGGCTCCGTGGGCAGCTCCAGTCTGGCGGAGGTGCGCCGTCCCGGTCCGAAGGTGGCGCTCAACAAGGAGCGCAGGTCCTCCACCGGCGCGTGCTCGGTCGGCGGCCGCTGGAGACGCACGTTCATCTCCGCCGCGGCCCGGCCCATGCGCTCGAGGTAGCGCTGCATGGAGGGGGTGAGCACGCCCGCCATGCCCTTGGTCATCATGTCGATGTAGCCCTGCAGGACGAGCAGCGGCGTGCGCACGTCGTGTGCGGCTCGCGCGAGCACCCGCTCCCGGTGCGACTGCAGCTCCAGCATCCGCATCCGCTCCTGACGCAGCCGGGCCTGCTCGGCGCGGGAGGCGTCCTCGCGGGACTGGCTCGCCAGCAGGGCACTGCCCAGCGCCGCCAGGCGCGCGAGGAGTTGGCGATCCGCCGCGTCCACACACGGCTCGCCTAGCACGAGCACCGTGCGCCCCTCCTTCATCATCTGTTGCGGGTGGGCTCGGGCCGGGACCGGCGGGGCGAGGCCGGCGAGCGCGACGCGGCGGGAGCCCGCGTACAGCGCGGCCCCACTCGTCTCGGTGAGACGTACAGTCGCCTCCACGAGCGCGTCGAGTCCTGCCCTCGCCCCGAGGTGCAGCGCCCGCTCGGCAACCGCCGAGAGTGTCCGCTCCACCTCGAGGGCGCTGGCACTCCTTCCCACGCGCCGCCCACTCCAAGCACCCGCCTGCACACCGGAGGAATGGCCATGGTGGGCGGGCGGTGCAACGCGGCCCTCCCTGGGAAACAAAGGGGTGACGGAAGGAAAACCCTTTCCCACCCATTCACCCGGCCAGCCAACCTTTTTACTGGCCTACAGGGTTTCCCGATCCCCAAGCCCCGTTTTCCCCTCGGAGGCCGCTGGCCAGCGACTTGCTACCTGAGCCGTCCGGGATGGGACGGAGCGGAATGGGCACTCTGGGGTACTACTCGACGATCGCACGGCTCGCGCCGGGAGGACTCGCCCGGGGGATGGCGCGGCGGGTCCAGGGAGTCGCTCGGCAGGCGCGCTATCGCAAGCGCGAGCGGCTCGACGAGCCGAGGCTGCTGGAGGCCTACGGCGTCTCGCGCGCGGAGGAGCTGGCCGAGCGGGTGCTGTCGGCGCGCGCTGGCGGGGCCTGGTGTGAGGTGGATCAGCGGGCCTCCGTCATGGAGGCGCTCGCGGCCCTTCCTGGCGCCGAGGAGCGGGCCCTGGCGCGCGCCCGGGACGCCGTGCGAGGCGAGTTCGACGTCTTCGGGCGGACCGTGTGCTTCGGCGAGGGTCGGCCGGTGGACTGGTCGAGGGATCCGGTGAGCGGCTACCGCTACCCGGTCATCCCGGTGGAGCAGCTCCGGCTGGAGCAGCCGGGCGTGGACCCCAAGTACCCGTGGGTGCTGGGGCGGCTGGACTGTCTGGTGGCGCTCGGTCAGGGGTACTGGGTGGAGCGCGACGCGGCGGGGCGACGCACCTTCGCGCGGGCCTTCGTGACGCGGACCCTGGACTTCCTCCAGGCCAACCCGGTGGGCCAGGGAGTGCACTGGACGTGTGCCATGGAGGTGGCACTGCGCGCGGCCAACCTGGCGCAGGCG
Organism: Archangium sp.; assembly: GCF_036388035.1. Taxonomy (GTDB): domain Bacteria; phylum Myxococcota; class Myxococcia; order Myxococcales; family Myxococcaceae; genus Archangium. The sequence goes on from NZ_DASVSO010000140.1 coordinate 12,144, forward strand.
CTGGTGATGTTCTCGGACGCGCCGGAGGCCCGGCGCTCGGAGTTCCTCGTGCCGGTGCTGGAGTCGCTGGCCGAGCACACCGCGTGGGTGGAGGCGCACCTGGAGGACAAGGGTGCGGTACCCAACAACCACCTCGTCTCCAACTACGTGGGCCTGCTGGTGGCGGGCCTGCTCTTCCCGGAGCTGCCGGACGCGCCGAGGCAGGTGGCGCGCGCGGTGGCGGGGCTCCGGGCGCAGATGGAGGCCCAGGTGCACCCGGAGGGCACGTCCTTCGAGGGCTCCGTGCCCTACCACCGACTGGCGGTGGAGCTCTTCACCCTGGCGTGGGTGGTGGCGCGCGGGACGGGGACGGACCTGGGCGAGCTGTACGAGACGCGGCTGCGCCGCATGTACGCGGCCGCGCGCGCCTGGTGCTCGGAGGAAGGGCTGGCGCCGCAGATCGGCGACAACGACTCGGGCCGCGTCTTCCCCTTCCGGGAGCGGGAGTCGCGCGATCAGGGCTACCTCGCCCCGCTGGGGGCGGCCCTCTTCGGGGACCCGAACCTCCGGGAGGGGACCTTCCCGGATGAGGCCGCCTGGCTGCTGGGCCAGCCAGGGCTCGAGCGCTTCCAGTCCCTGCGGCTCGCCCGGCCCGCGGAGTCGGAGAGCTTCCCGGAGGGAGGCCTCCACGTGCTGCGCGGGGCGGGAGCGGTGGTGACGGTGAGCGCGGGCGCGCAGGGACAGCGCGGGGTGGGCGGGCACAGCCACAACGACAAGCTCTCCTTCGAGCTGCACCTGCGCGGGCGTCCCGTCATCGTGGATCCGGGCACGGGCACGTACACGCGGGAGCCCGCGGTGCGCAACGCGTTCCGCGCCACGGCCGCGCACAACACGCTGGAGGTGGACGGCGTGGAGCAGGCGCCGCTCGAGCCGGGCCGGCTCTTCGCGCTGCCCGAGGCGGCGCGGGCGCGGGTGCAGGTGTTCCAGCCGGGCGCCGAGCTGGAGCGGCTCACCGCGCGGCACGACGGCTACCGCGCGCTGCCCTCGCCCGTGGGCGTGGAGCGCACCTTTCTGCTGGACAAGCGCGAGCGTGCGCTCGGAGTGACGGACGCATTGGTGGGGGTGGGGCTTCACGAAATCGTGGGGCGACTCCACCTTCCGGACCGCGAGGCACGGCTCCGGGCGCCCCAGCCCGAGCAACTGGCTCGGGCGCTGCGTGTGCCGCAAGCCCCGCGGAACTTCGAGTCGCTCGGTGTGGAGTTGGGGCCGGCGGAGGCACCGGTGGCACTGGTGCTCTTCGCCACGGGCCTGGAGCCGCGGTTGGAGCCGTCCCGGTACTCGCCGGGCTACGGCCTCGTGGTGCCGTCGCAGGTGGTGGTGTTCCGGGTGCGGGTGTCGCCCCCGGCGTGGCTGAGGTGGGTCGTCGTCTTCAACTGAAGACCAGGGACGAAGGGTGACCGGGGGACCGGCACACCTTCAGGGAGAGGTGAGTCAGATGCGCGTCATGGTGAGCCCGCTGCTGGAGCGTATCCGTCGGCGGGAGGCGAGGGTGGGCGTGGTGGGGATGGGTTACGTGGGTCTGCCGCTGGGTATGGCGTTCGCGGAGGCCGGCTTCCCCGTCACGGGGCTCGACGTGGACACGCGGAAGGTGGACAGCATCGGCAAGGGGGAGAGCTACATCAAGCACATCCCCAGTGCTCCGCTGAAGGAGTTGACGAGCAAGGGCAAGCTGAAGGCGACGACGGACTTCGCCAAGGCGAAGGAGATGGACTGCATCATCATCTGCGTGCCCACGCCGCTCACGGCGTCGCGTGAGCCGGACATGAGCTACATCGTGAAGACGGGCGAGGCGCTGTCGCCTCACGTTCGTCCAGGGCAGCTCTTCATCCTGGAGTCCACCACCTACCCGGGCACTACGGACGAGGTGCTCAAGCCGCTGCTGGAGAAGAGCGGCCTGAAGGCGGGCGTGGACTTCCACCTGGCCTTCAGCCCCGAGCGCGAGGACCCGGGCAACAAGAACTTCAACACCAAGACGATCCCGAAGATCGTCGGCGGGCACACCCCGGCGTGCCTCGAGGTGGCGCAGGCGCTCTATTCGAGCGCGCTGAAGGAGACGGTGGCGGTGTCCTCCACCCGCGTGGCCGAGCTGGCCAAGCTGCTGGAGAACATCTACCGCTGCGTCAACATCGCCATGGTCAACGAGATGAAGATGCTCTGCGACCGGATGAACATCGACGTGTGGGAGGTCATCAACGCCGCGGCGACGAAGCCCTTCGGCTTCCAGGCCTTCTACCCGGGCCCCGGCCTGGGCGGCCACTGCATCCCCATCGATCCCTTCTACCTGACGTGGAAGGCGCGCGAGTACGAGTTCCACACCAAGTTCATCGAGCTGGCGGGCGAGGTGAACACGCAGATGCCGTACTACGTGGTCACCCGCACCATGGAGGCGCTCAACAAGACCCGGAAGACGCTCAACGGCGCGAAGGTCCTGTGCATCGGCGCGGCGTACAAGAAGGACATCGATGACATGCGCGAGAGCCCGAGCCTGCGCATCATCACGCTGCTCAAGGAGAAGGGCGCCGAGGTCGAGTACCACGACCCGTACGTGCCGCGCCTCGAGGAGGGCCACGGCTTCCACTACTCCATGACGTCGGTGCCGCTGAACCCGGAGACGATCAGCCAGTACGACGCGGTGGTCATCCTCACCGACCACTCGTGCATCGACTACAACATGGTCGTCAAGCAGTCGCAGGTGGTCGTCGACACCCGCAACGCCTGCAAGAACGTGGGTCCGGGTCGTGAGAAGGTGACGAAGGCCTAGGCGGGACGCCGGCCGGCCCGGTTGCCGTCCGGATAACAGCCAGGAGGCCCCGTCGCGGCGGTCAGGGGGGACGCCGCGAGGGGGCCTCCGTTTATTTCAGCTCACGGGCGCCGGGGCGCGCCGGGCTCGGGAAGCGCCAGGTCCTCGGACGCGTAGTACGCGAGCACCTGCTGCCGGTACTCCGGCCGCGAGTACACGTCGGGGCGGGGCCGCTCGATGACATCCAGCAGGACGGCGGCCGTCTCCTCGACGGACTGCGCGCCGGGAATCTTGCGCGAGTCCATGCCGCCCCCGAGCGCATTCACGCCGAACTCGGTGGCCACCACGCCCGGCAGGAACGCGGTGACGTGGATGCCCGGGTAGCGCTCGCGCAGCTCCTGCCGCAGGTTGGCCGTGAGCGCGTTGAGCGCGTGCTTGGCCGCGTTGTAGGCCGAGCGGACGGGGACATACGGCACGCGCCCCAGCATGGACGAGACGTTGATGATGTGCCCGCGCCCGCGCGACTGGAAATGCGGCAGCACGGCCTGCATGCCGTAGAGCGCCGACTTGACGTTGACGCGCATCATCTCGTCGAAGTCCTCGTCGGTGAGCTCGGAGACGAGCTTGCTGATGCCGCGCCCCGCGTTGTTCACCCAGACATCCACCTGCCCGAAGCGGGCGAGCGCCGCGTCCAGCACGCGCTGGACGTCTTCACGCCGGGAGACATCCGCGACGACGGGGAGTGCCTCTGG
>NZ_DASVSO010000141.1:0-14414 GCF_036388035.1 Archangium sp.
CCGGAAACGAGAATAGGAGCCGACTCTTTGTCCCCGACGTACCCAACAATGCCGCACATGTTGTCTGTCCTCTCTCACGCCCGTGCCCCCGTTGGCAAATTCCGGGGGGATTCCCACCTACATCGGGCGACACCTGTCACCCTGACGACAAGCAAAACCCGGGCCCACTACCCGTTGGAGGCCTTGTCCGACTTGGAGGGGCCTGCTTCCGCGGACTTGGCCATCCGCGCCTTCTTCCTCTCCACCCAGCCTTCCATGTTGACCTGTGGCGTCCGGGACACGGCGAGGCTCCCAGGGGGCACATCTTTCGTCACCGTGGTGCCCGCACCGACATACGCGCCGTCCCCGACCTTCACAGGGGCCACCAGCTGGCTGTCGGAGCCGATGAACACGCCGTCGCCCAGCTCGGTGACGTGCTTGTTCACCCCGTCGTAGTTACAGGTGATGGTACCGGCACCCACATTCACCCCGGAGCCAATCTTCGCGTCGCCGAGGTAGGCGAGGTGGTTGGCCTTGGAGCCGCGGCCCAGCCGGGCCTTCTTCGTCTCCACGAAGTTGCCCAGGTGCACCTCCTCGGCGAGGTCCGTGCCGGGCCGCAACCGGGAGAACGGGCCGAGGATGCAGCGCTCGCCCACCCGGGCCTCCTCCAGCACGGTGTACGGCTTCATGGTCGTCCCGTCGGCCACCGAGGAGGCGTGCACGACGCAGCCCTGGCCGATGGTGACGTTGCGGCCCACCACCGTGGCCCCCGACAGCGTCACCAGGGGGGCGATCTCCGTGTCCGGGCCGATGGCCACGCCCTCCTCGATGTAGGTGGTGGCCGGGTCCGCCAGGGTGACGCCGTTGCGCATGTGCTGGGCGTTGATGCGCGCCTGGAGCTCCTTGCCGCGCGCGGCCAGCTCCACCCGGTCGTTCACGCCGGCCGTCTCACCGAACTCGGCCTCGATGCTGGCCACCGGGCCATGGGCCGCGGCCATCTCCACCAGGTCCGTGAGGTAGAACTCGCCCTGCGCGTTGGTGCTGCGGATGTTGGCCAGCGCCTTCCAGAGGAAGGAGGACTCCACGAGGTAGATGCCGGCGTTGCACTCGCGCACCTGGCGCTGCTCGGCCGTGGCGTCCTTGTGCTCGACGATGCGCACCACCTTGCCCATCTCGCGGATGACGCGGCCGTAGCCCGTGGGGTCCTCCGGCACGGTGTAGACGAGCGACAGCACGCCGCCGCCCAGGGAGTGCGCGGTGGCCAGCGCCTCGAGTGTCTCGCGGCGCACCAACGGCACATCTCCGTAGAGGATGAGGACGCGCCCGTTGAAGTCCTCGAGCGCGCTCTGGGCCGAGCGCACCGCGTCCGCCGTGCCCCGCTGCTCCTTCTGGAGTGCGAAGCGCAGGGGCGAGGCGGGGAAGTGTGTGCGGATGGAGCGCTCCACCTCCTCGGCCTGGTGGCCCACCACGGGAACCACCGGAGAGGCACCCAGTTCCAGGGCCCTCATGAGGGGATAGGCACAGATGGGCTTGCCGAGGATGGGGTGAAGGACCTTGGCCTTCTCCGACTTCATCCGCGTGCCCTTGCCCGCGCACAACACCACCGCCGCCAGAGGAGCTGTCATGGCGGCGATTACTAGGGATGCGTTGGCGGCCCGTCAACCGCGAGCGGGTGCGCGCGGGGCCCGAGGGCCCTCGGATCGGACGCGAACGGACACGGCCAGCGTGTTGCTCTGCACGGTGATGCCGAAGGTCGGCTTGAGGAAGACCGTCGTCACCGGGACATCCGGAGGGCTCTGCGGCGGCTTCACTGTCGTCAGGTTGGCGTTCATGTTCCCCCCGGCGCTACGCAGCGTCCTACACAGGATGCCCTCCCCTGGGATCCGGTCAAACAAACGACCGGGCATGCTGGCGTCCGCCGGACACTTCTTCGCGATGAAACGGTTTGTGGCGCGTCCGGGCGGCGGCGGGATACTCCAGAACTCCGAGCCAGGGAAGCAGCAGGTGCGGACCCCATGAAGCAACGGTTGCGGGCCCGATTACGAAGCGCGCACGTGGAGACGGTAAAGATGCGGACTCACCGGAAGTGGTGGGGCGTGGCACTCGCGGTGGTGATGGTGGCGGGGCCCGCGGGGGCGGCGCGGCCGTACCGCGGCGGAGCGGTGGCCACCGCGCACCCGCTGGCGAGCGAGGCGGCGCTGCGGATGCTGCAGAAGGGCGGCAACGCGACGGACGCGGCGGTGGCGGCGGCCTTCACACTCGCGGTGGTGGGGCCCTACCACTCGGGGTTGGGCGGCGGAGGCTTCGCGCTGGTGCACGACGCGAAGGAGGGCCAGACGCGGGTGCTGGACTTCCGCGAGGTGGCGCCCAAGGCGGCCACGCGGGACATGTACCTGAAGGACGGCCAGGTGGTGCCGGGGCTGTCCACGGACGGCGCGCTGAGCGTGGCGGTGCCCGGCGCGGTGGCCGGCTACCTGGAGCTGCTGGAGAAGCACGGGAAGCTGTCGCGCGCGGTGGTGCTCCAGCCCGCCCTCGAGGCCGCGCGTGACGGCTTCTGGGTGTCGCCCAAGTACCAGGCGCTGGCCACCCTGCGACGCGACTGCCTGCGACAGGACCCCGAGGCCTCGCGCCTCTTCCTCGCGAAGAACGACAAGGGCGAGCTGGACGTGCCGCCCGTCGGCCACCTCGTGCGCCAGCCGGAGCTGGCCAGGACGCTCTCCACGCTCGCGAAGAGCGGCGCCAAGGCCTTCTACGCGGGCCCCCTCGCCCAGGCGATGGTGGACACGGTGAAGGCCGGCGGCGGCCTGCTCTCGCTGGAGGACCTGAAGGCCTACAAGACGCGCGCCCACCCGCCGCTGGAGGGCAGCTACCGCGGCCACCGCATCCTCACCATGCCGCCGCCGAGCGCGGGCGGGCTGGCGGTGGTGCAGGTGCTGGGGGCCCTGGAGAAGCTGCGGCCCCAGGGGCTGGACTTCCGAGACCCGGAGCAGCTCCACCTCTACGCCGAGGCGGTGCGGCGCGTGTACGTGGACCGGGTGAAGTACCTGGGCGATCCGGCCTTCGTGAAGATTCCCATGGAGAGCCTCACCTCGCGCGGCTACATCGCGGACCTCGCCGGGAGCATCGACCCGAAGAAGGCCACCCCGAGCGCCTCGCTGCTGGCCCCCATGGAGGGCTCCACCGGCTCCACGCTGAAGAACCCGAGTGACACCTGGTACGACCCGTCCGGCCCCCAGCCGGAGAAGAAGAACACCACGCACATCTCCGTCATCGACAAGGACGGCAACGCGGTGGCCCTCACCACCACGGTGAACTACGCCTTCGGCTCGTGCGTGGTGGCCAGGGGCACCGGCATCCTCCTCAACGACGAGATGGACGACTTCGCCGCCCGGCCCGGCGTGCCCAATGCCTACGGGCTGGTGACGGGCGAGGCCAACTCCGTCGCCCCGGGCAAGGTGCCCCTGTCCTCCATGTCCCCCACCCTCGTCTTCGCCAAGGACGACCCCAAGCGGGTGATGCTGGCGGTGGGCAGCCCGGGCGGCTCCACCATCCCCACCACCGTCATCCAGGTCATCTCCTTCATCGTCGACTCGGGCATGGACGTGACGCGCGCGGTGGGCCAGGGCCGGCTGCACCACCAGTACCTGCCGGACGAGCTGTGGGTGGACCGCTGGGGCCTGGAGCCCGCCACCCAGGCGGCGCTGGAGGCCAAGGGCCACAAGATTCGCAAGCAGGAGGCCTGGGGCGACGCCGAGGCCGTCTACAGCGACCCCAAGACGAACCTGCGCTACTCGGCGAGCGACCCTCGCAACGAGGGCGCGGGCCTCGGCCAGGACTGAGCCAGACAGGAGCCACCGTGCCCGAGCCGCTCCGCCACCTCTTCGACGCGCACCTCCACCCCGAGGCCCTGAGCGACCAGGACCTCGAGTCCATGCGCTTCTTCGGCGTGGAGCGCGCCCTGGTGGTGGCCCACCACTTCCCCGAGCCCACGCCCAAGGCGCTGCGCAAGCACTTCGATGACCTGGTGGGCCGGCAGCTCCCGCGCCTGGAGAAGCTCGGCATCCGCGCCTGGGCGGCGCTGGGCGTCCACCCGCGCTGCATCCCCCGCCGCGGCCTGTCCGAGGTGCTCTCCAGCCTCCCGGAGTACTTCCGCGGCGGGCGCGTGGTGGCCCTGGGCGAGACGGGGCTGCACGACGGCGGCATCGAGGAGGAGGAGGCCTTCCTCGAGCAGCTCGCGCTCGCGCGTCAGCTCAAGCTGAAGGTGGTGGTGCACACCCCGGCCAAGGACAAGGAGCGCCACACCCGGCGCATCCTCACCCTCCTGCGCCAGTCCGGCGTGCTGCCCTCGCGCGTGCTGGTGGACCACGCCAACGGCCGCACCGTGCGCAACATCCTCGGCTGCGGCCACTGGGCGGGGTTGACCCTGCACCCCGAGGCGCTGCGCGCCGAGCGTGCTGTCGCCCTGGTGCGCCGGCTCGGCAGTGAGCGGTTGGTGCTCAACTCGGATTCCGGCGATGGCGCCGGAGACATCCTCGGCCTCGCGCGCGTGGCCAACCTGCTGGCCAAGGCGAAGCTCTCGGAGCGAGTGGTGAAGCGCGTGGCGTGTGAGAACGCCTCGCGCTTCTACCGGCCTCGGTGACTCAGTGAAGCGCGCTGGACTCCGACTCCGGGTGCAGCGTCAGCCGCTGCGCCTCGTCCAGCTTCGCCTGCACCGGGATGCCCCGGTGCCGGTAATGCGCCAGCGAGTCCGCTACCTCGTCCAGCAACAGCTGGTAGCGCTCGTCCAGCTCCACGGCGATCAACATCATCGTCTCGCCCGCGTCCTCGACGCCGGGACGGTACACCTGGCAGCGCTGGAACCGCGCCCAGCGGCCATTCTCCATCTTCACCAGCTCGCCGTCATAAGCCATGCGCAGTTCCCCCTTTCGACGGGAAGTCGTGACCTGAATGGAGCCACTGTAAGCACAAATTTTCCGCGCGTCATCCCCCCGTCTGAAAATTGGTGAAAGCGCCCTGATATTGGTCGCTTACCAGACGCTTCCCCTCGCAGCGCCCCAACCCCCCAGCCGAGCCGCGCACGCCGTGTAAATTTGCTGGGTTGTTAAGTTGTTGATTTTCACTCCCCCGCGTCGTCCGGATGCTTCATGGAGCCAACACTCCCTGCGGGGCGGCGCTGCCCGCGCGGGCTCGCCGGCCTCGTGCCCGAGGGCGATCCCGGTGGCACGGGCCTCCTGCATCCCTTAGATTCAATGGGATGAAGTTGACCGAGTTGTTCCGCCGCGATCGGACCATCATCAAGCGCGCGGACGCGCAGGACCAGGCCGAGAAGCTGCTGGCCGAGTCCCTCCGCATGCTGGGCCAGGTGTGCTCGAAGGTCGCCGACCTCATCGAGACCCAGCGGCTGGAGCGGGCCGGCTACGCGCAAAAGGACGCCTACCTGCACCGGCTGGACACTCCGCCGGCGGGCAAGGAGCAGAAGAAGGAGTAGCCCTCCGCTCCCCATGCACCCCCCCGACGACTCCCCGGTGTGTCTGGGCGCCGCCGCCGGCTGGCTGGGCTCCGGCCAGTTCGTGCTGCCCCTCCCGGCGCTGGAGGACGAGGAGGGCCCCCGGCTGCCCGAGGGGCTACCACCCGTGGTGGATGCGCACGTCCACCTCTTCCCGGACCCCGTCTTCGAGGCGGTGTGGCGCTGGTTCGACCAGTACGGCTGGCCCATCCGCTACAAGCTGCACACGCCCCAGGTGGTGGCCTTCCTGCTGTCGCGGGGGGTGAGCCGGGTGGTGGCGCTCCACTACGCGCACAAGCCGGGCATGGCGCGCTTCCTCAACGCCTACGTCGCCGAGGTGGCCCGCGCCGAGCCGCGCGTGCTCGGACTGGCCACCGTGCTGCCGGGCGAAGAGGGCGCCGCGGACATCCTCGCCGAGGCCTTCGCGGCGGGACTCCAGGGCGTGAAGCTGCACTGCCACGTGCAGTGCTTCGCCCCGGACGCTCCCGCGCTGCACGAGGTGTACGCCGCCTGCGCGCGGGCCGGCAAGCCGCTCGTCATGCACGCGGGCCGCGAGCCCGCCAGCCCCCAGTACAAGTGCGATGTCCATGCCCTGTGCTCGGCCGAGCGCGTGGAGCGGGTGCTGAAGGAGCACCCCACCCTGAAGCTGTGCGTGCCCCACCTGGGGGCGGACGAGTTCGCCGCCTACGAGCGGCTGCTGGAGCGCCACGACAACCTCTGGCTGGACACCACCATGGTGATGGCCAACTACTTCCCCATCCCCCTCCCCCGCCGCTTGCTGGAGGTCCGCCCTGAACGAATCCTGTACGGCACGGACTTTCCCAACATCCCCTACGCCTGGGACCGCGAGCTGAAACAGCTCCTGGCCCTGAAGCTCGGGGACGAGGTGGAGGCAGGCATCCTGGGAGGCAATGCCCTGCGACTTTTCGCGGGGTGTTGAAAATCGAGCACACCCCTTCCGCAACGGGGAAGCCATTCCCATCTTGCCCCGCATAGAATCTGCCTTCTCCGTTGTGAAGACTCCTTTCGAGGCCCCGCCATGTCCTACATCCTTGTCGTCGATGACGACGCGAGCCACCGCACGCTCATCTGCGATGCCCTGGAGGAGATGGGCTACCGCACGGAGCAGGCGGCCAATGGTCGTGAGGCCCTCGACATCCTCGAGGGGGAGATTCCGCAGGCGGTGCTGCTCGACCTGCGCATGCCGGTGATGAGCGGCTGGGGGCTGCTGGACGCGCTCAAGAAGATGCCGCGCGCGCGCGGGCTGCCGATCATCATCATCTCGGGCTACGGCTTCGAGTGGGAGGCCGAGCTCGTCGGAGCCGCCGGCTACATCTCCAAGCCGGTGGACCTGGACAAGGTCCGCATGACGGTGCAGCGCATCATCGGCCCCCCGGAGGTGGCCATGGTGCACTGAGCCGTGCCCCACCCGATGGGCGTCCGGTCGGTGTGATCCCCGTTCGTCTGGGGATGGGGGGATTGTCGGAGGGCAGCGGGTCGGTTCTGATTCGGCCCACGCATGTCCCCCACCCCCACTGACCTGGCCGTCGATGCCCACGGACTCGTGAAGCGCTTCGGCGACTTCACCGCGCTCAACGGAATGGAGCTCGCCATTCCCCGAGGCGCCTTCTATGCCTTCCTCGGGCCCAACGGGGCGGGCAAGTCCACCACCATCGCGCTGCTCACCGGCGTGTACGCGCCGGATGCGGGGCGCATCTCGTTGCTAGGCGTGGACGCGGTGGCCAGGCCCCTGGAGGTCAAGCGCCACATCGGCGTGGTGCCCGAGGAGCTGAGCCTCTTCGAGCGGCTCTCGGGGCGGCAGTACCTCACCTTCTGCGGGCGCATGTATGGGCTGTCCGGGGACGAGGCGGCGGCGCGGGCGGTGGAGCTGCTCGAGCTCACGGAGCTGACGTACAAGGCGGGCGCGCTGGTGGCCGAGTACTCCAAGGGCATGCGGCGGCGGCTGGCCATCGCGGCGGCGCTCATCCACGCGCCGGACCTGGTGCTGCTGGACGAGCCCTTCGAGGGCATCGACGTGCTGGCGGCCGGCGTCATCCGCGAGCTGCTGCGCGAGCTGAGCCGGCGCGGGGTGACGCTGCTGCTCACCACGCACGTGCTGGAGATCGCCGAGCGGCTGGCCACGCACGCGGGCGTCATCCGCGGCGGGAGGATGCTGGACCAGGGGACGGTGCAACAGTTGATGGAGCGCTACGACGTGCCCTCGCTGGAGGCCGTCTTCGAGAAGCTCATCTCCGTGCCGGCCGCGCGCAACGCGAAGCTGTCCTTCTACGCGGAGGCGCCCTCCGCCGACGTAGTGCCCCTGCGCCGGGGGTCCGCGTGAGCCGGCCGGCCGCGCCGGGCTTCTTCCGGCACCTGTGGCTGCTGTGGGGCCTGCGGTTGAACATCGGGCTCAACCGGGGGCCGGGGAAGAGCCGGCTGCTGTCGGTGGGCGCCTTCCTCCTGTCGAGCGCGCCGGCCTGGGGCCTGGGCGTGACGTTCTACGGGCTGATGCGCCTGCGCCCCATCGCCGAGAGCGGCGTGTGGCCCTTCTTCATCCTCAACCTGCTGTGCTTCGTCACCGCGGCGGTGTGGGTGACGTGGCCGCTGATGAGCGCGGGCGTGGACGACCACTCGGAGCTGAGCCGCTACGCGCCCTTCCCCATCTCGCCCTTCCGGCTGCTCATCGCCTCCACGGTGGCGAGCCTCTTCGAGCCGCGCGCCCTCGTCTTCTACGCGCCGCTGACGGGAGCGGCGCTCGGCTATGCCTCGGTGCACCCGGTGCGCGTGCAGTGGTTCGCGGTGCTGCTCTACTGCCTGTTCGCGCTGCTGAACGCGGCCTGGAGCCGGGTGGGCCTGCACCTGGTGCTCAACGTGCTGCGCGCGAAGAACAGCGCGGGGATCATCGGCGGCGGCTTCGTGCTGTTCCTCGTGGCCGCGTCCTTCATCCCGCCCATCGACACCTCGTGGCTCACCGCCGTGGGCGAGGGGGGCGTGGAGAAGCTGGACATGAGCGTCATCGTCAACGCGACGTTGGCGCTCGGGCGGGTGCCCCCGGGCTTCTTCGGGGACGCGCTGCTGGAGCTCTCCTATGGGTACCGGCGCAACGCCCTGGCCAACGGCGTGGGCATGCTCTTCTTCACGCTGCTGGGGCTGGGGCTCGCCTACGCGCTGCTGCTGCGCTTCCACCGCAGCGTGGGCCGCGCCGGGCCCGCGGTGAAGGAGTCCGGGGACACGGACCCCTTCGCCCGGACGCGCGACCGGTACACCACGCTGGTGGTGCGCGAGGCGCTCGACCTGTGGCGCAACCCGCGCGCGCGGCTGCTGGCCTCCGTCCCCTTCATCCTCGCCATCCTGCTGAAGCTGATGTCGGGCCGGGCGCTCTTCGAGTACCTGCTCGGCGCGAGCGTGGATGCGTGGCTGATGGGCGGCCTGTGCACCTACGGCGCGGTGGTGATGGCGTCCACGTTCTCGCAGAACACGTTCGCCTATGACGGGCACGGGCTGGCCATGCTCATCGCCGCCCCGGTGGAGCTGGGAGACGTGCTGCGGGCGAAGAACACGGTGCAGGGCCTCGCGGCGGCTGGGATGTCGCTGCTGGTGGGCGTCTTCTACCGGGTGTACTTCGGCAGGGGCTCGGCGCTGGACTTCCTGTGCGCCATGGCGGCCGTGGCGGCCGTCATCCCCGTGCTGCTCGCGGCGGGCAACTTCCTCTCGCTGTACTTCCCGGTGAAGTTCCACGCGAGCCTCAAGCGCCGGGACAAGCTGCCCCTCACCGCGTCCATGCTCGGCATCGTCGCCGCGAGCGTGGGCTGCGCCCCCTTCGTGTGGGCCCTGCGGTTCGCCGGGAAGAGCGGACCCGAGTGGCGGACCCTGGCGATGATCGCCCTGTGCGCCGCGGTGAATGTCGTGCTGTACCGCGCGCTGCTGCCCCTGTCCCTGCGGCTGCTCGACCAGCGGCGGGAGATCGTCCTGCGGGCGGTGACTCGGGAGTAATCATCCGCTCGTCACAAGACGAACCGGGGACCGGAGAGGACGAGGGTTGACGAAGGACATGACTTCTGCCGTAAGGTGGGCCTCTCTACGGGAGAAGTCATGCGAACACCCACCGCCGTCCGAGCCTCCGTCGTCACGCTCCTGCTGCTGTCCGGAGCCGCTCGGGCCCAGGTTCCCGCCTCCGAGCTGACGCGCACCCTCACCGTGCCGGGCCCGCCCGAGGGGGACCCCCCCGCCGCGCCCATCTACGTCCGCAAGCAGATGGTGACGACGCTCCAGTTCGAGCTGTCCCTCCGTGCCGCCACCCTCTCCGGGCCGGGAGCGGAACACGTCACCGTGCAACAGCTCGGCCCGGATGCCGTCGTCGTCCGTCCCGCGAAGAACCTGCCCTCCTGGCAGAAGCCCACGCTGACGGTCGAGGCGGAGGATGGCGCCAGGCACCTCTTCACGCTCGTCATGGACTCGGACGACATGGACGTCCAGGTGCGCGTCCAGCGCGGTCAGTGCCTCACTTCGGATCCGGAGAACCTCGATGCGCTGGCTGCCGAGCTGCTGCTCCGTGAGCCGGTGCGCTCCATCCGGCAGCTCTCATTCCGGCAGGACATCAGTGAAGCAAAAGCGGAAGGAGTCAAAATGCAGCTCTGGGGAACCCTTCCACTCTCACAGCTCGCGGTCGTGGCCTTTCGCATCGAGTCAGACGGCAAGCCCTTCACTTTCGACCGTGCTCATTTCGAAAGTCCCCTTGGGCGCATCCAAGTGCTCGGCACCCGTTTGGATGCCGAGGGAAACATCTCCATCGTGGTGAAGCGCCCCGGAGATCAAGCCGACGGAATTGCCTACTCCCTCGAAGTGAGCGAGCGAAACGGGCCCCGGAAGCTCGTCGCGGAGATCATCCCCTGGCCAGCCTTGTCGGATTCAACGCCGCGCCAACCACTGGGGGCGGAAGGTCATCCCGAAGCTGATCCAGATGGTCGAGGCCGCGATGGGGAACTCTCCAGGCCGCAGATCCTTCAACGCCGCTAGCTTCTTCGGATTGTCATTCCCGACGTTAACGCCCGGGTGAGAGCCAGGGCCCCACCGGTCCAGCCCGGGCTCCTTGCCCCAGACGTCGTAACCGATGGCGCAGATGGGAAGCTCGCGGCCGTCCGCCAACTTCACTTGGTCGAACTGGATGGACATCCGCTGGCCGTAGCTCTTGGCCCGGCCGTAGAGCTTCGCCCCCTTCATGCGCCGTCCCAGCTCCGAGCGGGAAAAGTCCGGCCCCAGGTGCAAGCCCTCCCAGCGCGCCACCACCGGGCCCTCCTTCATGAAGAGCGGCGTCTCCTGCCGGCGGGTGTAATCGATGTCCAGCCCCACGTCGTACGGCTCACCCGTGCCCAACCCCAGCGCCTCGATGGCCACCCGCGACTCCTTCGAGCAGTCCTCCAGCCATTCGGTGTCCACCTGACGCACCTGCACCGCCGCGCACGCGCTCGCCGACAGACCGATGCACAGCGTCAGCAGCTTCATGTTCACGCTCACCTCCGCCAGCTCCGGCGGCTTGCTGCTCCTGGACGACACGGGTTTGCTTCCTTTCTTCACGTCTCGAGGGCCGTAGAGATCGAGCTCCGGTTTCTCGAAGTACTTGCTCTTGAACTTCAGCATGAGCTCCTCGAACAACTTGGGATTGTCCGCGATGGCATTCGCCGCCCCCTCGTACAGCTGGGACTCCGACATGACATCCAGATAGAGTTCCACGATGCTCGGATGGCAGAAGCCGCGGGGCAGTTCCTCGTCCAGCAGCTTCATCCCTCCCGGCATGGGTCGCGCGCTGTCCGTCCACGGCCCCACGAGCGCCAGCTTCGGCCGCCAGATGACGTAGCCCTCCTTCCCGAGATCCTCGTCCCATCCCAGGTCACCTGGATCCTCACGCCACGGGAGATCGCCGGGGCCTTCGTCCAGGACGGACTCCTGGCCCTCCGCCACCATCTTCTCACCCCAGACGTCCTCCGGGGCCCATCCTCTTTCTCCAAGTTGTGCTCGCGGCCGGTGCGGCGAACTCGTCTCTTGGGTCCGGCAGCCCCACTTCCACAGGCCCCCGCCCAGCATGCCCATCACCACGAGCATCCCCACCAGCAGCTGTACCCACTTCCGGTCTCGTCTATCCATCGCGCCAGGCCATCCTTCCGGGCCACCCGCCTCCAGAGGTTCCGTCGCGGAGCATAACCCACTTCCCCGGTTCCCTGTCGAGACCTGCCCTCGGATGTCACCCCGCCATCGAGGCCCCACCGTCCCCGTCGTGTTAGAAAACCGCCATGCCCATCGCCGAGCTCAACCACCAAGGCATCTATTTCGAGGACTCGGGCGGCTCCGGACCCGCCCTCATCCTCGGACACGGCTTCCTCATGGACGGCCGCATGTTCGACCCGCAGGTGCAGGCACTCGCCCCCGAGTTCCGCGTCATCCGCTGGGACGCTCGTGGCTTCGGCCGCACCCGCTGGGATGGCAAGCCGTTCAACCTCTACGACTCGGCCGCGGATTGCATCGCCCTGCTCGACCACCTGGGCCTCCGGCAGGCCGTCGTCGGAGGCATGTCCCAGGGTGGCTACTGCGCGCTGCGCGTCGCCCTGCGCTACCCCGAGCGCGTCCGGGCCCTCGTCCTCATGAGCACCCGCGGCACCGCCGACGAGGAGGAACTCCGCGCCGGCTACCGCCAGGTGCGCGACCTGTGGGGCACTCCGGGCGCCACCGAGCACATCATCCAGAAGCTCGCGGGCGGCATCCTCGGGGACGCGCGCTTCTACTCACCCTGGCTCGACCGGTGGAGGCAGACACCCAAGGACCACTTCGTCGCCGCCACGAACAACCTCATCGAGCGCGACGACATCCAGCACCGGCTCGGGGAGATCCGCTGCCCGGCCATCGTGTTCCATGGGACGGATGACACCGGCATTCCCCACGCCGAGGGAGAGCGCCTCCACGAGACGCTCCCCGGCAGCAAGCGCTTCGTCACCGTGCCCGGGGCGGCACATGCGGCCAACCTGACGCATCCCGAGGTCGTCAATCCGCCGCTCGTGGAGTTCCTGCGCGCTCACGCCTGACGGTGAGCCAGAAGGCGGCGCTCTGAGCACAGCCACCGCGAGCCGTGCCGAGCCTCAAGGGGTGGAGCGCCCGCCGATCTCCGGGAAGCGCTCGTAGGCCCGTTTGAGCGCGTCCAGGTGGGTGGGGTTGTCCAGGTCGAGCGGCGCATCGGTGAGCTGTACAATCCACCCACTCGTCGCGGTACGCCGTGAGCGCGACAGCAGCTCCGCGTCGCGGGCGGGGTCCGGGAACCCGATGGCGCGTGCGGCAGCGGCAGACCAGGAGTTGAGCCACCCGAGGCGATGCGGAATCTCAGGCGAGCGCATGGCACTCGGGGACTTGATCACCGGCAGCCCTCGGGGTGGAGGCTCCAGGTCGTCTGGCCGATTCTTCGTCTGGCGCGCGATGTCCACCCCCGCGCTGAAGGGCGTTGCGTGCCCCCAGAACGCGCGAGCACCCTCCGCTATGGCTTCCAGCACCTCCGCTGCCGCCGCGATACCGTCTACGGTGAGAGGCAACACCGCATGAATATCAAGCTGGGCCTGGCCACCCGGCGAGCTGCCCGCCGGTAGTTCCAATCCAGTCACCGTGACCCGGAAGTCATCATCCCCGCTGCGGAGGAGCGGAAATCCACGCCCGTTTGGCCTCCCTCGGGCGAGAAATGCCTCGCGCTGCGGCACTGGGATGCGCTTGCCCTCGCTAGAAATCGTCCACTCCAGGCGCAAGCCAGGGAGCGCGCGCTCCATTCCATGAACAACGGCCAAAGGGCGGCCATCGTTGCCCGCGAGTGCGGGTGCATAGACGATAATGGCAATTTCATTTTCTCGTGTGGCTGGCATCTCAGCACCACTCCATGACTTCGATAAGGCCCTTGAGTTCTGGATCCGCGAGTTCCAGCGCGACTTTGTGCGCGGGGCTCCGCACGCCGACCCGGAAGTCAAACCGACAAGCCAGAGCGAGGGCGCGCTCATGCCGCAACTTTTCCACCTGACTCTCGACCACGATTTCTCGAAGGTCAGGCGGGTACGTGTCGAAATTATCGGTCTTGACCTCCCAGAGCGTGCGCGTGGCCAGTTGCAGCGCGTCGAAGTTCTTCCCATTCACGAACACATCCCCGCCGGGGAAGCTGTTGTTCGGAATTCTGTCGGCGCACGTGTCGTGCAGTTCATTACCGCCAAGGTGATACGGCACTGGGACGGGCTCGCACCTGGGGCGATCTCGCTCCGTGACTTCGGTTGGTCCCACGGGAGGGAAGTCCGGCCCTTTGGGCTCCGGCTTGGGCCTTTTTTTCGGCGAGGGTTTCCGCGGAGCAGGAGCTGTTTCAGACACGGGCCACACCTCGGGGCGGCCCATATCCAGCGCATGCGCATCCAGGGCCTCTGTGATGGCGAAGCCCACCACCACCACGCCCGCGACGATCACCGCTCCCACGACGATCTCCGGTGCCGCCAGGACGCAGACCCCGAGCCCCACGGCAGCGGCACCCGCCGAGGCGACCGCGCATCGTCCTGTGGGGTCGTGAAACTCGATCCGGTCATGGTCGAGGGCAGGAAAGCACCGCTCCGCCAGCACGGGCCAGGGCTCGGAAGCCTCCTGTACGGAGCAACGCCCCCCATCCGTCCAGGGCAGCATGGCCGCTCGCTGGAGGTTGGCGAGCCTCGGGTCCCGGGCCGCTGGCTCTCTTGGGCTGGGCGCTGACGTAGCGCAGGCTGTGACATAGAGCAGAAGTGCGATGCACGCTCGGAGACGCATGGCCAGGTCCTCCATTGGAGCTAGGGCCTGGCGGGTCCTCGCGGGGCCGTTCGGAGTATGACATCGCGCCCCGACAGCCACGAACGAGCACGGAGGGAGCGGCTCACGGCAGCCGCGCTCGGGC
>NZ_DASVSO010000142.1:0-6195 GCF_036388035.1 Archangium sp.
TGCGCTGGCACTACCGCGGCCATGGCCGCTCGGGCCTGCCCCAGCAGCGCGAGCGCATCGGCATGCTCTACACCTGCGATGACCTCAACCGGGTGATGGACGCCGCGGGCGTGGACAAGGCCGTCCTCTTCGCCCACTCCATGGGCGTCCAGGTGGCGCTCGAGTTCCACCGCCGCTACGCCCAGCGGGTGCAGGGGCTCGTCCTCCTCTGCGGCAGCTACGGCAGCCTGCTGGACACCTTCCACGACGGCGACTGGCTCAAGCGCCTCTTCCCCCTCATCCGCTTCACCGTGGAGCGCTTCCCCCAGCCCGTGGCCCGGCTCACCCGCGCCCTGCTCAGCACCGAGCTGGCCATGCAGGTCGCCCTCTCCGTGGAGCTCAACCGCTCGCTGCTGGCCAAGAACGACCTCGTCCCCTACTTCACCCACCTGGCCAACATGGACCCGGTGGTCTTCGTGCGCACCCTGGAGTCCGCCTCCCACCACAGCGCGTGGGACCACCTGCCCCATGTGGACGTGCCCACCCTCATCGTCGCGGGCGAGCACGACAAGTTCACCCCGGCGTGGCTGTCGCGGCGGATGGCCGCCCACATCCCCGACGCCGAGTTCATGATGGTGCCCCAGGGCACCCATGCCGCTCCCCTGGAGCACCGCGAGCTGGTGGAGCTCCGGGTGGAGCGCTTCCTGCGCGAGCACCTGCTGCCCGCCGCGCCCTCGCTCGCCCGCCTGTCCTCCGCGACGCAGGGCTGAGAGCTTCCCGCGAGTTCCCTGAGTTGGGGCCGGCCGCTCGCCCTTCTTTCTTCCAGCCACGTTGCAGGTGCGGGACTCACGGCATATAAGCGCCCGCCCTCCGCGTTCCTGTGAAGTTCACAACAGGGTCCCCCGCGGGGCCTGGGCGTCTTGCCCATCCACAGATCTTCCTCGCCGGCTGTAGCGCCGGCAGCCTCGCCCATGATTGCTCGAGAGAACATCCGCAACGTCGCCATCGTCGCTCACGTCGACCACGGCAAAACCACCCTCGTCGACCACATGCTCCGCCAAGCGGGCATCTTCCGGAGCAACGAAGCCCTGACCGAACGGGTCATGGACTCGAACGACCTCGAGCGCGAGAAGGGCATCACCATTCTCGCGAAGAACACCGCCGTCACCTACAAGGGCAAGCAGATCAACATCATCGACACCCCGGGTCACGCGGACTTCGGCGGTGAGGTGGAGCGCGGCCTGCGCCTGGTGGATGGCGTCATCCTCCTGGTGGACGCGGCCGAGGGCCCCCTGCCCCAGACGCGCTTCGTGCTCAGCAAGGCGCTGGGCATGGGCCTGAAGACGGTGCTCGTCATCAACAAGATCGACCGCCAGGACGCTCGCCCCAAGGAGATCCTGGATCAGGTCTACTCGCTCTACATCGACCTGGGCGCGGATGACACCCAGCTCGAGTTCCCCGTGCTCTACACGATCGCTCGCCAGGGCCAGGCCTCGTCCTCGCTGGAGCAGCCGGGCAAGAACCTGGAGCCCCTGTTCGAGTCCATCCTCACGCACATCTCGCCCCCGCCGGCGCCGACCCAGGAGCCGCTGCAGCTGCTGGTGGCCAACCTGGACTATGACGACTACGTGGGCCGCCTCGCGGTGGGCCGCGTCCAGGCCGGTCGCCTCACGCCCAACATGCCCGTGGCGGTGATGCGCGATGGCGGCAAGGTGGAGCAGGGCAAGATCGTCAAGCTCTACGGCTTCCAGGGCCTCAAGCGCACGGAGATCGCCGACGCCGGCCCCGGGGAGATCGTCTCCATCGCCGGCATCGAGGCCATCTCCATCGGTGACACCATCGCCGACGTGGAGAAGCCGGTGGCCCTGCCGCGCATCACCGTGGATGAGCCCACGATGATGATGATCTTCAAGGTCAACGACGGGCCGCTCGCGGGCAAGGAGGGCAAGTACGTCACCAGCCGCAACCTGCGCGAGCGCCTCTACCGTGAGGCCTACCGTAACGTGTCCATCCGCGTGGAGGACACGGAGACGCCGGACGCCTTCCGCGTGGTGGGCCGTGGCGAGCTCCAGCTGGCGGTCATCATCGAGACGATGCGCCGCGAGGGCTACGAGCTGACGGCCTCCAACCCGGAGCCGGTGACCAAGACGATCGACGGCACGCTGCACGAGCCGATGGAGCTGCTCTTCTGCGACGTGCCCGAGACGAGCGTGGGCGTGGTGACCGAGCGCCTGGGGCCTCGCAAGGGCCGCATGATGGACATGGGGCAGCTGGGCGGCGGGCGCACCCGTCTCCAGTTCCGCATCCCGGCGCGTGGCCTCATCGGCTTCCGCTCGGAGTTCCTCACCATCACCCGCGGTGAGGGCATCATGAGCAGCCAGTTCGACGGCTACGAGCCGTGGTTCGGCTACATCCCCAAGCGCGCCAACGGCGCCATCGTGTCCGATCGCCTGGGCGAGACGGTGCCCTACGCGCTCTTCAGCATCCAGGAGCGTGGCTCGCTCTTCGTGGGCGCCGGCGTCACCATCTACGAGGGGATGATCATCGGCGAGCACTCGCACCCCTCGGAGCTGAACGTCAACGCGTGCCGCGAGAAGAAGCTGACGAACATCCGCGCCGCGGGCCGCGACGAGAACGTCATCCTCACCCCGCCGCGCGAGATGGGGCTGGAGAAGGCGCTGGAGTGGATCGCCGACGACGAGCTGGTGGAGGTGACGCCCAAGTCGGTGCGCATGCGCAAGAAGGCGCTGAGCTCGAACGAGCGCTACCGCGCCGAGCGTGACCGCAAGCGCGAGGAGCGCGACGAGGCGTAACACCCTCCCCTCTCCCCACCGGGAGAGGGACGCGGTCAACGCCTTGAGAGGGCCGGGGTGAGGGTCTACGAACCCCCACCTCTGGCCCTTTCGGCGTTTTTACGCCGCTCACTGCCATCTCCGCTGTCGGACTTCGAGTCCGTGCCCGTAGCGGTGCGAGGGCGCGACGCGAGCCCCTTCACTCGGGACACGGGGAGGCAGAAGCCGGCCCGTGACTTGCTGTACGTCGCAACGCCGCCAGGAGCACGCTGCTCGTGGCGCGGCCTCGAAAACCGAGGTTGGGCGGGTGACGGGAAGAGAGGGAGGAGGTTGACCCTGGAGGTCACCCGCCTCACGCTCTCAGGGTATGGCGCACGATCGGTCGAGTGACGCGGATGCCTTCCCCCGAGCCCCCACACAGGAGGAGTGGGAGGGGATGAGCATGGAGGAGAGGGAGCGGGTGGTGGAGTCTCTTCCCGCGGAGGTGACGTGGGCCGAGCTGGCGATGCCAGAGGGGGACCTGCACTCCGAGGGGAAGCGGCAGGCGCTGGAAGCACTCCGGGGCTACTTCAAGCAGCAGAGACGCCGGGTGTACGTGGGCTCGGAGCTGCCCATCTACTATCCAGGGGAGCGGCGCTTCGCGCCGGATCTGCTGGTGGTGCTAGACGTGGAGGCGCACCTGCGTGGCAAGTGGGTGGTGAGCCACGAGGGTAAGGGGTTGGACTGGGTGATGGAGGTGCACGTGGGCGGCGACCGCAAGAAGGACGCCGAGCACAACGTGCGGCGCTACGCCCGGTTGGGCATCCCCGAATACTTCATCTACGACCGGGCCAGGGAGCGGCTGGAGGCCTATCGGCTGCCCTCGCCCGAGGCGAGGGAGTATGTGCGGATCGAGCCCAGGCAGGGCCGGTACACCTCGGAGGTGCTGGGGCTGGAACTGCAATTGGAAGCAGCGAAGCTGCGCTTCTGGGCGGGCAATGCCCTGCTCCTGGAGTCCGAGGAGTTGATCGACCGCTTGAGGGAAATGCTGGAAGGGGTGCAGCGGCGAGTGGACGAGGAAGCCGAGCAGCTCGCCGAGGAGGTGCGTCGGCGCGAGGAGGAGGTGCGTCGGCGCGAGGAGGCGGAGCGACGCCTGGCGGAGTTGCAGGGCGAGCTGGAGCGGCTCAAGGCCCGTGGGGAGTGAGGTTGGGAAAGGCACGCGTCCGCGGTGCTCCGAAGGGAAGGGCCTGATTCAAGAGGCCCTCCTCCGTCGGGCGGGAGTCAGCCCGCGGGTTCAGCGTTTGAAGACACCCTTCCGCCGCAGGGCCTCCCGCCACAGCTCGGGAGTCATCCCGTCGCGCTCCATGCGCTCGCGGCGCTCAGTGGGGATGTCCTTCCAGGCGAGGCCCTGGTCCAGCTCGGGCAGCGCGCCGAAGAGTGTCCCGGGCTGGGTCGAGGCGACGTCCCGCGCGCGCTCTTGCCTCATCCCCTGCATGCCGAAGCCGACCTCCACCTTCACCTTCACCTCCTCCCCCGTCTTGCCGAACTTCCGTTCGAAGCCCACGCCCCCTCCATACGTGCCCTGCTTCTGGTTGAGCTCGACGTAGCTCCCGAAACCGCCACCCACCGGAAGATCCGCGCGCAGGCCTCCGTCCGAATCGACGCTGATCCCCACCGTCATCGGGTCCTTCCCCTTCGGCGAATGCAGCTCGTGCTCCAGCCCCACCGACACCTTGGGCTCTCCCGACTCCGAGTTCTCGACGCCCACCGTGACGCCCTTGATTCCCCGCTCCACGCCCCCCTTCGGAGCCCAGTCCGTTCGGCCATCCTGGGTGACGAGCGCCTCCACACCGCCCTTGATTTCCATGCCCATGAACTCGGCTTTGACCTCCGCCGCGGCCTTGAACCAGAACGAGCCGGGCCGCATCCGCCCACTGAGGTCCGCCATGCGGTTGGCCACCGCCTCGTAGGCGTCATCTCGCGTGTCATTGCCGGGCACGGCGCTCCAGCTCGCGCGGAAACGGTTGTAGTCCGGGTGCGGATAGACCAGACCGTCGCTGACCTTGAAGGGCGCCACGGGCTCCCCCAGCGCGCGGATGTCGAGCAGGCTCCGCGCCTGCATGACCTGCTCGGAGTACCGCTTCACGTAGGCGTCATGCGCGTCGTGGTAGGTCCTCTTGGCCAGCCGGTTCGACTCATGGACGCTCTCGCGGACACTCGCGGGCAGCTTCGCATCGTTCTTGTAGAGCGTCGGGACATCGGGCGGCTGGCACGGCGCGAACGGTGCCTTCCGCACGGGCTCTCGGGTCACGCAGCCCTTGCGCTCGGCCTGGGCCAGGAAGGCCGAGCGCTGCTCCGGGCTCATCTGCTCCAGGTCCAGGTACTTCCCGAGCAGCTTGTCCTGCTCCATCCGCTCCAACATCTGGCGGTAGTCGGCGGGCGGCAGCTTCTCGAGCTGCTCGTGCACCCGGCGCCTGTCCGCGTCCGTGATGGACCTGTCCTTCCAGTCCGTGTGCAGGCTGGCCTTGATGTCCGCGTAGGCCGCCTCGGCCCGGGCCGCATCCGCTCTCCGCGCCCCACCGAGCGCCAGCTGGCCCGCCGTCAGTCCGCCCCCCTCCCCCATCCCCCCCAACGGCGTGCCCGCCCCTTGGGCGCGCGGAGGCTCCACCGCTCCCCGGTAGATCTCGACCTGGTTGCTCCCGGCTCCAGTCGCCGGGGTCTCCTGCTTTCCGGGACTCCTGCCCGTCTGCTTGGACGTGCTCGCCGACACCTGGGACGGTGTGCCGTCGGACTCCGGGTGTGGGACCGGCAGGTCCGTGGATGCCTGGGAGTGAGACTCGCGCCGCGATACCGAACTCATGGTTGCCTCCGAGAGGGTGGGTCACGCGAGCCCTGTGCAACGTCGGCTCCAACGCCTCTTCCCTCGGAGAACCCGCTGCCGATGCACCCGCGCCCGTCCTGTTCCCGGGACGAACGTCTCGCGGGGCGGACATCCACGCACAGAGGCCCCCAGGGGAGGAACCGTCCAGGGAGAGACCCACTCCGGGAGCACTCCTCGAGACCATCTACCTCCCGGCAGTCGCACTCTGTTAGAAGGTGAGTAGTCGGTACCCGCCGTGCCCGCGAGCACGAGGCCATCCAGAGAGGGGACATCGTGGACGACGCCTGGATCAACTGCCCCCACTGTGGACTCAAACACCGGCCCAGGGCCGTGAGCCTCTGCCCCCGCTGCGGTCGGACCACGAACACGGCCCGTGCCTCGGCCATCCCGACCGTTGCCCACGCCTCGGCCACGGCCATCCCGACCGTGCCCGCCCCCCGCGTCGCCGCCACGGTCATCCCGAGCCCGCCCGCCCCCCGGCCCGCTCCCGCCAGCGTCGCGGCGCCTCCCCCGCCCGAGTTGTCCCAGGATCGCGTGCCGACCGTGGAGGTGGACTACATCACC
>NZ_DASVSO010000143.1:0-13373 GCF_036388035.1 Archangium sp.
CGTCTACAAGCGGTGTGGTTTTTTGCCGTACACCGCTGGTAGACGTCTACAAGCGAGCGGCGGATGGGGCCTCATTCCCGCTGAAGCGAGCAGGACGCATGTTGGAAGAAATGGCGCACTCCTCAATCGAGGAAGCGGCGCTGCCAGCGCCGCAGTTGCTCCCGAGAAAAGCCGAACCAGCGGTGGCGCTCCCCGAACAGGTGCGGCTCCAGAATCCGAGCCAGGGCGCGATACGGACGCATCTCGCTCTGGCGCTCCACGTCTCCCGAGTCCGGCCATTCTCCCAGGGCGACCAGGACCTTCTCCTCTCCCATCGTCTCGACAGCTATTTCGCGGGAATCGAGTTGCTGGCGAAGACCTTTCGCGCCTCCGAGTTGCCCGAGCAGCGGCTGTCCGTAGAAATTCAACCAGTAGGCCCCTCGCACCCGCGTGCCTATTTCCATGGACGCTTCGCTCAGGTCATGCACATCCAGGCCCGGGTAGCGGAAGCAGTGCTCGTGGACTGCCTGGACCACCTCCCTGAATCGCACGAGGTAGTTGAAGGCAAGACTGACATAGCCGGAGGTGATGGGGAGCTCACGAGCCATGGCCGTGGCCAGCTCCCTGACACGCGCGGGACCTTGCTCCTCCAGGAACTCCGTGGGAAGCCAGAACGACACCGCGCTCACGACGTCCTGCTGGGCGGGCATGTCGAGTGTTTCGGGCTGTCTGCCATAATACTCGAAATGAAATCCTCCCACCTGGTTGGCATGCTGTTCCAATTGGAGGATGCAACTGGTGGGATCGCTCAGGTCGGCGCGTGCCTTCGCCCACCACTGGCTGTTCAGAGGACGCAGCTCCGCTTCCACTCCCTTGTACCCCTCGGGGTCATAGTCACTTTGAAGGTCCACGTACCAGCCCAGCTTCTCGGGTCCTATCGCATCGAGATAGAACTCCAAGGCGCGCATGACGGCGGGTCCGATCGCTCCGTGTGGGCGTCGCATGAAGAAGCAGATGAGGAGCCCATCGCGTAAAGTCAAAAGTCCATCTCCCGAGTACTGACGGACTCGTGGGTAACGCGCGCTCATCGAATGACTCCATCTCTTGGCGACACGCGAGCAGGTTTCACGCCGAAGGCCTTCAGGTACGCTTCCCCTTGGGTTTGATCCCGATGAGGACCCCGCGAATAAGCCCTCCATGTCGGAAGATTGTCTTGTGTGCAGGGGAACTTGAAGTCGTAGATGAAGCGGACGCGCGTGGGATTTCCAGAGTGGATGACCACATCGGGCTCCAGGCTGCCCGTAAGTTCCTTTTTCCGGTCCGTTCGCACGAGTCGCTCGACTTCTTCCTTGCTGATGGGCTCGTACTGCCTCGTCTTGCTGTTGAAGCGGTAGCGCTGGTTGATGATGAAGTACCCCGTGAGGCTCCTTCCCAACTTCTCCTCGACACACGCGAAGGCTTTTTCGTGCTTCTCGTTGCCCAGGGCCATGGCTCGTGTCACAGGCTTCCCATCCTTGTCCACGCCCACCTGCTCATTGCATTCGGCCGGACTGAGGGTTTTGCCTCCCAGGCGCAGTCGGTTGACTGTTTGCTCCGCGCGCCTGGCACACTCCTCCATCAGTGGGTCCAGGGCATCCTGGAGTTCATCGAGTTCATCCGCATTGCCCCGGATCAGGATCAGGATGGCTCCGCCCGCAGCGGCTCCGGTGATGGCCGCTAACTCCTTCGCGCTCAGTGCGGGGCCCTGCTGCGTGTGGGTAGAGGGAGTCCGGAAGTTCGCGGCCTCCTCCGCCCCTTCGAGCCCATCACAGAACCAGAGTTCCCTCGGATGCTTCTTCACACAGCAGGAATGGGTGGTATCCGCCGCGGTGCATTCGGTCGAGGCATAGCAGCCGCCGGTGCTGATGCTGGCCAATAGGGCGAGCAGGAACGAGAACGCACTTCGTCCGTTTTGGCCGATGCCGGAGCGATACGGAGTCACAGGGCCGCCCCTACGCGGCGGTCCTCGACCTCGGGGCCAGGCCGTTCCGTCAGTCGTGAAAGCCGGTTCCGGCCCAGGACCTGGAGCGCAGCTCGGCGCTGCTGGGTCGAGAGACGAATCTCCTGTGAAGGCATGAGCGCACGTTACCCCAGAGGGGCCTCCGCTCGTCGTGGATGAAGCCGTGCGTCGGGCTGACCTCGCGGGTAGCATGGCCCGCACCATGTACCCGGGCAGGTGGGAGCACGGAGGGGCTCGCGCGCCATGAAGGGGAGAGCCGTCTGGGGGGTCCTCGCCGTGTCGCTGCTGGTGCTTCCGGTGATGCTGCTCGTCGTCCTCTGGATGCGGGCGCCCGCGGAGCGCGAGGTCGAGGGCTGGCGCTTTATGCCTTGGTTGACGCCAGGTGAGTTTCGCGAGCTGCGCACCCTCCGTCAGCCGTGCCGGGAGGACGCGCAGTGCGACCCACGGCTCATCTGCTTTCGCGACCCGCGCTTCCCGCAGCGGCAGTGCACGGCCTCGGGGTGCGAGTCGGACGCGTGGTGCGCGCCGTATGGGGTCTGCCGGGCCATGCCCCTGCCAGGGCAACGGGTGGCCCTGCGCGCGTGCGTCTTCGAGGGGACTCGCGAGGAGGGAGAGCAGTGTCTCCGGTGGGCGCCGCCGGGTCAGCGGGAGTGGGCCTGTGGGGAGGGGCTCGTCTGCGGGCTTTCCGGGTGGTGCGGTCGCAGGTGCGTGCCCGGGAAGGAGGGGTCGTGCCCGGAGGGCTTCTTCTGTGCGCGGGGGGACCCGGACGGGCCGGTGTGCCAGCCCTCGTGCGAGGGCCGCGCGTGCCCCGAGGGCCAGGAGTGCGTCCGGCGCGCGGGGGGCGTGTCGGTATGCGCCAGCGTCATTGGACGCCGGTGTCTCGAGAAGCCCTGTCCCGAGAACAAGGTGTGCGAGACGGAAACGATGCTCGCGGTGGTGGGCGCGGGGTGGAGGACGTGCGTCCAGCCCTGTGGGAAGGACGGGGACGACACCTGCCCGGAAGACTTCCGCTGCCACGAGGGCCGATGCCGTCGCCGCTGCTCCACGCAACAGCCCGGCTCCTGTGGGGCGACCCAGTTCTGTGTGAGCACCGACGACGAGGGCAACGGGCTGTGCCTGTTCTCGCCGGAGCCGTGGAGCGCGACCCCCGCGCCGGCCCGGGATGGCGGGTGATCTGGGCCCCCGTGGGCGGTACTCGCCGTCGACTCCGCGTGGCGTGTGGTTGTCGCACATCATTCATAATCGACTACGAGTGATGGGGCACAGGGGCTCTACCCGCATCCTCCGTCGAGGAAGCGGCGCTGCCAGCGCCGCAGTTCTTCCGGCGAAAAGCCGAACCAGTCGGGGCGCTCTTCATACAGAAAGGGCTCCAGCACCCGGGCCAGGGCCCGGTACGGACGCATTTCGCTCTTCCGTTCCACGTCCCCTGTCTCAGGTTGCTCCCCAAGCGAGACCAACACCTTGCCTCCTCCAAGTTCCTCGATGGACACGTCGGGTGAGCGAAGTTGCTCGCGAAGACCTTCCGCACCTCCGAGTCGTTCGAGCACAGGGGGGCCGTAGAAATTCAGCCAATAGGCCCCCCGTACCCGCGTGCCTATCTCCATGGCTGCTTCGCTCAGGTCATGCACATCCAGGCCCGGATAGCGGAAGCAATGCTCGTGGACTGCCTGGACCACCTCTCTGAATCGCACGAGGTAGTTGAAGGCCGGGCTGACATAGCCGGAGTTGAGGGGAAGCTCGCGTGCCATCGCCACGGCCAGTTGCTTGACGCGCGCGGCGCCTTGCTCCTCCAGGTACTCCGTGGGAAGCCAGAACGACACCGCGCTGGTGATATCTGGCTCTCTGGCAAGGTCGAGCGTGTCTCGATGCCTGCCGTAATACTCAAAGTGGAATCCACCCACCTGCGTGCAGTGCTCCTCCAATTGGAGGAAGCAGTTGTCGGGGTCACGCAGCTCCTCGCGAGCTCTTGCCCACCAGGTGCTGTCCAGTGGGCGCATTTCCGGCTCGACGCCATTGTATTCATCCGGGTCGTATTCCGGTTGCATGTCCACGTACCAGCCCAGCTTCTCGGGCCCCACCGCGTCGAGATAGAGGTCCAGGGCGCGTGTGACGGCTGCCGACAGTTCGTCGTGCGAGTGCCGCATGAAGAAGCAGAGGATGAGTCCCTCGCGCAGCTCCAGATTCCCTTCCTTGCTGTACCGCCTGATTCGAGGGTACGGGGTTCTCATCGCCGGATGACCCCCTTTCCTGGCGCCACGCGTGCGGTCGGTGCCTTGAAGGCATCCTGGTACACCGCTCCTTGAGAGAGATCCTGGTAGGGAGGCCGTTTGTAGACGGTCCAGGTTGGCGGGCTGCCTGGGATACAGGGGAACTTGAAGTCATAGACGGCACGGACCTGGAGGGGATCTCCCGAATGGATGACCACGTCAGGCTGGATCGTGCCCAGGAGCTCGCGTTGACGTCCCTGCCGCATCAGTTGCTGTTCTTCTCCTTGGCTCACGAGCTCGAGCTTTCCTGTCTTCCGGTCGTAGCGGTAGCGCTGCTCGAGGCTGTAATGCCCGGGTATCAGCTCGCCGAGCTTCTCCTCGACGCATTGGAAGGCTTCCTCGTGCTTTTCGTTGCCCAATTGCATGGCCCGCGTCACCGGTTTCCCCCTGGCGTCCGTCCCCACCTCCTGTTTGCACCGGGAGGCATCGAGGATTTCCCAGGTCGGGCGTCTCCGGTCGACCGTCTGCTCCGCCAGCTCCACGCACTCCTCCATCACCTTGTCCAATTGTGCCAGCAGCTTCCTGAACTGCGCGGCATCCGTCATGGTGACGAGCACCGTGGCCGCTCCAGATAAGGTCGCGGCCCCGACCGCGACCGTCACCGTTTTGCCATCGGGCGCGGTGTTCGAGCGGAAGGTCGCGCCTTCCTCCGTCCCCTCGATTCCGTCACAGACCCCCAGCCTGGTGGGGTTCTTCTTCACGCAGCAGCTATGGGTGGTGTCCGCCGAGGTGCACTGCACGCCTTCGATGTCCTGGCAGCCACTGGCACCGATACAGGTGAGCAGGGCGACCCTGATGAGGAGGCCTCTTCTGGGCTTTTCCAGGACGTTGACACGCGCGGCCATGAAGTAACCTCGAACCCCGAGTTGCCGGGAGCGTACGCGAACAGGTCGCGCGTGAGCCTCTGTGCCGGCGTCAACCCGGAGGTCCGCGCCATGAAGTGGAGAGCCGTGCTGGCGCTCATCATCGTGCCGCTGCTGATCCTTCCCCTGGGGTTGATCCTCTTCTGGCGGAGCTGGGGCCCCACGGAGGTGGAGGGATGGCGCTTCGCCCCCGAGCTGTCAGCGCGGGAGTTCCGCCGGCGGCCCTCCCTCCTGCAACCGTGCCAGAGCGACGCGCAGTGCGACCCTCCGCTCGTCTGCTTCCATGACCCACAGACCCAGCGCCAGATGTGCACGGGCAGTGGATGCAGTTCGGATTCGCAGTGCCCTCCCTGGACTGTCTGCCGGGCCATTCCCGTGAAGGGCCAACGGCTGGCCGTGCGCGGGTGCACCTTCGTGGGAGAGCGCAAGGAGGGGGAGTCCTGTCTCCGGGATGCGCCATCACGCCAGGCTCGATGGGCCTGTGAACCCGAGCTCGTCTGCGCCGGCGCGGGCTGGTGTGGCCGGCGGTGCGGGCCTGGGACGCAGGGGACGTGCCCGGAGGGCTTCTTCTGTGCTCGCGGAGATCCCGAGGGGCCCGTGTGCCAGCCCACGTGCGAAGGCCGCGCGTGTCCCCAGGGACAGGAATGCATCCGGCAGGCGGGAGGCGTGTCGGTGTGCGCCCGGGTGGAAGGGAACCTGTGTCACCAGCGGCCCTGTGCCGAGGGCGAGGTGTGCGAGACGGAGGCGTACGTCACGGAGGTGGGGCGCGCCTGGAGGTGGTGCTACCCCCGCTGCGGGGGGAGCGGGGACGCGGCCTGTCCGGAGCGCTTCGTCTGCCACGAGGGCCAGTGTCGTGTGCGCTGTTCCACGGCGGAGCCCGACTCCTGCAGCACGAGCGAGTTCTGCGTGAGCACCGAGGGCTCGGGCAACGGCGCGTGCATGTTCAGGCCGGAGCGGTGGAACGTGGGCGCCGAGCCGACTCGGGAGCCCGGGTGACTTCGAGCCCCCAGCGTTGACCTGCGCCCGCGAGCCGCCCTAGCGTCGCCCGCGCTTTGGCTCGGGGGGAACGCGCTGGAACCACCCGAGTCATCTTCTCGGAGGAACCATGGGTCCGCGGTCAGTTCCAATGCCGTTGCCGTCCCGCTCGCTCAAGGCGCGCTGGCTTCTCGCGGCGCTCCTGGTGGGCGCGCTCGCCGGCTGCAAGAAGGACGAGGCCCAGAGCACCCCGGATTCCTCCGGCACTTCCACCGCTGGCTCCTCTTCCAGCAACTCGCCCGATACGAGCGCGGCGCCGCTCTCGGCCGAGTCCGTCGCCCCCGTCATTCGCGAGCTCGGCTCCGAGGGCATGGTGCCGCGCGAGGTGGTGCTGGAGTTCCCCCGCGCCGTCGCGCCCGAGGGCAACGAGGTGA
The DNA here is from genome assembly GCF_036388035.1 of Archangium sp. Lineage (GTDB taxonomy): Bacteria > Myxococcota > Myxococcia > Myxococcales > Myxococcaceae > Archangium. The sequence goes on from NZ_DASVSO010000143.1 coordinate 6,518, forward strand.
AGAAGGGCACCGTCGTCTCGGTGTCGCCGGAGGTGCCGGGCTCGCTGCGCTTCCGCAGCCCTTCCACGCTCGTCTTCACCCCGCGCGAGAGCTTCGCCTTCAATACCCAGTACACCGTCACCCTCGAGGCGCTGGAGCTGGGCGATGGCTCCGTGGTGAAGCCCAAGGCCTCGGGCGAGTGGAGCCGCTCCTTCACCACGCCGGCCTTCGCCTTCCTGCGCCTCTCGCCCCGGCAGATGGACGTGCGCAAGGGCAAGGTGGAGGCGGACCTCGTCTTCTCCGGCCCCGTGGACGTGGCCACCGTGCGTCGCTTCGCCACCTTCTCCGTGGACGGCAAGTCGCTGTCCGACGTGAAGCTGCGCTCCCACCCCACGGATCGCCACATCGTCACCGCCGCCCTCGGGGGCGCGAGCCTCAAGCCGGGCTCCGAGGTGCGCTTCACCCTCAAGTCGGGCCTGGCCTCCGCCGGCCGCAACGCCGCCACCGCCTCCGCGGGCGAGGGCTCCTTCACGCTGCTGGTGGGCAAGCGCCTCGACATCACCAACGCCTACGTGCAGGAGGGCTCCACCGGCCACTACGTCGAAATCCGCTGCCGCGAGGTGGGCGGTGAAGAGGCGCCCAGCGCCGACGAGGGCGAGGAGGATTACGAGTACGGGGGCAACACGGGCAACCGCTGCAGCCTCGACGACGACGTGGCCTCGGCGAGCATCCACTTCAACCCGCCGGTGAAGTTCTCCGTGTCGCCCTCGCGCTGGGGCTTCCGCGTCTTCGGTGACTTCAAGCGGGGCTCCTACTCCATGCGCATCGACGCGGGTGCCGGCTCGACGACGGGCGGCACGCTGCTGTCCACCTACGAGACGTCCTTCTCCGTCTCCGCGCGCAGCCCGCAGCTCAGCTTCGCCACCACCGGCCGCTACCTGCCGCGCAGCGCCTGGCGCAACCTGCCCCTCAACCACCTCAACCTGGACGGGGTGGACCTGGTGGTGCGCCACGTGCCCCAGGAGAACCTCGTCTTCTGGATGAGCAATGACGAGCAGGAGGCCGCCGACGAGCGCACCTCCAACGTGCTGCTGCGCAAGAAGCTGTCCCTGCAGGGCGCGCAGGACACGCTGACCACCACGTACCTCGACGTGGGGAGCCTCGTGCCCGTCACCACCCGGGGCGTGGTGGAGCTCACCGCCTCGGGCGGCCACAAGTCGGCCGCCTCGCGCATCCTCCTCACGGACCTGAGCCTCGTGGCCAAGCGCGGCGCGGCCCCGAAGGGCTCGGAGGCGCAGGAGGAGGTGTGGGTGTGGGCACTCGGTATGGAGACCACCGAGCCGCTGTCCGGCGTGGAGGTGTCCCTGGTGAGGAAGAGCGGCCAGTCGGTGGCCCGCTGCACCACCGGCGGCGCCGAGGGCTGCAAGCTGAGGGTGCCCGCCCCGGGTGCCGACACCGCCGAGCCCTTCGCCCTCATCGCTCGCAAGGGCGAGGACTTCACCTACCTCAAGTACAGCGAGCTGAAGACGGACATCGCCAACTCGGACGTGCAGGGCGAGCCGTACCGCTCCGAGAAGCCCTACCGGGCCTCGCTCTACTCGGACCGGGGCGTGTACCGCCCGGGGGACACCGCGCACGTGGTGGCGGTGTTGCGCGGCCAGGACGACATGGCCCCGCCGGAGGGAATGCCGGTGGAGCTGAAGGTGGTGGATCCGCGCGAGCGCGACCTGCGGAAGGTGACGCTGAAGACGAACGAGGCGGGCCTGGTGTCGCTGGACGTGCCCTTCGAGGCCTACCAGGACACGGGCGCCTACCGCGTGGTGCTCAGCGTGGCCGAGAAGCAGGTGGCCTCGTACGGCCTCAACGTGGAGGAGTTCGTCCCCGAGCGCATGAAGGTGACGGCTCGCGCCGAGAAGCCCGGCTACGTGCAGGGCGAGGAGGTGCCGGTGACGGTGGAGGCGGCCTACCTCTTCGGCGGCTCGGCGGAGAGCAGCCCGGTGGAGGTGACGTGCCGGCTGGAGCCCTCCGTCTTCCGCCCGAAGGAGAATGCCCAGTATGCCTACGGCGTGTGGCGTCCGAGTGGCTCGGACGCGAAGGCCACCGTGCTGGGGCAGGTGAAGGGCGAGCTGGACACGAAGGGGCGCACGCTGCTGCGCTGCCCGGCCCAACAGGACGCGGGTGGCTTCAAGGGCCCGGCGAAGCTGGTGGCGCAGGCGAGCGTCTTCGAGGCCGGCAGTGGCCGCTCCACCCTGGGCGAGGCCACCGTGCCCGTCCACCCGGAGGCGTACTACGTGGGCCTCCAGGCCAACGTGGACAAGGTGAAGGCCAACCAGCCCTTCACCGTCTCCGGCGTGGTGGTGGACTGGCAGGGCGCCGCGTACGGCAAGGCCCTCGAGCCCCTCGAGGTGGAGTACCTGCGGCTGGACGAGGAGTATGGCTACTTCTACGACGAGGAGTCGGGTGAGGAGCGCTACCAGCGCCACCTGCGCCCCGTGCGCGAGGGCCGCACCACCGTCAAGCCCGAGGCCGGGAAGTTCTCCTTCCAGGTGACGCCCTCCATGGACGCCGCGGGCTACCTGGTGCGCGTGAAGTCCGGCGCGGCGCAGACGGACCTGCAGCTCGAGGGCCACGGCCGCTACTACTGGTGGGACGAGTCCTCCTCGCGCGTGGACCAGACGCCCCGGCCGGCCCGGCCCACCTCGCTCGCGGTGGAGCTGCCGCGCTCGGCGAAGGTGGGGGACTCCATCACCGTGAAGGTGAAGGCGCCCTACCGTGGCCGCATGCTCTTCACCGCCGAGACGGACGGCGTGCGGGCCGCCGAGTGGAAGGCCGTGGAGCCGGGCGAGGTGTCGTGGACCTTCACGCCCTCGGCCTTCGCGCCCAACGTCTACGTCAGCACCTTCCTGGTGAAGGATCCGCACCTCGAGTCCGACCAGGCCTTCATGCCCGACCGGGCCTTCGGTGTGGCCAGCATGACGCTGGAGCCCGTGGACTACACCCAGGCCGTCACCCTCTCCGTGCCCAAGGAGGTGCGCTCCAACGACACCCTCACGGTGGACGTGGAGCTGGGCTCGGTGGAGAAGGGCACCTTCGCCACCGTGGCGGTGGTGGACGAGGGCATCCTCTCGCTCACCCGCTTCCAGAGTCCCGACCCGCTCCAGACGCTCTTCACCAAGCGGGCCCTCGGCGTGCAGACGTACGAGACGCTCGGGTGGACGCTGCTGATTCCTCCCGCGGGCGCCAGCCGCTCCACGGGGGGTGACGAGGGCGGCGAGGGCGCGGCGGGCCGCGTGCAGCCGGTGAAGCCGGTGGCCCTCTGGAGCGGCGTGCTGCCGGTGCCCTCCAACGGCAAGCTGCGCGTCCCCTTCAAGCTGCCCCAGTACCGCGGCGCGGTGCGGGTGATGGTGGTGACGAGCGGCCCCAAGCGCATCGGCCACGCCGCCGCGCAGGTGCTCGTGCGCGATCCACTCGTGCTTCAGGCCACGCTGCCCCGCTTCCTCAGCCAGGGGGACGAGATTCAAATCCCCGTCTTCGTCACCAACCTCTCCGGCAAGGCGCAGGAGGTGAAGGTGTCCCTCACCGCGGAGAACCTCGCGGTGCCGGGCATGGCCATGCCCGCCTCCATGGAGTCGCCGCTGCAACTGCTCGGCAAGAGCCAGGGCCGGGTGAAGCTGGAGGACGGGAAGGCGGCCACGCTCGTCTTCCAGGCCAAGGCGGTGCAGGCCGTGGGCGCGGCGCGCCTCAAGGTGACGGCCGAGGGCGGTGGACATACCTCCTTCGAGCAGCTCGACGTGCCCCTGCTGCCCTCGGGCCCGCGTGAGCGCAAGGTGCAGCGGATTGAGCTGGCCGCCGGCACGGTGGACCTCTCGCAGTACCTCCAGGGCTGGCTGCCCACCAGCGAGCGCTCGACGTTCTGGGTGACGACGAATCCCTACGCCGAGTCCTTCCAGCACCTCTCGTACCTCGTGCGCTACCCGTACGGCTGCATCGAGCAGACGACGTCCTCCACCCGCCCGCTGCTCTACGTCTCCGAGCTCGTCGACAGCGTGGACCCGACGCTCACGGCCAACGCGAAGCTGGAGGACATGGTGATGTCGGGGGTGAACCGGGTGCTCTCCATGCAGACGCCCTCGGGTGGCTTCGGCTACTGGCCGGGCTCCGCCGAGCCGGTGGAGTGGGGCACCGCCTACGCCACGCACCTGCTGCTGGACGCGCAGAAGCGCAAGTACGCGGTGCCGCAGGACCGCATCGACGACGCGCTGAGCTGGATGAACCAGCAGGTGACGCGCCGCGAGAACCGCTCGGGCTCGGACTCCTACAACGACGGCGCCGAGTCCTACATGCACTACGTGCTGGCCATGGGCGGCAAGGGCCACAAGGCGCGGGCGCAGAAGCTCGTGGACCAGCTCGGGAGCCAGAAGTTCTACAGCGCCAGCCAGCGTGCCGAGCAGGAGTACATGCTCAAGGCCGCGCTCTACCTGGCCGGTGACCGCCGCTACGAGAAGGACCTGCGCAACCCGGACGTCTCCGCCGTGCTGGACGAGCGGTGGAACGGCTGGTCCTTCTACTCGGATCGGCGTCGGCGCGGCTTCATGCTGAGCACGTTCCAGGACCTGTTCGGTGAGGACGCGGCGGGCGAGCCGCTCGCGCAGCGCGTGGCCGAGGCCCTCAAGCAGGAGCGCAGCAGCTACTACACCACGCAGGAGCTCGTCTGGGGCATCACCGGCCTGGGCAAGCGCGTGGCGGGCGCGGCCTCGAAGTTCGCTCCGCCGGTGCTGACGGCGGATGGCAAGGAGGTCGCCGTGCAGCAGGGCGGCAAGGCACGCGCCTCGGACAAGACGTGGGCGCTGGTGCGCGCGAGCGAGCGCAAGGGCCTGAGCCTGAAGGTCCCCGACAAGGGCGAGGGCAAGCTCTACCTGGTGCTCGCCAGCGAGGGCGTGCGCGCCGACGGGCAGTTCCGCACGGGCGGCGAGGGGCTCACCCTCACGCGGCGCTACCGCGACCTCGGGGGCGAGGTGCTCGACGTGCAGGGCGGCTCGGTGAAACTGGCGGACCTCGTCTACGTGGAGGTGGAGCTGAAGAACACCTCGGGCGAGCGCATCCAGAACATCGCGCTGGTGGACCGGCTGCCGGCGGGCTGGGAGATCGAGAACGCGCGGCTCGGGCGCGGAGGGCAGGTGGAGTGGGCCTCCGCCGATGAGCAGTGGAGCGCGGACTACGTGAACATCCGGGACGACCGGGTGGAGGTGTTCGGCAGCCTTGACGCGGGCGAGTCGAAGACGGTGGTCTACGCAGTGCGCGCGGTGACGTCGGGCAAGTTCACGCTGCCGCCCGTGGAGGCGGAGGCGATGTACGACCCGCGCATCTGGGCGCGTGAGGCGGGAGGCACGGTCGAGGTCTCCGGCCCCTGGGAGGACTTCCTCCTCTAGCCAAACCTCCCGCCCCCTCCCTCGGGAGGGGGCCGGGTGAGGGCCCGAAGCCCTCGGGGCCGGTGCGTGTCCCTGGTAGGATGGCGGCCCATGAGCCTGCCCGACTCCCTGTCCCCGGATGTGCTTGGTTCCGCCGACGGTATCGCCAATCCCTATCCGGCCTACCGTCACTTCCAGCAGTCCTCTCCGGTGCGCTACCTGCGCCTGCCCCCGGGTCCCATCTCGGGCCGCACCGAGCCCCTCTACTCCTGGGCCCTGCTCCGCCACGCCGACGTGCTCGCCGCGATTCGAGATCCGGCCACGTACTCCTCCAAGAGCCCGGCGGTGATCAAGGCCCTTCCCAAGCTCTCGCTGCTGCACGACGACCCGCCCCACCACACCCACCTGCGGCGCCTGGTGAGCAAGGTCTTCAGTCCCCAGCGCATCGCCACGCTCGAGACGTGGGTCTCCGGCATCGTCCGCGAGCTGCTCGACAGCGCCGGGCGGGGTCCGGTGGAGCTCATGTCGGCGTACGCCATCCCCCTGCCGACGCGGGTCATCGCCGGGATGCTCGGGGTGGCCGACGAGGACTACCCGTCCTTCCGGCTCTGGTCCCAGGCCGTCATCGCCTACGCGGGAATTCCGGCGGAGGAGCGGGCCCGGCGGGCGGGGGAGATGATGGCCTACCTGGATCGGGCCATCGCCACGCGCCGCGCCCAGCCCACGGAGGATCTCATCTCGGCGCTCATCGCGGCCGAGGTCGAGGGTGTCTCGCTGGCGGATGCGGAGATCCGCAGCTTCGCCGCGGTGCTGCTCATCGCGGGCAACGAGACGACGACCAACCTCATCGGCAACATGATGGGGCTGCTCGCGGATCGCCCCGAGCTGTGGAAGCGGGCGCGCGAGGACCGCTCGCTGGTGGATCCCATCCTCGAGGAGGTGCTGCGCTACGAGAGCCCCGTGCAGCGCTTCCCCCGGGTGACGACCCGGCCGGTGCGGGTGGGGGAGGTGGAGATCCCCGCGGGCGAGCTGGTGGACGTGTTCTTCGCGGCGGCGAACAGGGACCCGGCGGTCTTCGAGAATCCGGACACGTTCTGGCCCGAGCGCCCGACGAACAACCAGCACCTGGGCTTCGGGCTGGGTACCCACTTCTGTCTGGGTGCCCCGCTGGCCCGGCTGGAGGCGCGCCTCACCCTCAACACCTTCCTGGATCGCTACCCCACGCTGAGCCGGGGCGAGGCCGCCGCGGTGCGGCAGCGGGTGGCCCAGGTGAGCCTGGGTTATACGTCGCTGCCCCTCGTGTTGGGCTGAGCGAGGCGGTCCCAGAGGAGGACATCATGCCGATGAAGTCGACGCTGCGTGCCGCTTTCGAGGCGGAATTGCGGCAGGCGCACGAGGCCGAGGCGGAGGGGGAGTTGCCTCGGGCCTGGCATCACCTGGAGCGGGCGCACATCCTGAGTCAGGCGTAT
>NZ_DASVSO010000144.1:0-9035 GCF_036388035.1 Archangium sp.
CGAGGGAGTCATCGACGCTCCAAGCCAGGGGATTCATTCGGGGGCTCCTGCCAGTCCACCACGCGCTGACGCCAAGCCTACACGGAGACGGCCCCGCTCACTCCCCTCCGCAGCCGCCGTAGCCGCCCCCGCCGCAGGTGCTGGAGCTGCCCTGCTGGCTCTGACCAGACGACGCAGAGACCGGGCGGCGGGATGACCCGGTCGCTGAGCGAGCAGGCATCAGCGGCGGGACGCCCGTGCTCCGGGTTGATCGCCGCTCGGGTCGGTCCCAGCTTCCCCTCATGAAGCTGCCCGTCCTGCCTCCGGTGTCGCCCATGCTCGCCAGGCTGGTGCGAGAGCTCCCGGGGGAAGGCGAGGTGCTCTACGAGCCGAAATGGGACGGCTTCCGCGCCATCGTCTATCGCGACGGGGACGAGGTCATCCTCGGCAGCCGCAACGAGCGGCCGATGACGCGCTACTTCCCCGAGCTCGTCGAGTCCCTCCGCACGCATCTGCCGCGCCGCTGCGTCGTCGACGGTGAAATCGTCATCGTGGGCGAGGACGGCGGGCTCGATTTCGACGCGCTGTTGCAGCGCATCCACCCGGCGGCTTCCCGCATTCGGAAGCTCGCCGTGGAGACGCCCGCCTCGTTCGTGGCTTTCGACCTGCTCGCGCTCGACAAGCGAGACTTGCGGCCACGGCCCTTCCACGAGCGCAGGACGTTGCTCCAGAAAGCGCTCGCGGGTGTCCGGGCGCCGATTCACCTCACGCCCGCCACGCGCAGTCGCGAGGTGGCCGAGGCCTGGTTCCGCCGCTTCGAGGGTGCCGGGCTCGATGGCGTCGTCGTCAAGCCGCTCGCCCTGCCGTACCTTGAAGGCAAGCGCGAGATGTACAAAGTGAAGCACGAGCGCACCGCGGACTGCGTCGTCGGTGGCTTTCGCTGGCACAAGGACGGCCAGGGCATCGGCTCGTTGGTGCTCGGCCTCTACGATGTGCAAGGCACGCTGCACCACGCGGGCGTCGCCACGGGGTTCACCGCGAAGCAGCGGGTGGAGCTCGCGAAGAAGCTCGAGCCGTACCGAAGGCGGGCGATGGAGACGCACCCCTGGCGCGAGTGGGCGGAGGTGGAGGACGACACGGTCCGGATGCCAGGGGCCCAGAGCCGCTGGAGCGCGAAGCGCGACCTGAGCTGGGAGCCCGTGCGCCTGGAGCTCGTCGTCGAGGTGGCGTACGACCACCTGCAGGGCATGCGCTTTCGTCACGCCACGCACTTCCGAAGGTGGCGCCCGGACCGAACGCCGCGCTCGTGCACCTACGCGCAATTGGAGCGCTCGGTCCCGGCCGAGCTCGCCGAGGTCTTCGCCTCCGAGCTCGAGGCCGCCACTGCCCATTGACTGCGGTGTTGCTGACAGGGGTCAGCTCAACGGCTTCCGCCGCGACGCGGCTGTCGCCGCGCACGTGCCGCGAGCGCCGGTTTCGCGCGGAGAGCGCCCGCGCCGGGCGGCGCACGGAGCGGTTCGTCCTTCTGCTTTTCGAAGTGCGGAGGAAAGGGGGCTTCACCGAGCCCCGCGGCCTTCTGTCGCTCGAAGAGCTCGAGAAGGCTGTCGAGCGCGAAGGCCCGCGCATCCATCGTTGCCCAGACATCGCCGAGCTTCTTGTAACGCCGGGGCACGGTGGCGAGCGTGAGCTCCTCGGGCTCCACGTCCGCGACCTCGTCCCAGCGCAGCGGGCAGGACACGCGCGCTTCGGGGTTGGCACGCACGGAATAGACAGAGGCGATGGTCCTGTCCTTCGCATTCTGGTTGAAGTCCACGAATACCCGCCGGCCGCGCTCCTTCTTCCACCAGGCGCTCGTCGCCTTGCGCGGCATGCGCCGCTCCACCTCACGCGCGAGCGCGAGCGCGGCGTGGCGAACCTGGGTGAAGTCCCAGCGCGGTGCGAGCCGGACATAGACGTGAATGCCGCGCGACCCGGACGTCTTCGGGTATCCCACGAGCCCGTGCTCCTCGAGCACCTCGTGCACGCACAGGGCGACCTCGCGCACGGTGGAAAAGCGCACGCCCGGCTGCGGGTCGAGGTCGATGCGGAGTTCGTCCGGGTGCGAGAGATCACTCCGACGTACCGGATGCGGGTTGAAGTCCAGACAGCCGAGGTTCACCGCCCAGACGACATGCGCCAGGTCCACCGGGCAGAGCTCGTCCGCGCTCCGGCCGCTGGGAAAAGTCACCTCGGCGGTTTGGAGCCACTCGGGCATGCCAGCCGGAACCCGCTTCTGGAAGAAGAAGGCGCCTTCGGCGCCGTCCGGGTATCGCTTGAGGGCGCACGGGCGCTCGCGGACGCCGCGAAGCATGCCTTCACCGACGGCCAGGTAGTACTCGATGAGGTCGAGCTTCGTCTCGCCGCGCGCGGAGAAGAAGACCTTGTCCGGCCGGCTGATGCGCACAGGACGACCCGCGACCTCCAGGTAGGTGAACGCGTCGGACATGTCCTCAAGTTAAATCCACCTGGGACGGATGACCGGAGTGGGGGTGGGAGCGCGCGGCTGCTCGGCGGCCGAGCGAGTCCCCCCTACGAGTCGTCTGACACCCTGGGCGGAGACACCCTGGGCGGGTTTCCTGGAGGGTGTCCTCCTTCTCCTATCCCTGCTCTTCTCCCTCTCATGCGCCTTCCCTTCGGCCCTCGCGCGCTCCTCGTCTCGCTCCTCCTCGCGCCTCCCCTCGTGACGGCCGCGCCCTCCTTCCGTGAACAGCTCGACGCCTACGCCCGCGAGCGCTCCCTCTCCGTCTCCTGGGTTTCCCCCGCCCAGCTCGACGAGGATCCCGCCCAGGAGCACATGGCCCGGCTGTGTGACCCTCGCGCGCCCTCTTCCTCCGTCTATGTGCTGGAGCAGGCGCCGGGAGTCCTCTGGGCCCTCGACTTCGAGCGCGAACAACTCCCCTGCCCCTCCCCGCCCCCCCACGCGAAGCCGCTCCCCACCCGACTGAAGCTCTTCGTGACGGGCACCTATCAGTGGTGGAGCGCCAGCCTCGCGTTTCGTGAGGGCCGGCTCGTCGACGTCGCGTCCGGGCAAGGCGACAACCCGTTGGTCCACGGGACAACGGGCAACCTCTCTCTGGACTGGGACCGGCTCATCGTCGGCTGGAGCAGCGGCGCCCCCACCCCGTTAGCGCGCGAGCAGCGCTCGTACGACGTCGAGAGCGCCCTCGTCCCCGTGCTCGCCACCCCCGAGGCCGCCGCCGCGCTCCCTCCCACCTTCAACCATGTCCTCGACGGGCGCGAGCAGTGGAAGGGGGAGAAGGACGCGTCCATGCGCGTCAGCGCGCTTGCCCTGGGCGCCGACACCCTGCGCCTGCGCATCCACGTGCGCGATGACCTTCCCGTCCCCGCCTCGGAGACCCTGAGCGACCCGGAGCTGCTCGGCGTGGACCACCTGGTGCTCCAGTGGAACAACGACCCCAGGACCCAGCTCTGGGTGGCACGTACCGGCCAGGGAGCCCCCCTCGTCCGATGGCTCCAGCCCGCCGGCCCCACCCGGCCCCTGCCCACCGTGGCACTCGAGGGGGACACCTTCCTCGTGGACCTGCCGCTCTCCACGCTCGGCGGCTCTCCACGGTCGGACTCCTGGAAGCGGCTCTTCTCCCTCGTCTTCTCGGACTCGGACACGCCCGGGGACCGGACCCAGGTCTCCCTCAGCACGGGGCGCAACCGCTCCCTCGCCCAGCTCGTCCACCTTCCGGACTCCGCCCGCTACCCGCCCCCCACCTTCGTGCACGCGCGTCGTCTCGAGCCCGCGCCCCCTCCCGCCCGTGCGCCCACTGGCGCTCCACCCGCCTCCCGCGTCCCCCCGCGGCACGAATGAGCGCCTCCAGCCGTGGAGGAGGGGGTTGAAGGCCTACCGGGTGACGCGGAGGTTGTCGAACGACACCGGATCATTGCGAGTGCCGTAGCCCACCTTCCCCGAGGTGAACGTCGAGTCCGTCACCTCGGCGGCCAGCACGCCGTTGCGAGACACGCGGATCATCGAGCCCAGGCGCTCCACCTTGATCGAATAGTCGACGCCGCCGCTGATGACGCTGGTGAAGTCAGCGAGTTGCGTCACCCGGCCCGCCTGCACCCGGAAGAGGCCATGGGTGGAGGAGTCGTTCCCCTCGTTGAAGCTCGCGAAGTAGTAGTTCGACGTGTCCGTGTAGTGGAACACCACCGAGAAGTCGTCCCAGCTGCCGCTGGTCCCCTGCGCCTTGGCCTGGGTGGTGAGCGTGAAGTCTCCGGAGAGCGACGTGCCATGCACCGCCAGGTTGCCGTTCCCCATCTCCGCCGTGCCCGAGGCGGGCGAGGACAGCACGTAGCGCCCGCCACTGACCGTCCAGGAGCCACCCCGCACGACCGTCATGCCACCCGCCGTGCTGTCGAACGCTTCGCTGATGACGGACAGCGCTGGCGGGGCCCTCATGTCCGCGGTGAGGCTCCGTGCCAGGTTCGGCAGTCCCCCGATGTTGCCCGTGCCCTGCTGCGCCGTGGCTCCGTCTTGAAGCAGCTTCTTGATGAGCGCCGGGGAGGCGGGAGTCCCGCCGTTGCGAGCCCGGTAGACGCCCTGGAGGGACGCGGCCGCACCCGCGACGATGGGGGCGGCGCTGGAGGTGCCAGCAAACGTGGCCGTGTACCCCTGCGGGGAGCCCTCGGAGCTGTAGAGGTCCCCATACCCGGCGGTGAGGACCGAGTCTCCCCATCCCTGGAGGTCGACCGTCGCGCCGTAGTTCGTGAACCAGCTCGGAGCGCGCGGCGTGCCGCCGGAGACAGGTGACTGGCCAGCACCGACGAGGATGGCGCCGGAGTCATTTCGTGGCAGGAAAGGGTAATGGCCGTTGTTTCCTGTCTGGTAGATGGGAGCGTCCAGGTTCTGCTCCCCGTTGCCAGCGACCTCGACCACCACGCGCCCGGCTGCAACGGCGGCCACGATGGCGTCGTAGTAGGGCTTGTACCACTCCACGGCGACGAGGCCGAACTGGCCATTGCCCGGGTTGCCGGGGTTCGCGTTGGGCCCGTTGAGCTGTTGCTCGATGAGGATGATGTCACCCGGGCTCGAGGCATGGGCGCAATGGGTGACAGCGGCGCCAACGTTATAGCCAGAGGCGGTGTTGGCGGCGGCGAAGGAGAGCGCGGCCTGGTCCGCGATGCCACGGACGCCAAAGCCATTGTCCAAGCCACGAAGAATGCCGAGCACGGCGGTGCCGTGATGAGGGTCGTTCATCGGATCCACCGCGGCCGGGCCAACCCAGGTGACGCTTCCCAGGTCCGCGTGGTTGTGGTCGTAGCTGTACTCGACGTCACAAATCCGGACGTTGGCGCCACGTCCGCCCAGGACGCTCCAGGCCGCGCGGGCGTCGATGCCGGAGGGCGCGGCGTTCAGGTAGGCCTGGGAGGAACTGCTGCTCGGGGAGCTGTAATCCGGAGGCAGGGGCGCCTCGGCTGGGAGCGGGATGCGGTGGACCGCCTCGACATCCTCCAGCTCGGCCAGCTCACCGAGCACGGTCTCGATGGCCATGCCGGGGGGCACGCGCAGGCGAAAGTAGAGGTTGAGGTCCGGCACGTGCGCGCCTGAGTGCCGCTCGCCCTCCTGGCGCAGTTCCTCGAGCGCGTCCTCCCCGAGCTGGTGCGAGCGCGTCCACACGCCTGCCTCGAGCAGGTGCAGGAGCCTCCGCGCCCGGTGGGAGACGAGACGCTTGCCGGCGAGATCCACGGGTCTGCCGCCGCGGAGCCGCACGTGGGCTCCCGCCTGGAACTTCACCTCGAGCCACCGTGGCTCGAACAGCGCCGGGGAGTGCCGGTGTTCGCCGAGCGCCTGGACCGTCCGCTTCGGGGGAGCCGTGGCTCCCACCTCATCCGAATCACCACAAGCGGTCAGCGTCAAAAGGGCAAAAAAAAGAGCCCACCGCGAGGTGGGCTCGATGCGATACGGCATGGACTGGACTACCCCCAAAAAGTCGGAGGCCCCTGTCTACAGAGATCCATGGCGATCCGGCAAATCCAGACCTACGGCCCGCGTGTGTTCGTCCGCTCGGCGGGCCAGTGGACGAAAAGACATGCTGAGGGGAAGCCGATGGTCACGCCACGAGAAGAGAACGATGTCCTCCTCAAGGCCCTCCAGTGCCCGTGGCACAGGGCCTACGGAGCCGGCTGGGTGACGGTCGCTTGCTGGAGCGCCACCTGGGTCTGTGCCAAGGCCCGGCCGTTCATCGTCGCACCCGTCTGGAGCGTGATGTCCGTCTTGGACAGGATGATCCCCTCGAAGTGGGAGTCTGCTCCGAAGGTCGTCTGGCCAGCGACCTGCCAGAAGATATTCTGGGCCCGTGCGCCGCCGCTCAGGGTGACCTTCTTGCCCGCGCTCATCGTGAGGTCTCCCGTCGTCTGGAAGATCCAGACATCATTCGCCCCGCCCGAGAGGACGACATCCACCGGGATTGTCACCGTGCTCGTCCACTTGTAGAGCCCCGGGACGAGCGTCAGCCCACCGATGTTCCCGGTGCCGAGCTCGAGGAAGTCAGGCGTGGGCCGTCCGGCGGCGTCGCTGTAGGCGCTCTCCATGTTGCTGATGGCCGTGGTGAGGTTGGACGGAGTCGGCACCGCATAGTTGGCGGCGTAGGCCTTGCCGATCAACTGCGAGGAGGTGGAGAAGACATTCGTCGCATCGGCGACCAACGAGAAGCCCGTGATGAAGCTCGCGGCGGCGGGGCTGATTCCAATATCTCCTGTCACGGCGGAGGCCGGAACGGTCGAGATGGCCGTCTTGGCGAGCACCGCATAATTGCCCGCCAGCCCAAGGCCCACGGGCGCCGGCCCCTTCGCCTCGGTGGTCCCGGTCGTGAAGCTCCAGGAGAACGCACGGGCCAGGCGGGTGCCTACCAGATCCATGACGTCGGTCGAGAGCTCGGCGGTGAAGGCCGTGCTGCCCGCCAGGTTGCTCGTGGGGGTGAAGATCGCCGTCGTGCCCGTGGTCCCGTAGGCCACGGTGCCGGGAACCGGCGTGGTGCCCTGCTTCACGGTGAAGGTGGACGTCTCGAGCGAGCGCGGGTCCATGGCCTTGCTGAACGTCACGGTGAGCTTCGCGTTGATGGGGACACCGGTGCCGCCGTTGGGCGGATTGACAGCGCTGACCACGGGGGGAACCGTGTCATCGGTGGCTCCCGTGGTGAAGCTCCAGGTGTGCTCTGTCGCCAGGGCCCTGCCCGCCGGAGTCTTGGCCTTGACCGTGATGACCCCCGTGAAGAGCGTGTTGGCTGCCAGGCTGTTCGTGGGGGTGAAGATCACCGTCGTCCCGTCGTCTCCCGCGACCACGGTGCCTGGGACCTGCGTGCTCCCCTGCTTCAGGGCGAAGGACGCCGTGGTGAGCGAGAGCGGATCCATCGCCTCGCTGAAGGCCACGGCGAGCCTCACGTTGCGGGGCACGCCGCTGGCTCCATCCGCGGGGTGCGACGAGCTCACCGTGGGCACGACGCCGGTCTCATCGGGACCCCCGCACGCGGCCAGGGTGGAGGTAGCGAGAAGAGCGGAGAAGGAAAGGACCCATGCGATACGCATAGCGCTGCTGTGCTGAGTAGCCATGAAGGCACTCCGGGGAAGGGATTGGATTGTGCGAGGGATTTGATTCAAGGCGCCGAAGGGCATCCACACCCAGGAAGAAGCGATATGTCTTCGGCGCATCGCCGCCAACGTTACGACTCGTCAGGGGGTTGCGCTCTGTAACATAGGCCTTACCAGCCCAATGTCAAACGGACACGGGCGATTGGCCTCGAACTGGCACGCTAGGAATTGGGGCGGGTGGAGTCGAAGCAGACTCAGGCCGGGGGTCGGGCCGGCCCAGTGAAGGTGTCAAACGACTCGTCCCACCCTGTGCGGCGCAGGCCGGGAGCAGCTAGGCTCCGACGCCCCATGCCCCCGCTCTCCTCGCGACTGCTCGGCCTCTCCACCCGCGCCCTCTTCTCCCTGCCCCCCGCGGTGCTGGGGCGAATGCTCGGCCCCGCCCCGCGCAACGACCGCGGCCACCCGCTGGACCCGCAGACACAGCTGCTCGTGTGGCTGGCGGCCCGGCTGCGCCCCACGCACGACCGGTCCCGCGTGGCGCTGATGCGGCAGAAGATGGACGCGCAGGCCTCCCTGGTGGACGTGCCGCCCGTGCCGCTGCACCGCGTGGAGGACCTCACGCTCCCGGTGCCGGGGGCCACGCTCCGGGCGCGCCTCTACACGCCGCGGGCGCCGGACGGCACGCCGCGCCCCCTGTGCGTCTTCTTCCACGGCGGAGGCTGGGTGCAGGGCAGCCTCGTCTCGCACGACGGGGTGTGCCGCCTGCTGGCACAGCGCGCTGGCTGCCTCGTGCTCGCGGTGGACTACCGCATGGCCCCCGAGCATCCCTTCCCCACGGCCCCCCGCGACGCGCTCGCGGCGTTCCGCTGGGTGGTGGCGCACGCCGGCGAGCTCGGCGTGGACCCCGCGCGCATCGCCGTGGCGGGCGACTCCGCGGGCGGCAACCTCGCCGCCGTGGTGGCACGCGAGGAGGGGACGGCGGTCTGCTTCCAACTCCTCGTCTACCCGGCCACGGACCTGACCCGCTCGCACACCTCGCACCGGACCTACGCTCACGGCTTCCTCCTTGAGAAGGAGGGCATGGACTTCTTCCTCGCCTGCTACCTCGACGACCCCGCGCGCCAGGAGCGCGACCCGCTCGGCTCTCCGCTCTGGGCGGACGTGCCGCCCCACCTGGCGCCGGCCTACGTGCTGACGGCCGGGTTCGACCCACTGCGCGACGAGGGCGAGGCCTACGCGGCGAAGCTGCAGCGGGCCGGGGTCCCCGTAGAGGCGGTCTGCGAGGAGCGGCTCATCCACGGCTTCTTCAGCATGGGAGGGGCGGTGGACGCGGCGCGCGCGGCGGTGGAGCGGGCCGCGGACTCGCTCGCCCGGGGTCTGCGCGCGCGGAGTGCAGCCCCCGCCACGGAGCGGGCCCGGACCACCGAAGTGGGCTGAGGCCGCGAAGGCAGCGGGAGGCCCGGGCCGGGTGCAGTACC
>NZ_DASVSO010000145.1:0-8005 GCF_036388035.1 Archangium sp.
CTCCCTGTCGGCGGGCGAGGGCTACCGCGCCTACGACGCCGACGACCTCCGGGTGGCCGAGGAGCTGGCCCACCGGATCGCCATCTCGGTGGAGCACGCCCAGCTCTTCGAGATGGCGCGCCAGGAGCGCGACCGCGCCGAGGAGGCCAACCGCGCCAAGGACGAGTTCCTCGCCACTGTCTCGCACGAGCTGCGCACCCCGCTCACGGCCATCCTCGGCTGGTCCCACATCCTGCGCACCAGCACGCTCTGCGCGGAGAAGCAGGCGCGCGCCCTGGAGACGGTGGAGCGCAGCGCGAAGGCCCAGGCGCAGATCGTCGATGACCTGCTGGACATCTCGCGCGTCGTCGCCGGGAGGATGCGCCTGGAGGTGCAGCCGGTGGAGCTGCTGCCCGTGGTGGAGGCCGCGCTGGAAGCGGTGCGCCCGGCGGCGGCGGCCCGGGACATCCTCATCGAGCCGGAGCTGGAGAGCGGAGCGAGCGCCGTGCAGGGAGACGCCAACCGGCTGCAGCAGGTGGCGTGGAACCTCCTCACCAACGCCATCAAGTTCACGCCCCAGGGCGGCCGGGTGACGGTGCGGCTGCGGCGCGTGGAGTCGCTCGTGGAGCTGGAGGTGGTGGACTCGGGCCAGGGCATCGCCCCCGCCTTCCTCCCCCACGTCTTCGAGCGCTTCCGGCAGGCGGACGGCAGCGCCACGCGCCGCTACGGGGGCCTGGGGCTGGGGCTGGCCATCGTGCGCCACCTGGTGGAGCTGCACGGCGGCACCGTCCACGCCCACAGCGAGGGCGAGGGCCGCGGGGCCCGCTTCACCGTGCGGCTGCCGCTGGCCGGGACGCGTGTCACGGGCGCCGGCTCCTCGCGAGCCACTCCGGCGCTCCGGGTGACGCCGCTGCCCGAGGAGCTGCCAGACCTCTCGGGCGTGCACGTGCTGGTGGTGGACGACGAGGTCAACACCCGCGAGCTGCTCCGCGTGGTGCTGGAGGAGCGCGGGGCGCGGGTGACGGTCGCCGCCAGCGCGGCCGAGGCCTTCGAGTGTCTGATGCGCGAGCCTCCGGACATGCTCGTGTCGGACATCGGCATGCCGGGCGAGGACGGCTACGCGCTCATCCGTCGGGTGCGCGCCCTGCGCCGGGAGCAGGGCGGCCAGGTGCCCGCCGCCGCCCTCACCGCCTTCACCCGGCTGGAGGACAGGACGCGCGCGCTGGTCGCCGGCTTCCAGGTCCACGTGCCCAAGCCCGTGGAGCCAGCGGAGCTGGTGATGGCCATCGCCAACCAGGTCAATCGCTTCGCTCCCCGGTGACGGAGGGGCCTCCGCGCCCCTTCTCCCGCGGGTGAAAAGCAGGAACTCGTGCATGAACTGACACGACCTGATTGGTTTCCGGGTCTTGCTACGGTTTTTCGTGGCCGAGCAGGCGACCTCGGGGTCCGGGCGGTTCCTCAGGGAATTTACAATTGTGTATAGTCCGCGGCCGCTGCGCTGGCGGCGAAAAGTCCAGGGGCAAGTGCCCTGAAGGTCGGCGGTCGGACGGTTCAAGCACCAGCGGAGTGAGTCCCCCTCCCTGGCGATGGCATTCCCGAACCGGGTGCCGGACGACCAGGAATCTCCCTAGACGTAGTCCGGTGGAGTCATCCATGTCTCAGACGTGGCCACGTTGGCCCCTGCTCCTCGCCTCTCTCCTGGCGGGTCCGTCCCTGGCGGGTGAGAAGCTCACCCCCCTGTCCCAGACCAGGCTCGTCCAGCTCCGTGCGAAGGAGCCGTCGCGCGTGAGCGCGTCCCTCGCGAGCCTGCGCGCTCAGAAGTCCAGCCTCGGGTTGAACGACCGGGATGACTTCCAGCTGTCCGGCATGCAGACGGATCGCTTCGGCCAGACCCATGCCCGCTTCCAGCAGCTCCACCAGGGCGTGCCGGTGTGGGGCGCCATGGCCATCACCCACCTGGACTCCACCGGGTTGAACCTGCCCACGACGGTGGAAGGGGTGCGCAAGGGCATCCGCGTGTCCACCCGCCCCCTGGTGGACGCGGGCAACGCGATCGCGCTGGCGAGCCTCGAGCTCTCCTCGCGCGGCGCCCTGCTGGGCGGCGAGCCGACGGCGGAGCTCATCATCTACCCGGAGACGCAGCGGGAGAACCTGGCTCCGGAGAAGCCCTTCGCGAAGCAGAACGCGGCGGACTTCACGCAGGAGGTGGTGGACTATCGGCTCGCCTGGCACGTCCACACCGAGCTGGACAACCCGCAGGACGGCATCGTCCACACGGACTTCATCCTCGACGCCGAGTCGGGCGCGGTGCTCAAGAAGTGGAACTCCCTGGAGACCACGGCGGCCATTGGCACGGGCCTCTCGCAGCACAACGGCAACGTGCAGCTCAACGTCTGGAAGAACGCCAGCGGCGTCTACGAGCTGCGTGACACGACCCGCACCGACGGCGCTGGCCTGCGCACGTATGACGTGAACCACGCCAAGGTGGATCTGGGCGAGCCGGCCACGCTCACCCTCTACACCGACGCCGACAACACCTGGGGTGACAACAAGGACTACGTGCCTGGGGCGAACACGCTCAGCGCCAACGGCCAGACGGCCGCCGTGGACGCCCACTATGGCCTGCTGGCGACGTGGGACTACTTCGAGAGGATCCACGGTCGTTGGGGCATCGATGGCGAGGGGACGCCCACCTACAACCGGGTGCACGTCAACAACAACTACCAGAACGCCTTCTGGAGCGACGGCTGCTTCTGCATGAGCTACGGCGATGGCGCCTTCAACGCCAAGACCAATCCCTACGCCATGAAGTCCATGGCCGCGCTCGACGTGTCGGCCCACGAGCTGGGCCACGGCATCACGTCCCAGACGGCCGACCTCATCTACGCCGGTGAGCCCGGCGGGTTGAACGAGGCCAGCTCCGACATCTTCGGCACCATGACGGAGTTCTGGGTGCGCAACGGCCGGGGCGACACCATCGGCGGTGGAGACAAGGGCAACTGGTTCATCGGTGAGGACCTGAACCCCTACAGCGCGCTGCGCGTCATGTTCAAGCCGAGCCTCGATGGCGTGAGCGCGGATGCCTGGTTCCCCGGCATCGAGAACATCGACGTCCACCACAGCAGTGGCCCGATGAACCGCGCCTTCTACTTCCTGTCCCAGGGCGCCAAGCCCATGGCGCCGGCGAACCACTACTCCAGCAAGTACCTGCCCGGCGGCATGGACGGCATCGGCAACGACAAGGCGGCGGCCATCTGGTACCGCGCCATCACCACCTACCTGTACTCGTCGGCCAACTACCTGGCGGCCCGCACGGCCAGCCTCCAGTCCGCGGCGGATCTCTTCGGCACCCAGTCCGCCGAGTACCGCGCGGTGGAGAACGCCTTCGCCGCCATCAACGTGGGCTTCACCGCCGGCACCTATGACGACCGCGAGGCCCCCAAGGTCATCGCCAGCGTCTCGGGCCGCGCTCCCGTGCTCGAGTTGAACGCGACGGCCACGGACAACGTGGGCGTCGCGCGCGTGGAGTTCTTCGTCGACGGCGCCCTCCAGGGCAAGGACACCTCGCAGCCCTTCATGGTGCCGCTCGAGGTCTCCACGCTCGACAACGGGAAGCACCAGTTGGTGGTGGTGGCCTACGACGTGGCCGGCAACGTGGCCCAGTCGGACCCCCTCGACTTCAACGTGTCCAACAGCTTCGAGCAGCTCCTGATGGATCCGGGCTTCGAGCTGGGTGGCGAGGGCTGGGAGGCGAATCCCCGCGGCAACATCAACTTCCCCGTCAGCAAGGGGGCTCGCACGGGCCAGGGCTACGTGTGGCTCAACGGCTACGGCAGCGTCAGCCGGGACAACCTGTACCAGGACGTCACCATCCCGGCCTCCGCCGCCCGCACCTCGCTGAGCTTCTACCTCAACCTCACCACCGAGGAGACGGACACCGTCGCCAACGACATCCTCGTGGTGCAGGTGCGCTCCACCTCGGGTGAGCTGCTGGAGACGCTCGCCACCTGGTCCAACCTGGACGCCAACCTCGGCTGGGTGCAGCGCAGCTTCGACCTCAGCGCCTACGCCGGTCAGACCATCCGCATCTACCTGGAGGGCAGCGAGAACGCCTCGCGGGCCTCCAACTTCAAGCTGGACGACTTCTCGCTGCGCTTCATCGAGACGGCCGACACCGAGGCTCCGTTCGTCACGGCCCAGGTCGTCGACACCGGCACCAAGGTGGGCCTCTTCGCGAACGTGTCGGACAACGGCTTCGTCGGTGGCGTCGAGTTCCTCCTGGACGGCAAGTCCCTGGGCACCACGTTCACGTCGTTCGCCACGCTCCTGAATGTCTCGTCGCTGACCAACGGCGCGCACACCCTGGTGGCCCGCGCGGTGGACGCGGCCGGCAACGCGGCCAGCTCGGCCCCGGTGTCGTTCTTCGTCGACGTCAAGCGCAAGCAGCTCGTGGTCAACTCGAGCTTCGAGGACACGAGCGCTGCGGGCAGGGCCGCCTGGCCGTTCACCACGAGCCTCTCCACGTCGCTCGGCTTCTACGCCCTCACTCCGAGCAATCCCTTCGCCCACTCGGGCAACACGTTCTTCATCATCTATACCAACCCGGGGCCCACCAGGTCGGAGCTGCACCAGACCGTCACCATCCCCGCGGACAGCACCTCGGCCATCTACAGCTTCTGGCTGCGCCTCTACAGCGGTGCGTTCGCCGATGGTCTGCCGCACCACACCCTCCTCGCGAAGGTGCGGGACTCCAACGGCGCGGAGCTGAAGACGCTGAAGTCGTTCTCGAACCTGGATGACACCGGCGGCAAGTACTTCGAGCACCGCTTCGACCTGAGCGCCTACAAGGGACAGACGATCCAGCTCTCGTTCGAGGCCGACCTGTTGGAGGAGCCGACGGTGGACGACGAGGTCACGCAGTTGTTCCTCGATGACGTGACGCTGACCTCGACGAGCACCCCGGACACGCGGGCGCCCACCCTCACCGCGTCCGTCGATGGCTCCCACGGGACGATCCAGCTCAACGCCAGCGTGAGCGACAACATCTGGACGAAGCGCCTGGAGTTCTTCGTGGATGGCGCCCCCGCGGGCACGCGCACCGACCCCAGCGGCAGCTACCGGATTCCGTTCGACGCGTCCAAGCTGAGCAATGGTCCCCACACGCTGCTGGTCAAGGCGGTGGACAGCGCGAACAACGAGGCCAGTCAGACGGTGGACTTCGACATCCGTAACTCCACGGTGAACGACGTGACGGCTCCCTCCGTCAGCGCCACGGCGAGCAACTTGTTCGAGCTCTTCACGCTCAAGGCCGCCGCCAGCGACAACACGGGCGTCACCCATGTGGAGTTCTTCGTGGACGGCGCGTTCGTGGGCCAGGCCAACCGCTCGCCGTACGAGGTCACCTACACGTCCGCCCTGCTGACCAAGGGTGAGCACACCGTGACGGCGGTGGCCTACGACGCCTATGGCAACTCCGGCAAGGGAGAGACCTTCATCGAGGTCTCGCTCCCCTTCCTCACCCTCTCGCCGGCACGGGTGGTGATGGCCCGGGGCGACACAAAGAGCTTCACCGTGAGCGTGGAGAACGCGAAGGACACCTCGGTGAGCTGGTCCGCGGCTGGCTCGACCACCTGCGGCAGCGTCAACCGCGACGGCCTCTACACGGCCGGTAACAAGGCCGGTGTCTGCCAGGTCATCGCCACCAGCAACGCGAACAAGAGCACGAACATCAAGGCCACGGTCATCGTCTACACCGGCGACCTCAACGGCGACGAGGTGGTGGACGGTGCGGACATGGGCCTGCTCGCTCAGGCATATGGCCGCAAGTCGAGCGAGGCAGCGCCCCTGGCCGCCGACCTCGACGCCGACAGCTTCGTGGACAACAACGACGTCACCCTCTTCGTCAGCCAGTTCGGACGGTAACCCATGAAAACCTTGACCAAACTCATTGTTCCGCTGCTGCTCGGAACGCTCATCGCCTGCGGCGACGCGGTCGTCGTCACCGTGACGCCGGCGGCGACCACGGTGGACCAGGGCGCCGTGGTGGAGCTCACCTCGACCGTGACGGGTAACGACAACACGGCGGTGACCTGGGCGGTGGAGGGGGGCGACGCCAACGGCACCATCACCCCCCAGGGCGCGTACACGGCCCCCTCCACGCCGGGCACCTACTCCGTCGTGGCCACCAGCGTGGCCGACCCCACCAAGAAGGGCAGCACCCTGCTCATCGTGCGCCCCCTGCTCGTGACCGTCCTGCCGGGTGAGCCGCTCCTGCACACCACCGGCAGCCTGATCTTCTCCGCCACGGTGACGGGCACCACCGCCAGCACGGCGGTGACCTGGAGCGTGGAGGGCGACGCGGCCAACGGCACCATCACCCCCGAGGGCGTGTATACGGCCCCCACCACGTCGGGCACCTACACCGTCGTGGCCACCAGCGTGGCCGACCCCACCAAGAAGGCCACCACCCAGGTGAAGGTGGGCGCGGTGGAGGTGAAGGTGAAGTCCGAGACGATGACGCTCGATCAGGGGGCCAGCCTCGCCCTCGGCGTGGACGTCATGGGCACTTCCCTCCAGGCGGTGACCTGGGCGGTCGAGGGCGGCGACGCCAACGGCATCGTCACCAGCGCCGGTGTCTACACGGCGCCCCACAAGCCGGGCACCTACACCGTGGTGGCCACCAGCGTGGCGGACCCGAGCAAGAAGAGCTCGACCACCGTCACCGTGAACCCCGTGGTCGTGGCCATCGAGCAGGCCAGCCCGACCCTCCACACCACGGGCAAGATGAACCTCTCCGCCACGGTGACGGGCATCGCCGGGAACAAGGCGGTGACCTGGTCCATCGACGCCAATGACGCCACCAACAGCAAGGGCACCATCACCCCCGAGGGCGTCTACACGGCCCCCGCCGCGGCCGGTGACTTCAACGTCACCGCCACCAGCGTGGCCGACCCGACGAAGAAGGCCACCACCACGGTGAAGGTGACGGCGATCGTGGTGACGCCCGACCCGCAGAAGCCGACCCTGGACCAGGGCGCCACCGTCACCCTGACGGCGAACGTCACGGGCCTCACGGGCACCGCCAGCAACGCGGTCACCTGGGCCGTGACGGGTGGCGCCACCAACGGCACCGTCACCAACGCAGGCGTCTACACGGCGCCCTTCCGCGCGGGCACCTACTCCGTGGTGGCCACCAGCGTGACGGATCCGAGCAAGAAGGGCACCGCCACCATCACCGTCCGCAACGTGGTGGTCACCCTCTCGCCCGCGACCCTGACGCTCGACTCGGGCGCCACGCACGCGTTCACCGCCACGGTGACGGGCACCACCGCCAGCACGGCGGTGACCTGGAGCGTGGGCGGCGGCGCGGGCCGCGGCACCGTCACCTCCGACGGCGTCTACACCGCCCCCGCGGCCGCTGGCCGCTTCACGGTGATCGCCACCAGCGCGGCGGATCCGACGAGTACGGGCACCGCCACCATCACGGTGCCCACCGCCACCAAGGGCTTCACCTACACCGACCCGCCGAGCACCGCCCCCTGGCGCCTCGTGAAGAACCCCGCGCTGTCCACCGAGGCCCGCCTCGTGCTGGACCTCGTGGGGCCGGTGGACGGGTTCGGCCGCGGCGTGGACCTGGCCATCACGACCGACACCCGCGCGCCCTGGGCGAAGCTGGCCTCCGGCGACTCCGAGTACGCGCTCAACCACGCGTTCGATCTGGGGAGCGGTCCTCAGCTCTTCAGGAGCGCCGTCAAGGCCACCACCCTGAGCGTCGGCGTGTTCCAGAAGGGCGAGTCCGCCCCCGCGGTGGCGCTCGACCGGTCCCTGCTCACGGTGGCGATGGATCTGACCCGCCTGGGCCCCACGGTCGGCAAGGGCCCGGTCGCGTTCAACGTCGCCAAGGCGCACGTGCTGTCGGGCAGCGGCGCGCTGAACACCATCAACGTCGCCGTGGGGACGCTGACCCTCGAGTAAGCCCTCACGCTGAAGCAGTTCGAACGGCGGCCTCCTTCTTGGGGCCGCCGTT
>NZ_DASVSO010000146.1:0-9416 GCF_036388035.1 Archangium sp.
CGGGGGCCGGGGGGAAGGCAGGGGCCGCGAGCCCACCGCCTTGTCGAGCTCGGCCTGGAAGGCGCGGTGGCGGCGGAAGCTCTCGCGGAAGCCGGCGAGCAGCACGTTGCCGCGCCCCTCCTCGCCGCGCAGCCACAACACCTCGGCACTGGCGGCGAGCAGCACGGCGGCCTTGTCGTAGCTGCGCCGACGCTGCCGGCTCACGATGGTGCTGGCGCGCCTGCGGGCCACCTCCAGACACGCCTCCAGCAGCCGCTCCTGCTCCTCGGGCTCCAGGCGGAAGGCGGGGAGGGCCTCGGCATACGCGCGAGCCAGGCGCTCCTGGAGGGCCGCGTCCTGGCGCAGGTCGCCCGCGTACCAGTCCCCGGCCTGGGTGCCGACCTCGAGCCCCCATTGCCAGAGCCGGGCCACGTTCCGGGGCAACTCGCCGAGCGGCTGGCCCGAGAGGAGGGCGAGGAAGAAGGGCACGATGGTGCCCTGCGGGTTGTCCCCGTACGTCCACCCGAGCGGGCTGTCGGTGGCGGCGAGCGCGTGGGCGGCCTTCCAGTCGTGCGCGAGCAGCCGGGCATGGGCGAGCAGCCGCCGGTCCACGCGGGCGGGCGTCTCCACGTCGTCCGCGGTGTCGGGGAGGGCCACCATGGAGCCCGAGGGCCTGCGGGGTTGGTGGAGCACGTCCTCGAGGTGTCGGGCGGCCTGGAGGAGCACGGGCGCGCGCTTGGACTCGGTGGGGTGCGAGTCCCGCAGATCCAACAGCCGCGCGAGGGTAGGGCGGGCGATGAAGGCCTCCCAGCGCGCGGCGCGCAGGGTGTCGGTCTGCCCGAGCCGCTCGGCCGCCGAGGCGAGGAAGTCGGCGAGGGCGGCGCGCAGGGGCAGGCCGGCGGGGAGCACCCCGAGGGCCTCGCGGGCGGTGGAGAGCACCTCCTGGGGCGGGCCCTCGCGCTCGAGCGCGGCGAGCAGGTCCAGGAAGGCGCGAGGGTGGCGCGTGGGCTCGGAGAAGGCGAGGGCGCGCAGCCCGCGCGAGCCCTCGGAGAGACGGACGGCCTCGCGCAGCCAGGCCTCGGCGTCGGGGTCGCGCTGCTGGCGGAGCAGGGGGACCCAGTCGCGCAGGAAGGCCTCGCGCTCGGGGAGGGGCTCGGAGGTGATGTCGAGCCACTCCTGCATGAGGGGCCGGGGCCCGTGGGGCAGGAGCGAGCGCATGAGCCGCATCTCCTCGAGGAGGACGGGGGCGCGCCGCGCGGGCGGGGTGGTGACGTAGACGGCGCGGAGGTAGCGCGCGCGGGCCTCGGGGAGATCCACGGCGGGGAGGTGCTCGGCGTGGAGGCCGCGGCCCCGCTCGTCCTCGTAGTGGAGGAGCGCGAAGAGATCGCTGTAGGCCTCGCGGGCGAGCCGGGACTGGCCCCGCTCGGAGGCCTCCTGGGCGCGCTCGAAGAGGCTGGTGAGGGGCTCGACGAGTTCCGCATAGGGGCCGAGGGTGTCCTCTTCGTCGAACCCCTCCTCTTCCCAAGCGCTGGCCTTCTCGGGGAGGACGAAGGACAGCTCGGCGATGTCGTCGAGGAGCTCGTCCTGGCGGAGCGGATCGCACGCGCCGGAGTCCGAGGGAGTGCGGAGGGAGTGCAGGAAGGCGAGCCGCTCGGAAGGACGTGTGCGGCTGGCGAGGGCGCGCAGGAGGGAGCGCAGTTCGTCGGGGGAACAGGCCTCCAGGCGGGCCTCGACGGCCTCGCGGAAGACCTTGAGGGGCAGCTTCTCGGGAGGGGAGGAGTAGACTTCAGCCATAGGTAGCTGAAAGATGACCTCGGCGGTCATGTCTGGCCACTCGGGGCTGCTCGGCTGGCTCCTGTCCTCTCGATCGACAGATGGGGAGACATGACACAACGGGTCGTGCGTCGTCTCTATTCGGAGCTGCTCAACACGTACCTCTCCCGCTCGTCAAGTTCATCCGCATCGAGCGTCACCTCGCGCTTGCCTCCCCTGCCATCCAAGAGAATCCAGGAGTACGGACTCGGCGAATCGGATGACACGAGAGACTCACATTTCCATAGCCGACACAATTCAAACATCACTTCGAACTCATCCCCCGAGTCCACCGGACTCCATTGAGGAACAATTGATACATACATCAAGAAGTCACCCGAAACCGCGCGAGCGCCCACGAGGACACGCACCTCCTCAGTGAGCTCGATCGGCCCCAACTCGGGGACCACGAGAACCTCTTCGGGTCGGACACCAAACACCCGTGCTACCCCAGAAGCAATCTCGTTGAGCTCCAGGTGCCTGTTCACAAAGAAGTCTTGCCAGATCACCTATCACCCTCCTCCAAGCAGCTGGATACTCCGTGCACGTTCAACTGCCTCTGGAGTGAGGGCCGGATCATGGGCGAAGATCTTCGTGGCCCTTTCGGTCCCATCACCGAACTCGTTCAAGACACCGAGCGCCTTGAACTCAGATCTGCTCAAGGTGTGAATACCAGGACCCTCAATCGGGAAGAGAGTCCCACCAGGCTCGATACCATACGTTCTTCCATTCACGGTGAGGCGATCTCCCTCGACCAGGGCGAGGCCGGCCTCGATGACTTTCATGTCCTCGGCAATCAGGCCCGGCTCGACAACCGAGTTCTTCTCCTTCGCCGCGGACGAACTGTAGCGAACGCTTTGGATCTTGTGGCGCTTCGCATTTGGGGCCTTGAAGGAGCCCATGGCCCCGGGCGTGGCCTTGGACATCATTGCCTGGGCCCTGGCCACATCCCCCCGGGCCTCGCGCAGGGCCAGGGCGGCGTCCACTCCCCCCACCGCCACGAAGCGGCCCGCCTCCTGGCTGGCGCGGATGTCCCGGGCCAGCTCCCTCAGGCCCTCCCCTCCCAGCCGCGCCTCCAACCGCCGTGCCACCTCCTGGAGGGCCTTCAGGCGTAGCTCCGGGGGTAGGAGCCCTCGGCGTCCTCCCATTCCGGCCCCCTGGGCCTCGGAGAGGGCGCGCACGCCCTTGCCGCCCGCGTACAGGGCCACCAGCAGCGCCGCGGGCGCCAGCTCGCGCGTGGCCTGCTCGTATTGGCCCTGGGACAGCGCGTATGCCCCATGGCCCGTCCCGGCCACCAGGGAGTAGAAGCCCAGCGGCACGCCGAACGTCACCGAGTCGAAGCCGCCTATCACCACGCTGCCCGGGGAGAAGTGCCGCTCCACCAGGGCCCGCTCCACCTCGTGGTGGGCCCGTTGGTAGGCGGGCGGCAACTGGCCCCGGAGCGCGGACAGCTCCATGGACCGGGCCCCTTCGCTCAACGGGCTAGTGTCCAGGGCGTCCCGGGCGGCGCGGCCGAGGCCCCGCAGCACATCTCCGGCCTGCTCGGCTCGGTCCGACCAGGCCGACAGGGGCAAGCCCCGCGCTTCCAACTCCTCGCGCACGGCCGGCATGAGTCCCAGCGTTTGCCCCAGCCGCTTGTCCCCGGCCAGCAGCCGCAGCACCTCCCGCACTTCGTCGTCATGGGCCGAGTGCAGGAGGAAGAGGGCAAGCACCTCGGCATGGGGGAGGCCATACCGCTCGGTGGCGGTGACGAGGAAGGCGGCGCGCTTGCGGTGGAGGAGGGCGGCGGCGTCTTCACGCACGGGCCCCAGGGCGCTCAGGCGCACGGCGCGCGAGTCCTCCAGCTTCTCCACCAGCCGGGGCATGTCCACCCGCTGCTGCAACGCGATGAATTCCGCGGGTGAGGTGCACGAGAAGAAGGGGGCCAGCAGTGCCTCGGTCTCGCTGGAGGACAGGTCGGGCCAGCCCGGGGGCACGGCCACCCCTCCGCAGGTGAGCGGGGCCACCAGGGTGCTCTCCGTCCGCAGCTCGGGGAAACCGCCGGCGCCTCCCGCCGCCTCCGCCAGCTCGGGAGAAACGGCCGACCGCTGAGGCCCGGAGCTGGAGTGCAACGGGGCGGAGCGCGGGTGCGGGCCGAAGCCGCTCATCAGACTCCCGCGCGGAGAGCCCGTGGCGCAGCCTCCGAGAAGCACGAGCACGGCCAGGGCCAGGAGCCCCCACCCGAGGTGTCGTTCGGGCCCACGGAGCAAGAGATGGGTGGACATGCCTTGCCTCCCCAGCGGATCGCGCGGGCTGGAAACCTCGGTCCATGAATCACACGGAAGCGCGGGGGCACCCGTCAAGCCACTGGGAAGGTACACCATGAGGCTACGTGACGGGTTGTCCGATGCTGCGGGATACGCCTCGGGCGAGCTGGACGGGGTGGCATGCGCCTGACGTTGGCGCTGGGTTCGTCGGGCGTGGTGGACTCGCCACACTGCGGGCTCTACCCTCAGGGTCTCCAAGGATTTCCTTCACCGAGGTCGGGCCAATGAAACGCGTGTGCGTGGTGGCATGGGTGTCGTTGGCGGTGCTGGAGACGGGGTGTCCCGTGGGAGGGGAGGCGGGCGTGCTGCACCAGGCCCTGCTCAAGGACAGCATCAAGAAATTGTCCCAGGCCAGTTGCCAGCCGGCAGACGTCTATGCGGAGTGTGGGCCCATCCAGGAGGACTACGACGACTGCATGGCCGCCTGTGAGGAGGAGATGGAAAGACGGGGCCGGAAATGAAGTGGCGAGCCCCGCTTGCCGTCCTTGTGGGACTCGTGTTGGCGATCCCGTTGATGTGGGCCTCGAACAGGTGGCTGCTGGGTGGCCTGAAGACGTCCGAAACTCGCGAGGCTGATGGCCGGATCGTCCCGATACTTCCGCCAGATGAGACGAGACGGTTGCTCACCTTCGAGAAGCCGTGCCACGGAGACGCGGACTGCGATGCACCACTCGTCTGCCTACGCGGGAAGCTGATGTGGAAGGCGGCCTGCGTGGCCAGCCAATGTGCGGCGGACGTGGATTGCGGCGAAGGTCTTTCCTGCTACTCGGTTCGGTCAGGCGAACGCGTGGTCCGCAGGTGTGGGGCTCCAGGGAGGGCGAAAGAGGGGGAGTTTTGCTTGGAACTGCCCCTCCAACCGGAAATGGGGTGCGCGCCGGGGTTGATGTGTACCGACAAGCGATGTCGCCGCTCCTGCCAGCCCCAGGAGCCCCAGGGCTGTCCCGCCGGGTCCTTCTGTAGTACCGCGGATGTAAAGGGCAGCGTGTGTCTGCCCACCTGTGAGGGATTATCCTGCCCGGAGGGACAACGATGTGTGGCATTGACGCACGGCGCCTCCGTATGCGCGCGGGTGCATGGATCGGATTGCCAGCTCAATCCCTGCCCAGCGGGTCAGGAATGCGAAGTCACGGCCCGAGAGTCACGGAATGACGTGGGGATGAGGTGCCTGCGGACCTGCGACCCCCAGTCGCGACCCTGCCCCCAGGGCTTCTCATGCATGGGGGGTCAATGCATCCAACAGTGCGGCTCGGATGCGCCGGGGACCTGCGGGGCGGGGGAAAAGTGCGCGGGAGGGGGGAGGGACCATCCCGGATGGTGCGTGCTCGACCTCGACGCGTGAGTCCACCCCGGGAGTGATTCCCGGAGTCAGCTCCTCTGGAATGACCGGAAAGGTCGAGCAGTCCTTGCCCGGCCGGGCGGGCTCCTCTACCCTGCCGCCCTCCTCCCGGAGGCCGCGTGCACCCTCGTCCCTGGCCGGTTCCGCTCTGGGCCCTCCTCGTCTCCCTGCTGGCCCCCTCCCAGGCGGGGGCTACCGGACGGGAGCCGAGGCAGGGGACCGTGCTCGTCGTGGGGCCGTCGGGCGCCGCGCCGCCCGTGCTGTACGTGGCCGCGCGCTTCTCCACGCTGGTGGACTTCGAGGGCCTGTTCGAGCCGCGTGCGCTGCTGACGCCCGAGCTGGAGGCACGGGTCGCCGTGGCGCCGATGGGCCCGCGCTCCCTGGTGGTCGTCCTGGTGCACGACCTGGCCGAGGGCGAGCGCCTCCTGCTGCCGGTGACGGGGCGGACGGAGGCGGGCGAGCCCCTCACCCTGTCGCTGGCGCTCGTCACCCGGCGGGACGAGGTGGACGCGCAGGTGAGCGTGTCCCTCGCCACGGAGTCGAGCCGGCTGCTCCTCGCGAGCCCCGAGCCGGGGACTCGCCCGAGGATGGAGCTCGTCACGCCGGGGGAGGGGTGGGCCCTTGAGAAGTCCGGCGGCATCCAGGCCCAGGTGGAGTCCGTGCTGCGGGTGGAGCGGCGTCTCTTCGTGACCGTGGACATCAAAACCCTTCAACGCACCTCCAGACCCTGGCGGCTCTCCCGGGTCCGGCTGGAGACGCGGTGCGGGCGCGCTCGGGCGGGCGCGGAAACCCCCGCTCCCATTCTCATCACCACCGTCGCGCTCGGACCACGGTGGCAACGCCATACCTTCTCCACGCGGGTGCCGGAAGGCGCCGGGTGTCTGGCGCTGACGTTGGAGGAGGACGGCCCCCGGACCTTTCATTTCGAGGACTCGAGGCTGCCCCCATGACGAAGTCCTTCCACCCGGATCTGCTCCAGGCAGGAGACACCGTGCGGCACTACCGGGTGGTGCGCCGCCTGGGCATGGGGGGCTTCGCGACCGTCCTGCAGGTGGAGCATGAGGGGCGGCTCTACACCATGAAGATGGCGGCGCGTCCCCGAGGCGACGGCGAGGACGAGGCCCGGGTGGATGAGCGGACCTTTCGGGAGGCGGTCTCGCTGGGACACTTCCACCACTCCAACCTGCTGGCCGTCCGCGAGCTGGGCCGCTGGCCAGACCTGGAGGGGGGCTACTTCTTCTTCGTCACGGACTACGTCCCCGGCGCCACCTTCAACCCGTGGCGCTGGAGGACGCACGCGCCGTTGTGCCGGCAGGTGGGGGTGCTGAGCGAGCTGGCGCTGGTGCTGGCGGAGCTGCACGAGCGGGGCGTGTGCCACCGCGACCTCAAGGCCGACAACGTCTTGGTGCGGGAGGGAGATGACAGGCCCTTCCTCATCGACTTTGGCGCGGTGTCCCTGCCCGGGGCCTACACGCTGA
The DNA here is from genome assembly GCF_036388035.1 of Archangium sp. Lineage (GTDB taxonomy): Bacteria > Myxococcota > Myxococcia > Myxococcales > Myxococcaceae > Archangium. The sequence goes on from NZ_DASVSO010000146.1 coordinate 6,912, forward strand.
CCAGGGCGCTGCCCCCTATGACATTCCACAACATGGCCCCCGAGGTCGCCGCCTTCCTGCGCGCCGGGGAGTGGGAGCACGGAGCGCACCTCGCCGCGCATCCGGGAGTGGACCTCTACGCGTTCGGTGCCCTGCTCTACGAGGCGCTCACGGACTGCCATCCCTTCAACCCCCGCCTGCCCCCGGAGAAGCTGCTGCTCGCCATCGAGTTCCTCCCGCCGGTGGAGCCCGTCCGGTTGGACCCGCGCGTACCGCCGGGGCTGAACGCGCTGGTGATGCGCTTGCTGGCGAAGGAGCCTGGGCAGCGGCCCGCGAGTGCCCGCGCCGTCCACGAGGAGTTGATGCGGCTGCTGGAGGGGGAAGGGGGCACGGAGGGCTGGACGGTGCCGTATGCCTTTCCCACGGCGCGAGGGGAAGACGGCGCACCCGTGGAGGCCCGGCTGGAGGAAGGGAATGTCGCGCGGGAAGGGTCCGATCCACCCCGGGAGTCCGTGGGCTCGGAGCCCCCCGCCGAGGAGCCGCTACCTCCGCCACCAGGGCAGGAGGCGCGGGCCGCCTCCGAAACGGCCGGACCGGGCCAGGGGAAGCAGGGCGCGGTGCGGCGCCGCGACGGGAGGAGGTGGGCGCTCGTCGGGCTCGTCCTCGGGCTGGTGCTGCTCGGGCTAGGGTGGGGACTCGCCCGCACCGTGTGCGCGTCCACCCTGGGGGTGGAGTGTCCCGGCACGGCTTCCACCGCGCCGGCCTCGCTGGCGCCTTCCGAGAAAGGACGTCACCCCTTGCGCTCCTCCACACCGAAAGTCCTGCGAGGACTCCTCGCGCTGTTCTGTGCCGCCTCGTCCCCACTCCTGGGCTGCGCGAGCGCACCCGTGCGCCCCGACGTCGGCGGCTTTCTGGAGCGCTGCTCTCCCGAGGCCCTCGCGACGGCCGCGCGGCTGGGGTTCGACAAGCGGCCCATCACCCGGGTCGAGGTGGAGGGCATCCCCGTCAGCGCCGAGGGGAGCGAGGGCGACATCAACGTCCGGAGCGGGCCCGTGATGGGCTCGATGGACCTGCCCGACGGCAAGATTCACTGGGTGGCGGGTGAGCTGAAGGTGTTCGAGGACCGGATCTACATCCAGTTTGACCGCATCTACCTCGATGCCCTCTACCCGGAGCGTGGCCGCGTGCCCTCGCCCCTCTGTGCGGCGCTCATCAGTGGGCGTGACATGACGAAGTTCGGGGAGAAGACGTTCGAGGCCGATCCGCCCCGTGGGCCCGGGATCGATCCCTCCAAGGTGGTGCACCGTGGCCCGGACGCGGCCGTCCTGCCCATCGCCTACGCGGTGGTGTACGTCCAGGCCCCCGGGCGCCGCTTCCCGGACTGACTCCGGGAGGCGGTGCCGCACCTCCCCGCGCCTCACTCGGCGTCGACGCTGTCCGGGCCGAGCTGCCAGCGGGGCCGCAGCTGGTGCTCGAACGTGCCCGAGTCGGGCACCACCACCTCCTCGCGGTACAGCTCCACGGGCCGCGTGCTCGAGTCGCGCACCACCAGCAGCGTGTAGTGGCCCGGCGGTACCAGCGTGAAGCGGTGCGTCTCCGTCATGAGCTCGTACATGGCCGGGTAGGCATGGGCCTCCGTCTCCAGGTAGTGCGCGCGCGTGCCGGGCAGGGGCCACGAGCCCGGCAGCAGCATCATCTGGTCCACCTTCTCGGTGGTGCGCACCCGCACGGTGGTGCCGTCGCTCTGAGCGTCGAAGTGCACCGGCACCGTTCCACGGGCCGGGACGTCCACCACCCGCGAGGCGAAGCTGGGCATCGTCCGCCGTCCGAAGACATGGAACTGGAGCTGAACGGTATGGCGCCCCTCTTCCAGCGCGCAGGTGCTGTAGCGGCCCTCGGTGACTTTCGCGTCGGCGGCGTGCCGGCCCCGCGCGGTGAGGACCTTCAGCTGGCCGTGTCCCGAGGCCCGCCCGTCCAGGCGCACCTCGCCCTCCAACCGGCCTCCCGGCCGCAGGGCCACGGTCACCTCCCGCTGCCGCGCTCCCAGGGGCACGCTCGCGCGCAGGTAGCCGCAGTGCAGCACGAGCAACACCCGCGGCTGCTCCTCCACGTGGGGCAGGCTCACCGTGCCGTCCTCCGCCGTCAGCAGCAGGCTGTCGAGGCCGCCGGAACGAGGCATCTCCGGGTAGAGGAGGGACCTGTCCATCCTCGCCTCGGCATCGGCCGGCTCTCTCACGTCCACGAGGGCGTGCTCCACCGGTAGCGAGGTGTCCGCGTCCACCACGCGCAGCCGCACCTCGCGCCCGCCGTCCAGCACCACGTCGCCCACGTCCGTGTCGAGGCCCTCGCGCACCTGGAGCCGGCGCGCGGTGGTGGCCAGGCCCGGGGCGCTGAAGATGAGCACCCGCTCCTCGCTCTTGCGGATAGGAAGCCGGAAGGCGCCCCCGGCGTCCTGGTGGAGCTCGCCATTGATGTGGAAGCGGGGGATGGGCGAGCCGTCCGCCCGCACCACCCTGCCGCGCACCT